>JBKPSV010000220.1:0-31166 GCA_046735215.1 Pseudomonadota bacterium | reverse complement strand
GCCGAGTACGCTCCTCGGCGGTAAGCTTGACGATGTACTTCTTGACGGCAGGTTGTTGCGCGGTCACGACACATCTCCGGAATTGCCGGAGAGATCGATTCAGAGATCGGCCGCAGTATCAACGACGGGGGGTACTAGCCCGAGCTCGTGCGCCAGCCCTAGCGCGGCCCTGACAATCGCGTCGTTTCCGTGATTGATACCGATCTCCGCGATGAACTTCTGCGCGATCTTGATCCTATCGACCGGGAAACGGCGGAGATAGTCCAGCGACGAATACCCTGTCCCGAAGTCATCGATGGCGAGGCGATGGCCTCGCTCGCGCAACCGGAGCAACAACTCGTTATGGTCACGGGACGCCTCCATGAGGACGCTCTCGGTGAGCTCGAGTTCAAGCAGCTGAGGCGGCAGCTGCTCCTCTGCCACCGCGGCCTCGATGTCGCTCTCCAGCTCCACAGGAGTCTTGAACTGACTTCCAGACAGGTTCACGGCGATCAGTGGTGGAGAAAGCCCAGCGTCCAGCCACGCTCTTGTCTGGCGGCAGGCCTCTCGCAAGACCCATCGCCCCAGGGGAACGATCAGGCCCTCCCTTTCTGCATCAGCAATAAACCGCGCGGGGGTCAGAACCCCATCCTGCGGATGGTTCCACCGGACGAGAGCTTCCAGACCTGCGATCCGACCAGTCTGGATGTCGATCTGCGGTTGATACAAAAGAAAGAACTGCTGGCAGGCAATGGCCTCGCGTAGCTCATTGCTCAGGCGAACGCGCGCCCGGGCCTCGGCATCCATTCCCTCGGAATAGAACCGATAGCCACCGCGCTGCTCTGCCTTTGCCTTGTAAAGGGCAACATCCGCATGCGTGAGAATCAGCTCAGCGTCCGGCGTGTCTGGGCCATATACTGCCACGCCGATACTCGTCGATGAGTGGATGATGTTCCCGTCGATGATAAACGGCTCTTTCAACCGGGCGATGATTCGCTCGGCAGTGCTCGCCGCAAGTCGAGCTGCCGTTGAATCTGATGTGCCCCGCACAGATTCTTTATCGAAGGCACAGTCCATCCCGCCGAGCAGAACGGCAAACTCATCGCCGCCAAAACGCGCCACCAGGTCGGACTTGCGAACGGTTGCCTGAAGCCGCTCGGCAGCCGCTTGCAACATAGAATCTCCGGCCGGGTGGCCGAACGAGTCGTTCACGTCTTTGAACCGATCGAGGTCAAGGTAGAGGACGGCAAGATGCAGGCCGTCACGGCGCGCCTGTGACGCCATGGCTTCGAGTGCGCGAGCGAAGGCAGCACGATTGGCCAGCCCGGTCAGACTGTCGAAATGAGCCAATTGCAGGATCTGAGCGTCGGCGGCTTTTCGGTCTGAAATATCGCGTATCGTTGAATAAAGCAGCGGCGTCTCTCCCAGCATCACCGGCGTGAGGAGAATGTCACAGGGAAATGTGCTGCCATCCTGACGCAGATGAGCCCACTCGAAAAAATGGTGGCCACTCTGCAGGGCCTTGGCGATAACTTCGCGCGCTTTGTCTATAGACAGGCGGCCGTCAGGCTGTCGTTCCGGAGAGAAGTCCCAAGGTGTGCGCGCCAGGAACTCCTGCTCGTTGGTCAGTCCAAACATAGCTACGACGCTCGGGTTGGCCGATATAACGCCCCCCGTTGCCAGGTCCAGTATCAACATGCCATCCCGACTGGACTCGAATAAATGTCGATATTTCGCCTCGCTTTCCTGCAATGCCCTGTCGGCCTGCTTGTGTATGGTAATATCTCTTGCGAAGCAGATGTACTGGCTGGTTTCCTTCCAAAAGGAGACGCTTGCCTCTATATCGACGAAGGTCCCATCCTTCCGCCGGTGCCTGGAGTCGAACCGATCGAAGCCCACAGTCGCAATGGTCGCCATATGAGAAGCCATCTCAGCAAGTGACTCTGTGGCTTCCAAATCCCCGATCCAAAGCTCCAGAAGCTCATCGCGGGTATATCCGGTCATCCGGCAGTACGACTCGTTTACGCTCTGGAATCTGCCATCGCGATCCAGCAACCAGAACCCGTCGGAGGTGGTCGACAGCATCGTCGCGTACTGAGCAGCCTGACGTCTGATAATCTCTTCCGACAGTTTACGTTGGGTACAATCCCAGTTGACGCCAACGACCCGGCTTGCCCGCCCATCTGTGTCCCGCTGAACGAGTGCCTGCCCCTCCAGATGACGGACCTCTCCATTCGACCTGGCGACCCGAAACTCAAGCGTGAAGCTGCTGCCTGTGTTGACGCCATCGGCTATCGCCCGTGCGCACTGGCTACGATCGTCGGGGTGGATGCAAGCCAGCCAGTCTTCGAATGTCCCGCCAAAATGCCGGCCAGCAGTCTCAAACAATTCGGCCGTGCGCGCATCGAGCAGCAGCCTGTCCTCAATGATGTTCCAATCAAAGATGCCGATCTGTGCCGCCTGGGTGGCGAGTAACAGGCGACGCTCACTCTGCCGCAGCGCCTGACTCGTGAATGCTTGTCCAAGCTTGTCGGCCAGATGACAGGCGAAGGCGATCTCATCGGACGCCCACTCATGCCGAACCCCGACGTGCTCCAGGCAGAGCAGCCCGATGCATCCGGCCGCTGTGCGTATCGCGACATCCAGCATGGACATTATGCCCAGCGGGGCAAGGTAGCCGTCGCGGTATCCAGCAGTCCGCGGGTCCGTCAACGCATCGCTCGCATCGACGTAGATCGCATGTTTGATGATGTCGAACTCCGCCGCGAACTGCTCCTCATGCAGGACCGCGCCATTCGCGTGACAGGCAGGCCTCGCCTGATAAGCATCGACGCATCGGAGTTCGGTCAGGGTATCGTTGAACAGCCAGACATTGACCCGCTCGCAGCCGCACGCGCGTGCTGCTTGCTCGGTAACCTCGCGCGCAAAAGCCTCAAAATCTCCCGAAAGGAATGAGGCCGCCTCGCCCAGCGCGGCGACCGCCGCGAGCTGATCTTGAGCGCGTTGGCGTGTGGCGTGGCATTCGGCCTCGGTCGCCCTCAGGCGCTTGAATAGCCTAGCCTTCAGAGTGCGATCCCGGTTTCGCTGCGGACTGGATCGAGTGACCATAGGAAGCTTCGATTACCAGCCTACGTCTGTGTGTGCGTATCGGACGTCTCGCGCGGCGAAGGCAGACGTACGATTGGGCTCGCCGCCTAGCATGTACCTCGGTCGAGTTAAGCTGCGGTGAACTCGGCCAATGCCGGACGTGCGCGGCAGCCTTGTTGCTTCAGCGCGGTGTCGGCGCTGGACGCAGCAGGGCGGTCATCTGCAACATTGCGATCACCGCTATGGCAACAATGGTAAAGCCGTCACGATAGGACAGCACGTTCGCCTGGTTGCGAACCGCCTGCGCCAGCAGCGAGGCAGCACGCGATGCGGCCCCCGTCGCGTCGACCGAGCGCGACGCAACCGCGTTCGTGTAGGCCGCGAGCCGCTCCACGACATCGGAGGCGCCAGACATCACGTGTATCCCAAGCAGGTTCGAATCGACCTGCTCGCGCACCCGCACATAGGTCTGCATGAACGCAGTGCCCGCCTCGCCCCCCAGCAGACGCGCCGTCTGCAGCACCACGCCGAACGTCATCGCATCTGCCGGGCGCAGGTGACGGACCGCGAACAGGATCAGCGAGATCAGAGCAGCAGATTGGCCGAATGCCTGCAGCACCTGGGAGGCAAGGAAGTCATCTGTCGCCCAGTCCTTGGTGATGAATGACGCCATGAAACACGCGATGCCAACACACCATAGCCCGGCCGCCAGGAGATAGCGCGGATCCAGCCAGCGCAGCAGGACCGCAATGGCTGGTGCCAACAGAAACTGCGGCAGCGCAATCCACGCCAGCACCTTGCCGACATCGAGCGAGCGAAAGTTCTGCACTGTGGTGAGGTATTGCGGTGTGACGTAGCTGGTCGACAGGATGATGAAGCGGTACAGCACCAGGATCGACATCAGCAGCGCGATGTTTCTCTGCAACAGGAAGCGCGGCATGATCCATGGGTGCTCGGCTGCGAACACCTGCACGATGAAGGCGGCGATCAGCACGCCTGCACCCAGAAGCAATCCGACGACGGTGCCGGAATTGAGCCAGCCCAGCCGATTGCCCTGATCCAATGCGGCGTACAGCATCGAGAACCCTGAGGCAGCAAAGAACATGCCCCAGCCATCGGCGGTGCGCAGCGCATCGCGGTTGACCGGTTGGCGCGGCATGCCGCGATGGATACAGAACAACATCGGCAGCGACAGCAACGCGCCCTGCCAGAAGATCCAGTGCCAGGAGAGCTGGTCGATATACCAGCCCTCCAGCGAGGCCGGTACATTCAGCGAGAGTTCCAGATTCAGTCCGTACGCAGCGATGCCGTACGGCCAAAGTGTCGGCTTCAGGCTTTGCAGGACAAAGCCGATGGTCAAGGGAATGAAGGTGCCCGAACTCAGTCCGGCCACAGCCTGGCCAACCAACACCCAGGCCAGACTCGGAGAGAGCGGGATCAGCGCGGACGTCAATCCGAAAACGCCAGCGGAGACCATCAGCACTCGGCGCGGGCCGAATACCAGGCCGAGCCATGCGGCAAGCGGCCCGACGCACATCTGCCCGACCGTCGCCGCCGTGGTTATCCAGGCGCCTTCATCAAAGCCGGCGCCGACCGCGCCACGCAGATCAGCCAGCCCAAATGTGGTGATCCGGCTAAAGAGCGTTGGGATGACCGAGCCGAGGAGCACCGCAGCGAGACCGATGACCGGACGGGGACAAGCCGGACATGGGGCAGCAACATGGTGCGGCGCCGGCGCCAGCCTGAGTAGAACGTCGCTCACCGCGCAATCGTGCGCCCCGGCGCATCGGTACGGATCGTCGCCTCCACCGACATTCCGGGCCGCAATCGATCGCCAAATCGGTCGCCATCATCCAGGTCGATCCGCACCGGTATGCGCTGTACGACCTTGGTGAAGTTGCCGGTGGCATTGTCCGGCGGGAGCAATGCGAACTGCGATCCTGTTCCCGGCGACCACGAAGCAACGTGGCCATGCAGCACCACGTCCGGAAAGGTGTCGATACGAATATCCGCCGGCTGGCCAATCTGCAGGTAGGTGAGCTGGGTCTCCTTGTAATTGGCGATGACGTAAACATGGTGCAGCGGCACGACCGCGATAACCTGGTTGCCGATGCCGACGTATTCGCCTGGATACACACGGCGCTGTCCCACCATGCCGTCGATAGGCGAACGGATGTCGGTGTAGCCGAGATTGATCCGCGCTAGCTCAAGCACCGCACTCGCCGCCTGCAAGCTCGCGGTGAGCTGCGCCTCCTGGCTGTGCTGCACGTCGAGTTGCCGCTGCGTTGCCTCGACGTTGGCGGCCGCCTGCATCACCTGCGCATCTGCCAGCTTGGCTGCGGCGTCGGCCTGTTCCACGGCCTGTTCGGTGCCGGCAAAACGGGTGGCAAGCAGCTTGCGCTGGCGATCGGCCTCAAGCTTGTTGCGGACGGCCGTGGCGCGGTTGCCCTCCAACTGCGCCTGCGCCGCCGCGATGTTGGCCGCCTGCAGCCGCTCCTGCGCCTGCAGATTGGCGATCGCCGCCTGTGCCGCGGCAACGTTGGCTTCCGCCTGGTCTACCTGCGCGCGGAACGGTGCGGCACCAATCTGTGCCAGCAGGTCGCCCGTGCGCACGTCCTGGAAATCTTTGACCAGCACCGCCGAGATGTGACCGGCGACCTGCGCCGAGAGCGGCGTCAGATCGGCCACCACGCTCGCGTCGTCGGTCCATTGCGCACCGCGCGCGCCCACCCAGCGGTTCCAGTTGATCATGACAGCCGCTGCGAGGCACCCGGCGAGCAGGGCAGCCAGCAGGCGTGGCGCATGCGTCAAGAGATGACGAACACCGCCCGCGCGCAGGTCCTGGTCTGGCGCCTGGCGTTGCATCTCGATCCGTTCGCTCATCCGGCTCCTCGAGCAGCCCCGCTCGGCGCGGCATCTCGCGCTTGCTGTGGAAATGGGTCAACCACCTCACACAGCTGACGCGGTTCGCGTATAGAACCCCGCTGCCAGCGGGCGCCGGCCCGCAACGCGACGGATCTATTTGCATTCCGACGCGGAAGATGATGCGTTGTTGGTGAGCTAGTCGCCCCCGGTTCGCGGCACCGGGGATACCTCTCGCAATCGCCGCATCTCGAAGAACTGCCAGATCAGCAGCACGGGGATGCCGACGGTCAGATCTCGCCCGCGGCGAACGAGCGAGACCGCAAGCGAGAGTTCGGGCGGTGCACCGAAAATGGCACCCAAGCCAGCATAGCCGGCCTCCTGGACCCCGGCATTCACAGGCACCAGGAAGGCGATGGCGGCCAAGGCACTGAGCAGCGCCTCGATCGCCAGAGCATCGTCGAAGTCGATCGGCATGCCGACTGCACGATAAGTGATCCAGCCGGCAATGCCGGTACCGATCCAGCCGATCAGATGCAGGGCGAAGCTCAGGGCCAACCGCAACGGGTGGCCGTAGATCAGGGACAATTCGCTTTGCAGAACTTCGGCGCGTTCCTGTGCGGCGCCAAACCAACGGCCTGCGATACGGCCGCCGATCCGGGCGAAGGCGGGTGCAGCGCCTTGCTGCAGCCAAATCAACGCCGTTCCCGCGATCACTGCCAGCGCCAGGCCGATCTCCAGCGGCACAGCCAGACTGGAGTCCGGAGCGCGGGACAGCAGGATCCCGAGGCCGATCGCTGTGAAGGCGACTTCGGCCAGGAACTCAGCCGTGACGTCAACAACAGTCGAGGCAGTGGCGAGCGACCACGACGTGCCATGCAGGGTCACCGCCCGGGCGCCGATCACGAACCCGCCGATCTGGGAGAACGGCAGGCAGTTGGTGGCCACGTCGCGGACCATGCGTCCCCACACGAATACGAATGGGCGGCGCCGCTCGCGCGCCGGGACGATGGCGGCCCAGGCCAGCCCCAGGGGGACGAACAGCAGAAGCTGCCAGCCGATGATGACGACAAACTCGCCCCAGCCGACGCGGCCGACCGCCACGATCACCCGGTCGAAGCCGAACCAGCCGATCAGCAGCGTGCCGAGCAGCAGGCCGCCCACCGCAAGGGCGATCGAGAGCTTTTTCAGGGATCCACCCTCCGGCTGAGATCGCGGCGCGGGCGCTCTACACCGATTCAGCGACCTCGGGCTATAGGTGGCGCCGTTCGGAGAAGGAAGTTGGGGTGGCGGCAGAGGGCTGGACGCTGCTGACCGGTGCAACCGGGTTTGTAGGCTCTGCCGTCGCGCGCGTGCTGGCAGCGCGCGGCCATCGGCTGCGCCTGCTGGTCCGCTCCACCAGCGATCGTCGCAATCTGGCAGGGATCGAAGCCGAACTTGCGCCGGGCGACCTTACGGACGCCGCGTCGCTGGCCCGGGCTGTCGCCGGCTGTCGCTACGTGTTCCACGTGGCGGCCGATTATCGGTTCTGGGTTCCTGATCCCGACGCGATGATGCGTGCAAATGTCGAGGGCACGCTGGCGATGATGCGGGCGGCGCAGGCCGCGGGTGTGGAGCGGATAGTGTACTGCAGTTCCGTTGCCGCGCTTGGCCGGGCGCACACTGGCTCACTGGCCGACGAAGACACACCGACGAACGAGGCAGACTTCATCGGCGCCTATAAGCGCTCGAAGTTCGTGGCCGAGAGGGCGGTGCTCGATCTGGTGCGCCAGGACGGTCTGCCGGCTGTTGTGGTGAATCCGGCTGCCCCGGTTGGTCCACGCGACATCAAGCCGACACCCACCGGCAAGATGATCCTTGACGCGGCGGCGGGACGGGTGCCTGCCTACATCGACACCGGGCTCAACATCGTGCACGTCGACGATGTGGCGGAAGGCCACGCACTCGCGCTCGAACGGGGACGCATCGGCGAGCGATATGTGCTCGGCGGCGAGAACCTGCTGCTCAAGGACCTGCTGGCGTTGGTAGCTGACGTGGTTGGCCGGCGACCGCCGCGCATCCAGTTGCCCGAGGCGGTGGTATGGCCCGCCGCATGGCTGATGGAAGGTTTCGCCCGGGTGACCGGGATTCCGCCGATGATGACGCGCGACCACATCAAGATGGCGCGGCACAAGATGTTCTATTCGTCTGACAAGGCGAAGCGCGAGCTTGGCTATGCGTCGCGCCCGGTGCGTTCGGCGGTCGAAGATGCGGTCAATTGGTTCCGCGCCAACGGCATGCTGCGCGGATGACCATCGTCGCAACGCTCGCCATGGCGATCTGGCTGTACCTGCTGCTGGCGCACGGCCGCTTCTGGCATTCGGGTCCGGAGCTGGCCCCCGCCAAGCCGCTGACCGCGCCGCCGGTGGCGGTCGTCGTGCCGGCGCGCGACGAGGCAGCGGTGATCGGCGGAACGCTGCCGTCGCTGCAGCGTCAGGAGTACGCCGGTGCGCTGCAGATCATCCTGGTAGACGACGCAAGTACGGATGGCACTGGAACAATTGCCCGGCGCCTTGCAGAGGCGCATCCGCAACAGCTCCACGTGCTCGATGGCAAGCCCCGTCCGCCCGGTTGGAGTGGGAAGCTCTGGGCAGTCGCCCAAGGGATCGCTGAAGCAAGACCTGCGCAGTTCATCCTGCTGACGGATGCCGACATCACGCATGATCCGCGCCACATCGCGACCCTGGTCGCGCAGGCAGAGCGCGATGACCTCGATCTCGTTTCGGAGATGGTGCGACTGGCCTGCGATACGTCAGCCGAGCGTGCCCTGGTACCCGCGTTCGTCTACTTCTTCCAGCTGCTCTATCCATTCGCGTGGGTGAACGACCCTTTGCGCGCGACGGCGGCCGCGGCAGGTGGGACGATCCTGATCCGCCGGCGCGCCCTGCAACGAATCGGCGGCATCGAAGCGGTGCGCGGTTCGCTGATCGATGACGTGGCACTGGCGGCGGCGGTCAAGCGAGGGGGGCGCATCTGGCTTGGCCATTCCGGCTTGGCGCGCTCGATCCGCGCATACCCGACTGTCGCCGATATCTGGCGCATGGTCACGCGAACGGCCTACGTCCAGCTTGGCTACTCACAGATGCTGCTGGCAGGGACAGTGATGGGCATGGCGCTGACCTTCCTTGTGCCTCCGCTCGCTGCCATCTTCGGCCATGGCATCGCCCGGTGGTTCGGCTGGCTGGCCTGGGGCGGCATGGCGGCGAGCTATCAACCCACGCTGCATCGCTACAACAGGTCGATATTTTGGGCGCCCTTCCTACCGGCGGCGGCGGCGTTGTACACCGCTGCGACGATTGCCTCGGCGGTCAACCATTACCGAGGTCGCGGCGTCGCCTGGAAGGGACGCGCCTATCAGGGCGTCGGTGCATGAGCCAGGCGGCAACCGTCGAGACCTGGTCCGGCAAGGATCGCGGCGACGAAAACTTCCCGGTCGGGTCGCTGCTGATCCGTCGTGATCTGCGCAGCCACGTGCACGCCTTCTACGCCTTTGCCAGAAACGCCGACGATATTGCGGATTCCGCCACATTGTCTGCTGATGAGAAGGTGGCGCGGCTCGACGTGATGGAGGACGTGCTGCTGGGTCGGCGGGACGCCGGCTCGCCGAGCGCCCTGCGCCTGCGGGCCAGCCTGACGGAGACGGGAGTTACGTCGCGCCATTCGCTCGACGTGCTGATCGCATTCCGACGCGATGCGACCAAGCTGCGCTACGCGAATTGGGATGAACTGTACGATTACTGTCGCTATTCGGCGATGCCGGTCGGACGGCATGTGCTCGACCTGCATGGCGAAGATCGCTCGACCTGGGCGCCGTCCGACGCGTTGTGCACATCCCTACAGGTGCTCAATCATTTGCAGGACTGCGCGAAGGATCTGGCCGCGCTGGATCGCTGCTATCTGCCCGACATTGCAGTGGGCGCTCTGCGCGGCCCGAGGGAGACGCCCGAATTGCGCATCGCATTCAATGAGTTGCTGGACCACTGCGATGAACTGAACTGCACAGCCATCGACCTGCCACGGCTGACGCGCAGCCGGCGTTTGCGCCTGGAAACGGCGGTGATCGTCGGCCTCGCGCACCGGCTGACGCGACGTCTCCGGCACGGCGACCCGCTGGCCCGGCGCGTTCGGCTGACCAAGGGTGATGCCGTCGGCAGCATGGTGGCTGCGCTGCGATGGCTGTGACGCCGCTGAACATCGCCCAGGCGGATCTGGACGCTGTCACGGCGATCGTGCGCGCCGCCGGCACGTCGTTCTACCGCGGCATGCGCGTGCTGCCGCCCGACCGGCGATATGCAATGTACGCGGTCTACGCATTCTGCCGCATGGTCGACGATATCGTCGATGACGATCGTGCGTTCGCTACCAAGCTGCCGGAACTGAACGCCTGGCGCGAACGCGTCGCGGGTCTGTATCGCAGCCAGTCCGATGGTCCAGTCACGCGTGTGCTGGTTGCCGCCGTGCAGCGCTTCCACCTTCGCCAGGATGATTTTCTGGCAATTATTGACGGCATGCAGATGGATGCCGAGACCACTGTCGTCGCGCCCGACCTGGCGACACTCGACCTTTATTGCGACCGGGTGGCTGCAGCGGTTGGCCGACTGTCGGTGCGTGCGTTCGGCGATTCGTCCGCTGCCGCCGATCAGGTGGCGTATTCTCTGGGTCGGGCACTGCAGCTTACCAACATTCTGCGCGACCTGCAGGAGGACGCGGAACGCGGTCGGCTCTATCTGCCGTGCGAGTGGCTGGATGAGGCAGGCGTGCCGCACGATCCGGCGGCAGCCTTGCAGGCGGCTGGCCTGCCAAGAGTATGTGCCCGCGTTGCCAGCCTGGCACATCAGCATTTTCGCACAGCGGCGGATGCCATGCGACAATGCGATGCCAATGCCATGAAGCCGGCACGACTGATGGGCGCCACCTACGCGGCAATTCTGGCTCGGCTGGAGCGGCAAGGATGGTCATCGCTGCGCGAACGCGTCAGCCTTCCGGCCTGGCAGAAGCTGTGGCTCGCGCTGCGCTATGGTCTTGCCTGAAGCCACGGAGCGGAGCGCGTCCTGATGCCTTCGCATGTTGTCGTCGTTGGCGCCGGGATGGCGGGGCTGTCCGCCGCCATTGCGCTGACCCAGGCCGGCAAGGCCGTGACGCTGATCGAAGCCGGACCGGTCGCGGGGGGACGGTGCCGATCGTATTTTGACCGCGAGCTTGGACTGCGTATCGACAACGGCAACCACCTGCTGTTGTCGGGCAACCACGCCATCTTCGACTATCTGAATACGATCGGCGCGACCGAGACGTTGGTCATGCCGGCTGAACCCATGTTCCCGTTCATGGACCTGCGCGATCGAAGCCGTTGGGTGCTGCGACCGAACCTCGGGCGCGTTCCCTGGTGGGTGTTTTCGCCCAGGCGGCGAGTTCCCGGCACGCGCGCTCGCGATCATCTGGCACTGCTGCGGCTCCGTACGGTCGACTCAGACGCCGCGGTTGACTCATCCATGCCGCACAACACGCTCTATCAGCGGCTGATGGAACCGCTCGCCATCGCTGCATTGAATACACCTGCCGACGAAGGCCTGGTTCGCCTGCTGAGCGCCGTGATGGAGGAAACGCTATTCCAGGGTGGTCGTGCCTGCATTCCCGCCGTGCCACAGGGATTGTCCGAGAGTCTGATCGATCCCGCCATTGCCTGGCTGGAAGCACGTGGCGCGACCTTCCACACGAGCCAGCGTGTTGCCGCGCTGCGTGACAATGGCAATCACGTCGTTGAACTTTCTACCACCGAAGGACCGGTAACGGCCGACGCGGTGGTGCTTGCGGTTCCGCCATGGGTATTGTCCGACCTGTTGCCGGGACAGGTTTGTCCGAACGCATTCCAGGCCATTCTCAATATCCATTTCCGCATCACAGTGGCATCGGAGCCGCCGGGTTTCATCGGTCTGATCGGCGGCACGGCGGAGTGGGTGTTCGTGAAGCCTGGCCACGTGTCGGTCACCATCAGCGCGGCCAACCGCATGGTGGACCAGGATGCCGAGACGATCGCCCGCGCCGTCTGGCCGGATGTGCAGGCTGCGCTGAAATTGCCCAATGGCCCGCTGCCGCCATGGCGCGTGGTGAAGGAAAGGCGCGCAACCGTTGCAGCCACCGCGGCACAGGAGCGGCTGCGGCCTGGCCCACGCACCAGCTTTGCCAACGTGGTGCTGGCCGGTGACTGGACCAACACTGCGTTGCCGGGGACGATCGAGGGTGCCATCAGGTCTGGCCGAACCGCGGCCGAAGCCCTGCTGGCGGCTTGAGGGATGGCGATGTCGAATGAGGCAGTGCTGGCAGATCAAACGGCGCTGGACGAAGCGATTGGTCACGCTGGCCAGGCATTGCTGCGCCAACAGCGCAGCGACGGGCACTGGGTATTCGAGTTGGAGGCCGATGCGACCATCCCGGCAGAGTATGTGCTGCTGGAGCATTTTCTCGACCGCATTGACCCGGAGCTTGAAGCCAGCATCGGCGTCTATCTGCGTGGCATCCAGGGCGAGCACGGTGGCTGGCCCTTGTTTCATGATGGAGCGTTCGACCTGTCGGCCAGCGTGAAAGCGTATTTCGCGCTGAAGGCCCTTGGCGACGACACCGATGCGCCGCACATGGCGCGCGCACGGGAGGCAATCCTGGCGGCGGGCGGGGCAGAGCGGACCAACGTGTTCACCCGGGCGCAGCTTGCGCTGTTCGGTCAGGTCCCGTGGCGGGCGGTGCCGGTGATGCCGCTGGAGATCATGCACCTGCCGCTATGGTTCCCGTTCCATCTGTCGAAGGTGTCGTACTGGTCGCGTACCGTGATCGTGCCGCTGCTGGTGCTGATGGCATTGCGACCAGTGGCGAGGAACCCGCGCGCTGTCGGCGTCCAGGAGCTGTTTCGCACCCCGCCCGCTAACGTGCGTGACTGGATCCGCGGGCCGTATCGCTCGGCCTGGTGGGGGCCATTCTTCAAATGCACGGACTCGGTGCTGCGCGTCGTGCAGCCAGCCTTCCCAAGACGCGGCCGCCACAGCGCGCTCGCCAAGGCGGTGCGCTTCGTCACCGAGCGACTGAACGGCGATGATGGCCTGGGTGGTATCTATCCGGCGATCGCCAACAGCGTGATGATGTTCGACACACTTGACTATGCACCTGATCACCCAGCCGCCGCGATTGCGTGGCGCGCCGTCCGCAAGCTGTTGGTGATCCAGCCAGATCGTGCGTATTGCCAACCATGCCTGTCGCCGATCTGGGATACCGGGCTGGCCGGACACGCGGTGGCAGAACTCGGTGCTGATACCGGCGCTCCCTGCGCATGGCTGTGCGAAAGGCAGATACTGGATGTGGTTGGCGACTGGGCTGTGCGACGGCCCGGATTGCGACCGGGAGGTTGGGCGTTCCAATACGCCAACCCGCACTACCCAGATGTGGATGACACCGCTGTTGTGGGCATGCTGCTGCACCGCAATGGCGATCCCTCGTATGCGGGCGCCATCGCGCGCGCGCGGGAGTGGATCATTGGCATGCAGTCCTCCGATGGCGGCTGGGGGGCGTTCGAGCCAGAGAACACGCATCTTTATCTGAACAACATTCCCTTCGCCGATCATGGTGCACTGCTCGATCCGCCGACCGCCGATGTGACCGCGCGCTGCGTATCGTTTCTGGCGCAGATCGGCATGCCGGTTGAGGATCCGGTGCTGGCGAATGCGCTCGCTTACCTGCGGCGGGAGCAGGAGGCGGAAGGCAGCTGGTTCGGCCGCTGGGGGACGAATTACATCTATGGCACGTGGTCGGTGTTGTGCGCACTCAATGCCGCCGGCGTCGCACACGACGATCCGGCGGTGCATCGCGCGGTGGCGTGGCTGCTGTCGGTGCAGCGCGATGACGGCGGTTGGGGCGAGGATGAGGAAACCTACAGGAGCGCTCCGCACGGGCGCTACAAGGAGAGCACTCCGAGTCATACGGCGTGGGCAGTGCTTGGCCTGATGGCCGCGGGCGAGGCCGATCATCCAGCCGTTGCCAGGGGTGTCGATTACCTGACGCGCACGCAGGACAGCGATGGCAGCTGGCGCGAGCTGCCGTACAATGCCGTCGGTTTTCCGCGCGTGTTCTATCTGCGGTATCACGGTTATCGTTGGTATTTTCCGCTCCTCGCGCTGTCGCGTTACCGCAATCTGCTGCGCGGCAACACCCGCAAGGTCGCATTTGGTTTTTGACCGATCGACTGGCGTGGTTGTCGGTTTAGCAGCGGAAGCGCGGATCGCGCGTCGCCTGGGTTGGCGCGTTGCGATTGGCGGTGGCACTGCACAAGGTGCTGAAGTCGCGGCTGCTCACCTGATCGCTGCAGGGGTTCGTGCGTTAGTCAGCTTCGGGCTCGCGGGAGGTCTCGATCCGGCGCTGCGATCCGGCACCATCATCGTTCCCACCGGCGTCATTGCCGCCGATGTTTCGTTTATTGCCGACAAAGAACTTGTTGAGCGGCTTGGGGGGGCAACGCCGCATGTCTCGTTCGCCACCCACCAAGTAGTGGGAAGTGCGGCGATCAAGCGACAGCTGTACGAGACGACGGGTGCCGTGGCGCTCGATCTTGAGTCGGGTGCTGTCGCCCATGCTGCTTCTATAAGACGACTGCCCTTCGCCGTGTTGCGAGCGATCTGCGATCCGGCTGAACGCTGTCTTCCGTCCGCAGCGCTGGGTGCGCTGGATGCGCAGGGTGCCATAGCGGTCTGGCGTGTGCTGTCTTCGTTGGCGGCCGACCCGCGTCAGCTCCCTTCGATGTTGCGCTTGGCCGCCGATGCTGCTGCGGCGCGACGCAGTTTGCTCAGGCGGGTCAAGCAACTGGCTCAAGCTTCGGCAACCTGAGCGTCGCTCGGATCATGTGACGTTAGATTTCCGCCTGTGCCTCGATCTTTTCCGGGTCGAGATCCATACCGAGACCCGGCTGGACGGGTGGAATGAAATGGCCCTGCTGCGGCGTGATCGGATGTGCCAGAAAGTGCTGATTGATCGCATTCCACTTCACCAGATATTCCTGAAGCGGCGTCAGCAGCGGCGATTGCGCCAGCGTGAAGTGCAGGCCCGCCGGCGTCGAATGTCCGTGCGGAATAACGACCAGGTCATGCACTGAAGCATAGGCGGCGATCTTCATTGTTTCTGACAGACCGCCCGCCCAGTAGATGTCGGGCTGCAACACATCCAGCGCCTCGGCATCGATGAAGCGCTTGAACCCCCAGCGTGTATACTCGTGTTCCGCCCCCGACAGTGGAATTTGGGTGCGCTCCTTGATCCGCCGGTAGCTGTCGATGCGATCGGGCATAACGCATTCCTCTAGCCAGCGCGGCCGGTACTCTGCAATGCGTTCAGCAAGTTCGACGGCATAGATGGGGTCGAATGACTGCCAGCAGTCCAGCATGATGTCGTAGTCGTCGCCGACGGTCTCACGGAGTGTGCGCACCAGATCGACATTTATCCGCAGGCCGTCGGTGCCGCTCATCGGACCGTGACGGAAAAACCATTTCTGGGCCGGATAGCCCAGCGCCTTGTACTCGGCTGCACGCTCGCGCACCCGGCCCATGTCAAGCACGGCAAAACCGAGCATCGAGGCGTAGGCTGGTACGGCATCGCGGGTGGGGCCGCCGAGCAGACGAAACACCGGCTGGCCGAGCCATCGTCCTTTGAGGTCCCACAGGGCGCAGTCCACCGCGCTGATCGCCAGCATGGCGTCGCCCTGACGGCCATGCACCATGATGCGGTGCATCTGATCCCACAGCTTTTCGTGCGCGATCGGATCCTGACCGATGATGATGGGGCGCAAGCGCCTGGCCACGAACGCCGCGACCAGGTCAGGGAGCGGCCCGGCAATGCCGGTCGGACCTCCGTCCGTTTCGATCCTGACGAAGAATTGCTCGACGCGGAAATGATTGGGGTCGACCTGATTGCCGCCCTCGAAGTCGTTTCGGCTGCGGTATTCCGGGTAAATGTCGATTGGGCGAGCCAGGCGCTCTTCCCACAACGGGCCATCGGTTCGCATGGTTCCGGTCAGGCGCAGAACACGAACGGCGGTGATCTTCATTGCGGTTCTCCCCAAACCCCGGCCAAACGATATCGCCCGGGCCTGGGATTGAGGAGACGGTGGTCAGTGGTGCGGGGTGAGCGTTTTGCCCGGTCGCAGTTGCGCTTCGTTGACCACCCGCTCGTGGCCGTCTCCTGTATGCTTTACCCGATACAGTAGCTCCTGTCCTTCGATCGGCAGCAGCCGCTGGATCGTATAAGCGCCTGAGGGAACATGCCGTTCGAGCCGATTGGCGATCAGATTGACCGTCTGTCCAACCTTGTATTTGTGATGTGCCATGCGAGTTCTCGCGGTAACTGACGCCGTCAATGCCGGCGCCCAGTTCTTCTCTATCAGATTGCGCGTTGTTCTTCTGCGTTTAGGTCGACCGCCGTCGAAATAAAACTGCCTGTTTGGCAGCCAACCACTTGACCGCGCATCCATTTCTCCAAATACCAACGGTCCGCACAACGCGGACAGAACATCTTCCGAATTGGGAGCATCGAGGCGGCGGACCCCGCTTCAAACGTGAGGCAGCCCACAACCATACAAGCGCCGATGCGTGCTGATATTGGCGAATCAGTCGGAAAATGCCAGGGGGCACTACGATGAGTGATATCCCGACAGCAGTGGCGGGCCACTATACGAGTGGCGGTCTGACCGACCGACTACTGGCGGCTTTGGTGGCTGCAGGCAAGGACATCGACCACCTGACCATCGACGATCTGGCGCCGCTGGATGAATTCCATTCCCGTCGACGTCGCGCGACAGAGGAGTTGGCACGAATGCTGGCGCCTGCGCCGGCGGACCATGTCGTCGATGTCGGCTCGGGACTTGGTGGCCCGGCGCGATACCTTGCCACGACTTTCGGCTGCCGGGTCAGCGGCGTCGACCTTACGGCGGAATTCGTGGAGACAGCGATTGAGCTGACCCGCCGCACCGGATTGGCCGACCGGGTGGACTTTCGTCAGGAGTCCGGGCTCGCGCTGCCGTTCCCTGATGGCCGCTTCGACCTCGCGTGGACGCAGAACGTGGCGATGAACATCGCCGACCGGCCACGATGGTATGCCGAGCTGCGCCGCGTCCTGAAGCCGAGCGGTCGGCTGGCGATTCAGGACGTCGCGCAGGGTCCGGGTGGTCCGTTGCACTTCCCGGTGAACTGGGCGGACCGCCCGGAGATCAGTTTCCTGCGCACTCCAGACGAAACCAGGGTGTTGCTGGAGGCGGCGGGGTTCGAGATTTTGACCTGGGTGGACAACAGCGAGGTTGCCATCGCCGAAGCAGAAGCAGAGCGTGGCGGCGGTCGCCAGCCACTCGGCCTCCACCTGGTGGTGGGCGAGAGCTTCCGCGAAAAGATGCAGAACTCGCGCCGCAACATGCTGGAGAATCGTACCCGGCTGATCAACGCTGTGCTGCGATCCAGGCCGGGGTGACCAGATCACGCAATCTGAGCCTTGCGCGAACCGCATTTCCCCGACATCAGCACGACTCTCACGACAGGAGATACGATCAGCGATGCGATACGCACTGGCACTTGTGGGAGCCGCACTGGTGCTGCAGGCCTGCGAACAGAAGCCTCCCGCGACATCGGGGACGCGGATGTTCCAAGCCGACCTTGCCGGGGCAGCGAAGAACTGCAGCGTGCCAAAAGTCGCGCCGGTCGCCGGTCAGGAGGTGCCGGTCACAATGAAGATGGGAAATGATGGGGGATGGTGTGCCATCACTGTCGACAATGGTGGCAAACCCTTCGATGCCGGTCTGCTGGTGACAGAGCCAGCCCATGGCAAGGTCTACATTCACTCTGTCGGTGACGATACACGGATCGACTACACGCCAAGCGCGCGGTTTGTCGGGACCGATGCGTTTGCTGTCAGGCTACTCCCAGGAGGTGCGGTCCTGCGGTCGAATGTAACCGTCGGTCAGTGACGCTTGGCCGGCGCCGCCTTCCTTGAAGCGGGAGTTTGGGCGATCTGGCACACCTCTGCGGCCGTGGGCACCAGGTTCTTGCCGGCGGCATAGGTCGGCAGGTCGGCCGGGCTCTGGAGTGCCATCACCTCGCGGAAGATCATGCCGTTATGGGCACAGAAGTCAGTGCCGAGCTTGAGGCCCGCCGTCGATTCGGCGTTCGCCAACTCGGTGGTGAACCTGTCGTGCTCCTGTTGGCCTCGCCGCCCGTACTTTTGCTTGAACATGTCCGCCAGCATGCGTTCATTGCTCATTAGGTCGGCCTGATACTTGCGGATGAAAGCGTTGTAGCTGTTGTCCTCTTTGCAGCCGGTCGCCAGGACCATCAACTGGCTGCGCAAAGCCGCAACGTGTACGGCTGACCGCTCGGTCGGCGACAGGCACTCAAGCTGGGCCTGTGCCTGTTGCGCGGTGAGCAGGCCAATGGCGGCCAGGCTGGACAACAGTCGACGCATCTAGTTCCTCCCATCAGGGCCAGTGTCACATACGTCAGAACGGGACGGACGGACAAGATCTTACGCACTCGATCCAAGGATTATGACATGAATTTGGTACCTGACCTTAAGAACCGCGTGGCCTTGGTGACGGGTGCCTCGCGCGGGATCGGCCGCGCCGTGGCACTCGCTCTCGCGGAAGCCGGGGCGGATGTGGCGGTCAACTATCGGAGGCGCGCTTCCGACGCAGAGGAGGTCGTGGCAGCAGTGCGCGGGATCGGGCGCCGCGCCATTGGCGTCGAGGCCGATGTCGCCAATGGCGACGCGGTCCGGACCATGATGAGCCGTATCGAGGCCGACCTGGGCAAGATCGACATCCTGGTGAACAACGCCGGCGTCGGCATCGTCCGTGGCGTGGAGGATCTGACCGAGGCGGACTTTGATCTGACCATCGCCGTTAATCTCAAATCGGCCTTCCTCTGCACCCAGGCCGTCCTGCCAGGGATGCGCACGCGGCGCTGGGGGCGGATCGTCAATATCTCCTCGGGGGCTGCGCGTGGAGCGGGCGGGATTGGCGTGCACTACAACGCCTCGAAGGCCGGTATGGAGGGGCTGACGCGCGGCTACGCCGCCCGCCTGGTCAAGGACGGGATAACCGTCAACGCGGTGGCACCGTCGTTGATCGACACCGAGATGATGAATGCACGGCGTGACCAGTATGTTGCGAGGATACCGCTCGGGCGAATGGGAACGGCCGAAGAGGTGGCGCAGGTAGTCGTTATGGTGGTGGGCAACGCGTACATGACTGGACAGACGGTTCAGTTGAACGGCGGGACGAACTTCATGTAATCGCGCGCTACTTGTAGCTGGCCTGGCGGCGCTGCATTCAGCTCCAGATCTATCCGGAGACAGGCGATGAGGATACCAAAGAACCTGTTCGAACAGATTCGCCCTGCTCAGCGAGGATCGCGCTCGGCGCTCACTTAGGGATGCGGAACGCCAGTGGTCCGCCGTCACACATGCCATCCGACAGGATCAATAGGCGGCGGTAATCCGGGCCGTCAGCCAGCAACGTCATCGCCTCGGGCTTGATCTCTTTCTGGCAGTCGTCACCGCTGATCGCCGGCAGCTTTAGTTCCGCGAGGTGCCGCAGCGTGATGGTGGCGTTGGCATCGCTGCCGTCCCAGAAGCCGATCCACCATGGAACATCCTTCTTCGAGTCATCGTCCGGACCCACCAGAACCAGTATCCCCTCCGGTACCGCCAACAGATCGCGGATGCCGCTGGCCCTGCCGACCTCGGCGGCGAACAGCCTGGGCGCCAGATCGCCGCCCTCGAACAATGGGCGTGCGGCCACGCGGAGGATATAGGCCTTCTTATCCCGTGCCGGTTCGCGGAAACCGAAATAGAGCTGGCCATTGCGTGCGGCGATCCCTTCGATGTTGATGCCGTGCCCGTCCTTGCCGAGACACTTGTCAACAAAGGGTCCAAGTTCCGCGTTGGTGGACAGCAGGCGCCAGAGACGCCCCTGATCATCGGCTGGCTGAGCCGACGGTTGCACCCGCCCGTCCGGCTGCAAAGGAAGGCGATAGACATGGCGGCGGCCCAGGTTGGCGATGCACCGCCCGCGCATGCGGGAATGCGAGCCGGTGACATACGCGAAGCCACCGTCGGTCGCCGCACCCTCGGCGTCAAGGTCGCCATCTGCCAGAAGTACGATGGGTTCCGGCTGCGGTGTTACGCGTCTTCCGTCGATAATGGCATAGCGTGCCTCGCCGCCCTCGTCGAACACGGCGATGCAGCGACGTGGCCCGCTCGATACGCTGGGGCAGGCTATTCCACTCAGCGCTCGGCGCAGCCCTTTCGGTTTCTCCGCGCCAGGAAAGGCGAAGCCGGGCGAAGTATCCCAAAATGGCCCCTCAGGCGCGACCTTCTGCATATCTGCGGAGGCTGGCGGCGCGAACAGCATAGCAAGACAGGCGTACAAGGCTGGGCGCATTCGGGCTACCTCCGTCCTTGGTAAGCTATCCGCGCCCATGCGAAGATCAAACGCAATCATCATGCTGGGATGGGAAGCTCGAGCGTTGGCTGCGAAGCGCCATCGTGATCGACGGGCTGCCGATCATGGCCGCAGCACAAGCACACCCGCGCGCGCATAACCAATAGCAGACAGGTGTGCCGGCCAATCCGTTCGGCTTGGGGGCGACCGAGGTCAGCGCCGGCGGTGCGCGTGACAGCTGCGACGCAGCTTCCCGCGCCGCATACCTGACCCGGCGTCGGCAATCTGGACGCGCCGATCAATTCGCCCGCAGGATATCGCCCTACCGGCCCACAGGAAACGCCATGCGCATCGAGATCATCTGCACCGGAGACGAAGTCCTCACCGGCAAGATCGTCAACACCAACTTCAGCTACATGAGCCAGAAGCTGGAGGATGTCGGGCTGTCCGTGCACTGGGGTACGACGGTCGGCGATGACCGGGAAAGCCTGTTGGCTGCATTTCAGCTTGCCTCGCAGCGGGCCGATGCAGTGATCGTCAACGGTGGCCTTGGGCCCACGGTCGACGATCTGTCGCAGGAGATCGCCGCTCAGGCGGCTGGTGTCGAGTTAGTGCTGAATGAGGAGTGGTTGGAGAAGATGGAGGCCTTCTTCACCAAGCGCAGCCGCACCATGCCGCCGAACAACCGAAAGCAGGCGATGCTGCCGACCACGGCAGAGATGATCGACAATCCGATTGGCACCGCTTGCGGTTTCGCACTCGATATCGGTCGGGCACGCTTCTTGTTTACACCCGGCGTTCCGCGCGAATTGCGCCGGATGCTGGAAGAGCAGGTGATCCCGCGACTGCTCGCGCGCAGCGGCGCACCGGCGACAATCTACCTCAAGCGCTTCCACTCTTATGGCATTGGCGAATCCCATGCCGATGCGCTTTTGCATGGCATCGAGGAGCTGGTTCCTGATGGCAGCGTCAAACTAGGTTTCCGTGCGCATTATCCGCAGCTGGAGACCAAGCTGACCGTTCGCGGCGCCGATCCGGATGACGTCCGGCGCAGGTTGGAACCGGTGCAGGGCGAAGTTCGGAAGCGACTGGGCAATTTCATTCTGGCGGAAGACGACCAGACGCTTGAAGGCGTCGTGCTGGCCGAACTGACGCGGCAGAGTGGAACGCTGGCGCTGGTCGAAACCTTTACCAGCGGCCAGATCGCCGCACGCATCGGCCATCTTCCGGGTGCGGAGCAGGTGATGCGTTGTGGTGTCACCGTGCGCGACCGCACGGCATTGCACCGTGCGCTCGACATCCAGGGCTTTGGCCTGGCGGGCGATCTTTCGCAGGAGATGACGGAAGCCGTGGCGCGTGCCGCGCGCGAACACGCGGGCGCAAGCCACGCACTTGTCGTGCTGATTGACCTGGATGACGGTCCTGACCGGATCGACTTCGGCGGCACGATCTGGATCGGGATCGCGACTGCCGAGGAGGTATCCATCCGCCGCTCGCGCATTCTTGGGGGTCGCGAGTGGGTAAGGCTTGGTGCGGTGGAACTGGGGATGGATTGCTTACGGCGTTACCTGCAAGGCTTGCCTGTGGACGAGCGCATAGACTTCGAGAAGACCTAAAACCCTGGGTTCGAGGTGAGGGTTACCAGCATGCCGATTGCGTCAACCTTCTAACCAAGCCCGACACAGTTGCTGCAAAGGCACGCAGCGCCCGCGTCACCGAACGGTCGTCGTCGTCGGCTGACGCCCTGGGCTCGGTCTGCTACCTCCTAACTGAACGGAGGGGCAGAACATTGGCCCGAGGGATGCGGATCGCAGCCGGCAGCATTGCGATCGGCTGCATTGTGCTGGGATTGAAGGGGCTGGCTTGGTGGATCACCGGGAGCGCCGCCTTCTATTCCGACGCGCTGGAGACGATCGTCAACGTTGCGGCCAGCGCAATTGCGCTGGCAGCGTTGCGATTTGCCGCTATCCCGCCCGATGCCAATCATCCGTACGGTCACGAGAAGATCGAGTTCTTCGCCGCCGTCATCGAGGGCGCACTGATCGTGATCGCGGCACTTTCGATCTTCCGCCATGCCTGGCAAGCCTGGTGGGACCCCCATCCTCTGTTGCAGCCGCTCGAAGGTCTGGGGCTGAACGCAGTTGCAACGGTGCTGAACGCCGGCTGGGCGGCGCTCCTGCTCCGTGCCGGAAGGCGTTTGCGCTCGCCGGCCTTGGCGGCTGATGGCAGGCATCTGCTGGCAGATGTCGTGACCTCAATCGGCGTCGCCATCGGGTTCGGCCTCGTGGTCCTGACGGGCTACCTGCCCCTGGATCCTATCATCGCAGCAGCAACCGGCGTCTACGTGCTGTGGTCAGGCATGGCGATGATCTCGATGTCGGTCGGCGGCCTGATGGATGCGGCGCCCGAACCCGCTGTTGTACACCGCATCCGCGAAGTCGTGGGTGAGAGCGCGGCAGGCGCAATCGAGGCGCATGATCTGCGCATCCGCCACGCCGGCAGGTTGACCTTTCTCGACTTTCACCTGGTGGTCCCCGGCTCGATGACCGTCGCGCAATCACATGCGATCTGCGACCATATCGAGGAGTCACTGCGGGCGGCGATGCCGCACCTCATGATTACGATCCATGTCGAGCCCGAGGAAAAGGCGAAGCAGCACGGGGTTCCGGTGCTGTGAGCGCCGCGCAGCGGGGGGCGGCATGGCGGCGGCTTCTGTGCGGTCTTCTGGTGCTTTTCCCCATGCTGCGCGCCCGGGCCGCGGACCGTGTCGTATCACTGAACTTATGTACCGATCAGATGCTGGTCTTGCTGGCGCCGGAAAAGATCGTCGCTTTGTCAGCGCTGGCCAAGGACCCGTCCTTATCGTTTGTCGCACCTCAGGCGGAACAGTTCCCGAGTGTCCGTGCCTCGGCGGAGGCGGTCCTGCGGCTGCGCCCTGACCTGATACTAGCCGCCCCCTACGGTGCGCAGGCCACGCTCGCAGTGCTGCAGCAGGAGCACATCCCCATCCTGCGCATCTCGTTGCCGCAGGATCTTGCCGGCATCCGGGAGATGACCCGCCAGATCGCACGCGTGCTCGATGTGACCGCGCGTGGCGAGGCGTTGGTGGCGCGCATGGACGCGGAACTTGCAGAGGTCCCGCAGAGGGATCAGGGAATTCGCGCCCTGGTGTGGGAGCCACGTGGTTTCACCGCCGGACCCGGCACGCTGATGGACCGGCTGCTGCGCGCCGCCGGTCTGACCAACGCGTCGGACGGGCGGCCGATCGAGCTGGAGACACTGCTCCGGCACCCTCCCGACGTGCTCATCACAGCGACGGTGCCCGCCTATCCTTCCTTGGCCACCATGGTGCAGCAACACCCTGTCTTGGCCGAGATTCCACGGCGCACCATTCCGCGCCAGCTGACGATCTGCGCCGGCCCGTTCAGCGCTGAGGCTGTGGCGCTTCTGGCACAATGATCCGCTGGCTGGTGCTGCTGTTGGCGGTCCTGATCGCAGCCTCCTTGCTCACAGGCGATGCCACCCTGGCCCTCCCGGATGGCCTGATCTTCTGGCAGCTCCGGTTTCCCCGCACGATGCTCGGGCTGCTGGTCGGTGGTGGCTTGGGCTTGTCGGGCGCGGTACTGCAGGGTGCCCTCCGCAATCCGCTGGCGGATCCAGGCTTGCTGGGAATCACCGGCAGTGCGGGCCTTGGCGCCGTCATCGCATTCTACTGGGGCTTCGCCGCGGAGTTTCCCCCACTATTGCTGACCGGCGGTCTGCTGGGCGCCGGGATCGGTGCGGCATTCCTGCTGGCATTTGCCGGTCGCGATCCGTCTGGGCCGTCGCTGATCCTGGCGGGGGTCGCGGTGTCCGCCATCGCGTCGGCCCTGCTCGCGCTGGCTCTCGCACTGGCGCCAAATCCCTTCGCTCTGACAGAGATCACATTCTGGCTGATGGGCGGTCTGGCAGATCGGCCGCTCTGGCAGGTCGCGCTGGCCGCCCCCGTGATCCTGCTCGGAGGGGCGATCCTGCTGAAGCTGGGTCGCGGCCTTGATGCCCTGAGCCTGGGGGAGGACGCGGCGCGTAGCCTTGGTATCCCGGTTGCCGCCACGCTGCGGATGGCCGCGATCGGCACCGCCTGCGCGGCCGGCGCCGGGGCGGCGGTAGCCGGCTCGATCGGCTTCATCGGCCTCGTCGTCCCCCATCTGCTGCGCCCGTGGATGGGCGAACGTCCTGGCGCTTTGCTGCCGGCCGCGACTCTGGCCGGTGGCGCCCTGTTGCTCGTCGCCGACATGCTGGTGCGTTTGGCACCGCTGATGCTGCCGCTTTCGGCCGCCCCGCCCGTCGGGGTCCTGACAGCCCTGCTGGGTGCACCGTTCCTGGTTGCGATCGCGCGGCGATCCGTGCCGTGATCGGTCTTTCCCATCTGACCGTGGCGCTGGGTGCCCGCACGATCCTGCACGACGTGAACCTGACGGCGGGGCCTGGGGAATTGGTCGCACTGTGCGGCCCGAATGGCGCGGGTAAGTCCACACTGCTGCGCGCGCTGGCCGGGCTGCTGCCGGATACGCCAATGCGAGATCCACGCCGGGTCGCCTGGCTGCAGCAGGGCGCCCGCAGCACCTGGGGGCTTACGGTGGAGCAGGTGGCGGCCCTTGGACGCATTCCGCATCGCGACAGGGCACCAGCGCCGGTAACCAGGGCTTTGCACCTTTGCGGTATCGATATGTTGCGCTCCGCAAGGGTGGATCGCATTTCGGGTGGCGAGGCGAGGCGTGCCATGCTGGCCCGCGCATTCGCCACGGAGCCGGACGTGTTCCTGCTGGATGAGCCGACCGCCGACCTTGATCCGGCCGCATCGCATGCAATCATGCGATTGTTGCGGAGAACTGCGGATACCGGTCGCACCGTCATTGTGGTTTTGCACGCGATCGAGCTCGCGCTGCGCTATGCCCACCGGATCGTGGTGCTACTGGACGGCCGGGTCGTTGCGGATCTCCCTCCGGATCAGGCTCTGCCGGCAGCGGCGGCGGCATTCGGCCTGCCAATCGGCGTCGACACGTCCCCGCGGTTGCTGCCGCCGTGTTGATGCAGCGTCCGCCGCTGGGATGGCTTCCCAACAGGGCGCGCCGCATTGTATTGCCCCCGGCGTTACGCAGGCATGAGCCTCACCGGCACCTGCGGATTCCCCTCGTTCTCTCGGTTTGCCTGCACGCGGCCCTGCTGGTCGCAGCGTTGTTTTGGTTCAGTCACTCGCAACTGCCGCCAACGGGACCAGGGGCCGAAGGAGCGGTGGAACTGGTTCTTGTCGAGCACAAAGGCTCCGGGCCGCCCGCAGCGCCAGAGGCTCCCACACCTCCTGCGCCGGAGCAGGGAAAGCCCGATCAACCTATGGCGCCGCCGAGCCCGCCGATAGCGGCTGAAACTGCCGCTGAGCCGGTGCCACCTCCCTCACCGCCAACCACCGAGCCGGCCGTGCAGCGCACGCCACGACCGCCGCAACCTTTACGGCAAGCACCGCAGATCAGCCTCGGCGGCAATGACGAGACCGATGCCATCGCATTCGGCCCGCACATCATCCCGGCCAGCGTCGACTCGAAGTACCGCAACCGTCAGCCGGTCTATCCGCCTGATTCGGCGCGTCGCGCCGAGCAGGGCGCCGTCATCTTGCTGATTCACGTTTCCCCCGATGGCCTGCCGACCGGAGTAGACGTCGAGCAGACCTCCGGTTTTGCCTCACTCGACCGCGCGGCGCGGGATGCCGTGCTGACCTGGCACTTCCTGCCCGCCGTCAAGGATGGCACTCCTGTCGCGTTCGATATGGCATTGCGCGTGGTGTTCCATCTCGAGTGAGGAATAATACATGGTGCGGATCGATGTTGTAGTGACCCGTGGCGGCGACGCCGGGGAGACGTCGCTCGGGGACGGCGCCCGGCTGCGCAAGGACGCACCGCGCATCGCGGCAATCGGCGCGGTAGACGAGGCGAACGCCGCGATCGGCATGCTGCGACTGCAGACGCGCGACAAGCCGGACATCGATACGATGCTCGCTCGGGTGCAAAACGACCTGTTCGATGTCGGCGCCGATCTGTCAGTGCCAGGCGAAGCCGGCAACAGGCTGCGCATGTCCGATGGTCCGGTCGCACGGTTGGAATCCGAGGTGGCAACGATGAACGCCGCCTTGCCGAAACTCACCAGCTTCATTCTGCCCGGCGGCACTGTCGGTGCGGCGCACGCGCACCTCGCACGGACGATCGTGCGGCGGGCCGAATGTGAGGTGGTGCGGCTCGCGGCGGACGAGGGGGTTACACCGGCGCTTTTGCGCTACATGAACCGCCTGTCGGATCATTTGTTCATCCTGGCGCGCGTGCTGAACGGCAACGGCGCCGGCGATGTACTTTGGGTGCCCGGCAACAACCTAGAGAGATCCTGACGACCACCGCAGGCATCGCGACCCTCCATCATCGATCCCCTCGTTTGCCGGTTGCGAACTTGCGGCAGTTGAATGGGCGGATGACGAATCGCAGCGCGCCCCCGCCACCCAGCCTCGCCAGCCTGTTCCTCAGCTTCTTGACCATTGGCTCGACCAGCTTCGGCGGAGGGCTGCTGGGCTGGATCCGCCGCGAGCTGGTGGAACGCCGCGCGTGGATCGATGACACGCAGTTCCTCGTCTACTACGGGCTGAGCCAGATGGTGCCCGGCGCGACCAACGTGAACCTATCGGTCATCATCGGCGCGCAGCTGCGCGGTTTCGCCGGAGCGCTGACCGCGATGGCGGGGCTGTTGCTGATTCCACTGATCATCCTGCTGACCTTGGGGGCGTTCTATTTCGCCGCCAACGACCTGCCCGGCAGCCACAGGATCGCCGCAGCCCTCGCGGGCGCAGGGGCTGCGGCGATCGGGTTCAACCTGGCCACCGGGCTGCGGCTGGGCCACCGCAACCTCCGCCGAATCGGACCGCTGCTGGTTGCCGGCGCCATCATCGCCGGCATTGGCATCTTGCGGCTTCCTCTGCTGGAGGTCGTCTTGGTCATGGTGCCGATCAGCCTGGCGGTAACGCTGGTCGAACGCGCGGCATGATCGCCACGCTGCTGCAGATCGCCGCGATGTTCAGTCTGCTGTCGCTGCTCGCTTTCGGGGGCGGTGCCGCGGTGTTGCCGGACATGCAGCGCCAGGCCGTGGACCTGCATCACTGGATAACGTCGCGCGAGTTTCTCGACATGTTCGCCTTGTCGCGCGCGGTGCCTCCCGGCTCGATGATCGTGGTGCTGATCGGGCAGAAGGCGGCTGGCCTTATGGGAGGCCTGGTGGCGTTGGTTGCAATGTTTGGCCCGTCGTCATTGCTGGCCTTCACCGTTGGTCGGTTCTGGCATCGCGCCGGCGGGGCCGCCTGGCGAGAAACGGTGGAACAGGCGCTGACGCCTGTTTCGATCGGATTGACCATCGCCAGCGGCATTGCCCTGGCCCGCAGCACCGAGCACGACTGGCTGGCCTATGCGGTGACCGCTATCACGACGGTTCTGCTGACCTTCACCCGTGCGCACCCGCTCGTGGTGATGGGGTGCGGCGCGGTAGCGGTTGCT
Organism: Pseudomonadota bacterium; assembly: GCA_046735215.1. Taxonomy (GTDB): domain Bacteria; phylum Pseudomonadota; class Alphaproteobacteria; order Acetobacterales; family Acetobacteraceae; genus JAMXLO01. The sequence goes on along the minus strand of JBKPSV010000220.1, from coordinate 3,185 downwards.
CTGGTGGGAGGCTAGAAAGTGCCATGACAGCGCGCCTCGGCATCGGCATCGTTACCTATAATCGCCGGGACATTTTGCTCGAAACCCTGAACCGTGTTCGCGCGCACACCGCCTCGCCGTGCATCGTCGCGGTCGCGGACGACGGATCCGACGATGGCACCGCCGATGCCGTGCGCGCGCAACAGGTCACCCTGGCGACCGGGCCCAACATGGGTATCGCCTGGAACAAGAACCGCGCGCTGTTTCTGCTCTGTGCCGTCATGCAGTGCGATGTGGTGATCCTGCTGGAGGATGATTCATTCCCTACCCAGGACGGATGGGAAGTGGAGTGGATGCTCGCCAGCGAACGTTGGGGGCACGCGAACCTGGGTGCTCCCTGGCTGCGGGACAGCTTCCTCAAAGGTGCCGGAACCGTCGACGATCCATATTTGAGTCTCGACGTGACAGCCCAGTGCAGCAGCTTTTCGCGCACGGCCCTGATGTATGGCGGCTACTTCGACTCCCGGTTTCGCGGCTATGGACAGGAGCACGTGGAGCACACGCGCCGTCTGCTGCGCGTCGGATACGGCGGCACGCATGAGGATATCGCCGGCGAGGTCCGGCCGATCTACAAGTTGCTGCAAAGCAGCATCGAGGTCCTCAGTGGCCACAGCTTCTCCAACGCGGCTGACCGGGACCGCAACTGGCTGATGTGCCGGCAACTGCTGTTCGACGAGGCGTATCGCATGCCTTGGCGGGACGACACAGAGATGGCGCAGTTCCGCACCGAGATGCAGGCGGCGCTGATACAAGGCTGATCAGGATTCGAGCAGCGCCCGGAGCCGCGGCAGGAAGCGTCGCGCTCGGACATCTTCCACCATAGCCTGCGCTTCGACGTCGGTGAAAACGCGGTCGCCATAAGGATCAAGCGAGTCGCCACGCCCGCGCTGGCGTTTGAAAGCCCACTCCTCGGCCGATTTCGTAAAGTAGTGATTGATCACCATGACGTCGCTACACACTGCTGGCTGCATGGCGTGTGATGTCACGGTCTCGCCGCGCGCATTGCAGGTCGGACGTGTGCAGTCGAATATGTGGGGCGTGCCGCCGACCCGCAGCAGGTGTTGCGTGCGCACCAGCGACTTTACGTGTCGATTGGCTTCAGCGTCTTCAGGGAAACGCTGGGTGAAGTTTTCGACGACCAGCCCATTCGGCCGTGCCACATGTCCGGAAGGACCAAAGATCTGCCAGTTGAGCAGGATGTCCGCATAGGGCTTGTACGCCTCGCGCAGCAGGATGCCGCGGATCGACCCGGTGCCGACCGGCATGATGAACTCATCAATGTCGATGAACGCCACCCAGCTGAATGCCTCGGCATAGGTGGTATGGAAGTGCTGATACGCCGACAGCTGGCCCGGCCGGTCATGCCAGTCCAGGATGGTGACGCTTTTGGCAAAACTCGACTGCCGGATCAGCTCTGCCCCGCCGTCGCTGCTGCCGTTGTCATACATTACGAACAGGTCGACACCGATTATCCTGTGGAATGCGATCCATTCCAGGAGATAGGGCGCCTCATCCTTAAATATCGCGCAGACAGCGATCTTCTCCATTATCCGTTCCCGTCACGACCGCAGCAAGGCGCGAAGCCGCGGGACAAAGCGCAGGCCGCGCCTATCCTCGATCAGTGCCTCGCCCGCTACGTCTGAAAAAATCCGCTCCTGGTACGGCTCCAGCGAATCGCCGCGTCCCCGGTGACGCTTGATCTGCCAGTCCTCCCGCGATTTGGTGAAGTAGTGATGGATCGACATGACCGCATGACACTCGGTCGGCTGGATCGCGAATGGCAGCACCTCGGTTCCGCTGCTGTTGCAGGCGGGCCCGCTGCACTCGGCTGCATGCGGGGTGTAGTCGATACCGCGCAGCATATTGGGGCGCACGATCGCTTTGACGTGGCGACAGGCATCGGCCGTTTCGGGCATGCGATGCGTGTAGTGTTCGATCACCAGGCCGTCGGGGCGCCGTTCGTGCCCAGACGGGCCGAACACCAGCCATTGCAGCAGCACCTGTGCATAGCGCTCATACGTCGGCCGCATCAGGATAGGGCGAATCGAGTTGCCATCGAGTGGCACAATGAACTCATCGATGTCGATGAACGCCACCCAGCTAAAACGCGCCGCGTGATGCATGCGGAAATGGTTGTAGGCCGAGAGTTGCCCCGGGCGGTCCGGCCAATCGATCAGCGTGACATTGCGCGCGAAGCTGGAGGCATGGATACGGTCGGCGCCGCCGTCGTTGCTGCCGTTGTCGTAAAGCACGAAGAGGTCGACCCCGATCATCCGGTGGAACGCGAGCCACTCCAGCAGATAAGGCGCTTCATCCTTGAAGATCGCGCAGATCGCGATCTTGTCCATGCCGGCCTCCTTCGCCCTTAGCTCAATAGCACAGACGTTTCGGCAACTCGACGGGCGGCGCCTGTCGTCGTAGGCTTTGCCGAACCCCGTTGGGAGGAATTTGTGGCGATGCCAAACAATGGCCCCGATACGTGTCTGACCGGCGTTAAGGTGCTGGACCTTACCCAGTTCGAAGCCGGACCATCCTGCACCGAGGCGTTGGCGTGGATGGGCGCCGATGTGGTTAAGGTGGAGAACCCGAAACTCGGCGATCCCGGCCGCACCGCCGGCGGCAAGCCAGGTCAGGACGCCTATTATTTTCTGCAATACAACGCCAACAAGCGCTCCGTCACCGTCAATCTGAAGGACCCGCGTGGTGTCGAGCTGGTGAAGGAGATGGCGAAGAAGGCCGACATCTTCTGCGAAAATTTCGCACCCGGCGCGATCGAGCGACTCGGGCTTGGGCCGGATGTCATCCGCACCATCAATCCCTCGATCATCTACTGCCAGACCAAGGGTTTCGGCGCCGGCAGCGCGTTCGAGAAAAGCCTCGCCTTCGACATGATCGCGCAGGCGGCAGGTGGGCTGATGAGCATCACCGGCGAGGAGGACGGCCCACCCTGCAAGCCGGGAGCGACGATCGGCGACACCGGCACCGGCATGCTGATGGCGATCTCGGTCATGGGCGCCTATGTGCGCCGGCTGCGCACCGGGCAGGGCGAGCATCTTCAGCTAGCGATGCAGGATGCAATCCTGCACTACATCCGCAACTCGTTCACCTACATGGAGCGCACCGGCAAGGCCGCGCCGCGCGCCGGA
>JBKPSV010000219.1:0-8123 GCA_046735215.1 Pseudomonadota bacterium | reverse complement strand
AGGGGGCTTTGCGATCGGAGTCGCGCGATCCATGCGGCGCATAATGTGCACCGAACCATGGATCGGGCGTGAAGTTGGCGGCCCAGTGCCGTCAAAAAAAGATCAGAGAGGCCTCAAAACGAAGACCTGCCGACACGTGCCGGGCCACAGTGCGCGGCCGGACGACTCTGCCGCACCCGGGCCGACTACGCCTTGCATAACGACAGCGATTGGCTCGATCGCAAACAGCAATCCGGTGCCTCCCAGTTCACTTATAGCCACTTCTACGCTCGGAGCAGAGTCCGCTTGCGCTCCTGATGACTGCCTCGATGGGCGGCATATGCCTTGGTAAACTCGGCGCCAAGCAGGAATATCTGTGCTGAGTAGTATACCCAGAGCAGCACAATTATCAGCGATCCGGCAGCGCCGTAGCTCGACGCCATGGAACTGCTGCCGATGTAGAGGCCGATCAAAAACTTTCCTATGTTGAACAATAGCGCTGTGACCACCGCGCCTATCATGACGTCGTGCCATTCAATTCGCCGATCGGGGAGGATCTTATAGATAGCGCCAAATAGCAGCGTGACGATGCCAAAGGACACTAGAAACGTCAGTGCTTGAAGGATCAGGTGCCCGAGCGGCAGGTAGGCGTCTATAACGCCGCTGAGGAATGTGAGCAGCGCGCTGACGACCAGCGACACCAGCAGGAGAAAACCGAGAGCCGCCACGAGGCCGAGGCTCGCGGCGCGAGCGCGTAGCAGGCGTGACACCGTGGTACCCGTCGGTTCGGCACGCCAGATCACGTTGAGGGTTTGCTGCATCTCGGTGAAAACACCTGAAGCGGTGATCACCAGGGTAATGATCCCTATAGCTGCGGGCAGAAAGCCTGATGAACTTCGTGCAGCGCTTTTTATGGCTGTCTCCAGCAGGTCAGCGCTCTGTTGGCCCATCAAGTTCGCGAGTTCGCTGGAGATTGCGCCTCGGGCTGCGTCCTCACCGAAGACAAGCCCGGCGATCGCAACTACGATAAACAGAACAGGACCCACGGACGTGACGGTATAGAAGGCGATGGCTGCCCCCCGGGTCAGGGCTTCGTCATCAATGAACGCGAAAACGCTTTCCTTAATGATCCTCAGCATACCGGCTCCTCTTTCCAGCTCGGACGGCTGTTCAGTGCGGGTTCGCTAACAACGGTCAGCGCGAGGGGCGGTTCGTCGTCGATCAGGGGCGGTGAGCGAAACCGTGGGCGGGGTCGCGCCGGCTGCGCTGCCTGGACCGAAGAGCCGGGGCGCGACCATCAACCCCAGGCTTTACTCCAAGGCTTTTTCACAAACGCACCCGATCGCATCTCCAGCCTGTGGCAAAAGGTAAGAAGCGGTTCAGTTAAACTACCCCTGCGGCTGCTCCCTCTGCGAAGGCGTGCAGACGTGCGGCAATCACCTCGCCCACCTTCTCCAAAGCCGCCCGCCGAGGGAAACGGGCGCGCCAAGCGATCCTGACTGTCCGCCCCGCTCTTGCTGCCAGGGGTCGCAGCACGATGCCAGTATCTTGCGCCACTCCGGCGGCGAGCGCAGGGATCAGCGTCGTCCCATAACCCGCCGCTACCATATTGAGCAGCGTTGCCAGGCTCGTTGCGCGCAGGGTGCCATTCAGTGCGCCCGTCTGCCCGCAGGCCTCTAGCGCCTGGTCACGCAGGCAATGCCCGTCGGCCAGGACCAGGATGTCATGCGCGAGATCGTCTTCCGCCACCACGGCCTGTCCCGCCAGTGGATGCTCCGGCGGCAGGGCTGCAAGAAACGGCTCCGAGAAGAGCACTCGGCTTTCAAGATCCGGCCCAACTACCTCCGTCGCGAGCAGGGCAGCATCCAGCTCGTGCGCATGCAGGCGCTTGAGCAATGACGGAGTCAGGTCCTCCCATGGCTCCACCTCGAGTGCAGGGAGCTGCTGGCGTAGCGGGGCAAACACCAGAGGCAGCAAATAGGGCGCCAGCGTCGGTATAATGCCGAGGCGAATACGTCCGGCCAGCGGGTCGCGTAGGCTGCTCGCCACAGCGAGGATAGCGTCCAGCTCCGCCGCCGCGGCGCGGACATGGCCGATCAGTTGCTCACAGGCAGGCGTCGGCGTCACTGCCCGGCTCGTGCGCTCGAACAGCACGACGCCAAGCAACGATTCGAGCTTGCGGATCTGTACTGAAAGCGTCGGCTGGCTAACCTCGCAGGCTTCGGCAGCTCGGCCAAAATGCTCATGCTCGGCGACCGCCAGCAGGTAGCGGAGATCGCGGAGGTTCATCTTTCCGGGGCTGTCGCCATAGTCAAAGCCTATCGAACCAATTGGTTTGCTGCCCTTGCGTCTATCGATGAGATCGGGCTAACGGAGCGCAAAGTCAAGCCGCCGGAGCGAGCCACGCAGAACGCCAACAGTTAGCGGTCAGGGCTATCGCGGTCGTTGCCGGTAACCGGAACGGGCTTGCCATCGACCTTAAGCGATCGGGTCATCTGACGGACCCGTGACATGGGCATCGTGCCTCAATCATGCCGAACCGTGGGGCCGGATCGTCACTATTGCCAAACACCAAACTACGTACACCAAGCAGGAGAGTGCTGTGGACGCGAAGACTGACACGAACGTGGGCAAGTGCCCGGTCATTCATTCAGGCTGGAGCAACAACCGGGACTGGTGGCCCAATCAGCTGAACATTGACGTTCTTCACAAGCGGTCCAGCCTGTCTGATCCACTGGGCGCGAATTTTGAGTATGCCAAGGAATTCAAGAGCCTCGACCTGAAGGCTGTGATCCAGGATCTGCATGCGCTGATGACGGATTCGCAGGACTGGTGGCCGGCCGATTTCGGCCACTATGGCGGTCTGATGGTCCGCATGGCATGGCACGCCGCCGGCACCTACCGGATTGCCGATGGCCGTGGCGGCGCCGGTGCCGGCCAGCAGCGCTTCGCACCGCTCGGCAGCTGGCCGGACAACGCAAACCTCGACAAGGCGCGCCGGCTGTTGTGGCCGATCAAGCAGAAGTATGGCCAGAAGATTTCCTGGGCCGACCTGATGATCCTTGCGGGCAACGTGGCCCTCGAGTCGATGGGCTTCAAAACCTTCGGCTTCGGCGGTGGGCGTCAAGATGTTTGGGAGCCCGAAGAGCTGTATTGGGGGCCGGAGGGGACCTGGCTGGGCGACGAACGCTACAGCGGCGAGCGCCAACTTCAGAACCCACTGGCAGCGGTCCAGATGGGCCTGATCTACGTCAACCCGGAAGGGCCTAACGGCAGGCCGGACCCGGTCGCTGCAGCCAAAGACATCCGCGAAACCTTCTATCGCATGGCGATGAACGACGAGGAGACCGTCGCCCTGATCGCCGGTGGCCATACCTTCGGCAAGACCCACGGCGCCGGGGATCCGTCTCTGGTCGGCCCCGAGCCGGAAGGCACCACGGTCGAGGACCAGGGTCTAGGCTGGAAAAGCACGTATGGGACGGGCGTCGGCGCCGATGCAATCACCGGCGGCCCAGAAGTGATCTGGTCCCAGACGCCGACGAAATGGAGCAACCACTTCTTCGACAACCTGTTCAAGTACGAGTGGGAGCTGACGAAGAGCCCTGCTGGCGCTTACCAGTGGACGGCAAAGGGCGCTGAGCCCACGATCCCGGACCCCTTCGATCCGGCGAAGAAGCGTTTGCCCACCATGTTGACGACAGACCTGTCGCTTAGGATGGACCCGGCCTACGAGAAGATCTCCCGGCGCTTCTATGAGCACCCGGATCAGTTCGCCGACGCGTTCGCTCGAGCCTGGTTCAAGCTGACACATCGCGACATGGGTCCGGTCATCCGTTATCTCGGCCCGCTTGTCCCGAAGGAGACGCTGATCTGGCAGGACCCGATTCCCGCCGTCGATCATCCGCTGATCGGCGAGCAGGACGTTGCCACTTTGAAGACGAAGATTCTCGCATCTGGTCTGTCTGTTTCTCAGCTTGTTGCCACCGCCTGGGCGGCGGCCTCGACGTTCCGTGGCTCCGACAAGCGTGGCGGAGCGAACGGCGCGCGCATTCGCCTAGCGCCGCAGAAGGACTGGGAGGTCAATCAGCCGCAACAGCTCGGGACGGTACTGGCGAAGTTGGAGGCTGTGCAAAAGGAGTTCAACGCCTCGGCGACCGGTGGCAAGAAGATCTCGCTGGCGGACCTCATCGTGCTGGGGGGCTGCGCCGGTGTCGAGAAGGCCGCGAAGGCAGCCGGACACGACGTAAAGGTTCTCTTCACGCCAGGGCGAACGGACGCGTCTCAGGAACAAACGGATGTAGAATCCTTCGGCGTGCTGGAGCCGGCCGCTGACGGCTTTCGCAACTACCTCAGCGGCAGACAGCTCATGGCACCCGAGGAGGAATTGGTGAACAAGGCCCAATTTCTCAGTCTGACGGCACCCGAGATGACCGTCCTTGTCGGCGGCCTACGGGTGCTTGGCGTCAATTACGGGCAGTCGAAGAACGGAGTGTTCACCAGTCGGCCGGAGACGCTCACGAACGATTTCTTTGTCAATCTTCTTGATATGAAGACGGTATGGCGGCCTGCAGGCCCTGAGGGGGAGTATGAGGGTCGTGATCGGAAGACCGACGAGCTCAGATGGACTGGTACGCGTGTGGACCTGATCTTTGGCTCGCATTCGCAGCTCCGTGCCTACGCCGAAGTTTACGGCCAGAGCGATTCGCCAGAACGATTCGTGCGAGACTTTGTAGCCGCCTGGAGCAAGGTGATGAACCTGGATCGCTTCGACCTCGCCTGACGCTGCGGAACTGGCGCTCGTGGCCGATGAAGGTGCCGAGCGCTAGCTTCGACGCTTCGACTTGGACGCCAGGGTCTGTGCGCCGTCCTGAGGCGATGCTTATCCTGTTGTTGCCGACGGACGATGCAGTGATTGGTGAAGGCCGCCTTCTTTCCGCCGCGGCTGCTCGTGTGCGCTGCTCCGGTCACACGAGCGCGATGCGCGTCTCTGCCGGTCTATGATTAGCGCGGGTGCGAATCTTTGCACCGCTCGATTCAGCTACATGCTCCTCAGGCATTCGTCCAGAGGTTTTGGATTGCCGGTCATATCGCTCCTGTTTTTCGACGCGCCGTCGGCTTCCTTGTTGCGTCGGGTGGTGCAGCTGCGTCGCTTCCAATCTGGAAGTGGAGCTCGCTGCGGCAGCGACTGCTACTATGAAAATTCATTGGCGAGTGGGCTGCGTATCAGTCATTGAGCGGCTCGGAGTAGAAACATGGCAGGCCTGGGCAAGACGGAGCTGAAGAAATTTCTTAGTGTCGGTCCGAAAAGGTTGCAAATCATTTGAATCGTTTTCGGGACTGACTTGAGGGGCTCGAATCAGGTGTGATTCTGTCCATGGCACCCGATTGGCCTGAAGGTGCCCAATGTGGACTGAGACCCGCCCCCGCTACAACCGCGACAAGCTGCGCTATCGTCTGACCTGACCGAGGAGGAGTGGACGGGTCAAGCATGGCGGACGGCGACGCCAAGTGATGGTGCGGGAGGTGATGAACGGCGGTGATGTATGTGCTGAGCACGGGCTGCGGGTGGCGCTATCTGCCCAAGAACCTTCCTCCGAAGAGCACGGTGCACGACTACCTGATACGCTGGAATTACGATAGCACGATCGAAAGGATGCATCACGTGCTGTATGTGCAGTGTCGAGAGGCAGCAGGGAGAGAAGCGAGCCCGACCGCCTGCGTGATCGACAGTCAGAGCATGAGGAGCGCGGAAACGGGGGATTTAAAGCCTGCTGGACGGGCCGAGAGCTGGAGCACCGACGCTGACGTTGGGTATTTCACATCCAGTCCAGGCAGTTGCGCGGGACCGCGATCAATCCGCGATCCAGGCAGGGAACTCGCTGACCAGGTCGGTGGGCAAGTGCGGCGGCGCCGGTGAGTTCGCAGATGCCGCACGAGGCGCTTTGTCTCCAGCTGACCTAGCCCGTCCCTTTTTTGACGATATGCGGACTCGACGGTCTGTCCTGTTTGTAGCTTTACTGGCAGGGATGTGATTTTGGTCATGATGGACAGATCTCGCAATTTCAATGACTGGTTTTGGTGGGCCCGGTGGGACTCGAACCCACGACCCCAAGATTAAAAGTCCGGGGACGGGCCTTGCCAAACGGCCAAAAGCTTCGGCTGTCACCTGGCTTTTAGCCAATTCCATGGCGCCCATTGTCTCCGGGGGTCTTCCATAATATCTCTGCACCGTGAGGATTCTGGACCCCCATGGGGCTTGGGGGTCCAAATAATAGGGCGAACGATGCAGCGCGAACTAACTGACGCCTTCATCCGCGTCATACGGCCTCCGGCGGCCGGCCGCGCGGAGTTCTGGGATACAAGGGTGACTGGCCTGGCGCTACGGGTTACTCCGTCCGGCGTGATGTCATGGTCCGTCCGTGCCCGCACCGCCGATGGCAAGCGCGTGCGCCCCTCGCTCGGTACGTGGCCGCAGTTGTCGCTGAGCGCCGCGCGCAAGCGGGCGCGCGCCATGCTGGTTGATATCGAAGGTGGCGCGGATCCCGTTGCAGAGCGGCGCGCTGCCGAGGCCGCGCGTCTGGCACGTACGTACAAGCAACACCATCGCCGCTAGACTACAGCAATGGCGCGAAGCCAGGTCGGCGCGATGGTCGGATGGCTACGCGAGGAGCGTAGAGCAGATTTGCGGCCGCGAGATCGCCCCGGGTCTCGGCCATAAATCTCTACGTGAGACTACACGATCGGACTGGACGAGCCTGGTCGCCCGGAAGCAACGTCAATCCGAGGCGGCGGCAGCTAACTTGTTTCGTACCTGCAGCGCCTTCCTGAACCACGCGGAAGCCGCTGGTTGGATAGACCATGCGTTGCTCCCGCGCAAGGGCGCGAGCCTCCTAGCGCCGCCCGTCGCACCCCGCGCGCGCACGCTGACGGATGCCGAACTTGTGTCAATCTGGCGTGCAGCAGATGGCATGACGCCGAAGGTCCGGGCTTTCGTGCATCTGCTCGCGATGTCCGCGGCGCGTCGACAGGAAGCCGCGGACGTCACAGTAGGTGAAATTGATCTGGATCGGCGGACGTGGTCGATCCCGGGCGCGCGCGCAAAGAATGGCATCGGAATCACTGTGCCATTGCATCCTCTCGTTATCGCAGACATTCAGGCGATCTGGCCTGCGCGTGAGTGCGGTTCGAATTGGAAGCTGCTCGGCGCCATCGCTGGATCCGGACTCAGTGGGTTCTCGAAGATCAAGACGAAGTTGGATGAACTGTCGCGCGTTACAGACTGGCACATCCACGATCTAAGGCGGTCTGCACGCACCGGCATGGCGCGGCTTGGCATTTCGGCCGAGCATGCGGAAGCTGCACTCAACCACGTCTCCGGGCGGAGCGCGCTGGTCCGGGTATACGATCGCCACGACTACCAGTCTGAGATTTTAGCCGCGCTTGGTCGGTGGCAGGCTTACATCGCCTCGCTGCTTCAACCGCAAGCAACGGCGGAAATCGTCTCACTTCGGGCGTCGGCTTGATATGCCCGAGCTGGAAATCAGCGAGCTGCAATCTCAGTCCGCGCGTGCATATGTTTTTGCCGTAATGAACTATCCCCGCGGCACTAAAAGCGACCATGACAGGCACGCCGATGCGGTCACCCTTGAGGCCTTCCGCATGGCTTTAGCAAAGCGGGCTGACCGTAGTCGTGAGATCGCTCACAGGATGCCGGAACTGCTGTTCAGAGCAGCCACCGCGCCCACAATGAAGGCCATGCTACAAGAGACTGGTGGCGAACTGTGGGCCAGGCGCGGACACCTCCGGCCGATGTGGGCGGCTACTGTCATGCTGTTGGTGATGTGTGGTCGCCAGCATGGAGTCGGTCCGCAATCAAAGACAGCCGCTTTTAAGCTCCTCGCGGACATCCCCAAACGAGCGCCGATTCGCGAACGGAGCCTGAGGGAGGCTTTCGACTTCTGGGAGCCTGTCCTGCATTTCCACGCTGCCGAATTCCTGCGGCCTGACTCCCTGGCCAAGCTTCACGATTCCCGACAGACCGAGGGTCTAGAGGGCTTCCTATGGTACGCCGAGAGCATCCGTGTCGCGGCAGAGGCAATCGTCCTCGACCAGGGAACACTTTTAGACGCCGCGCTCACTTGGAA
>JBKPSV010000218.1:0-9391 GCA_046735215.1 Pseudomonadota bacterium | reverse complement strand
CAATCACTGGCGGTGCGGGCGCGTATTGTGCTGTCTGCGGCACGTGGGCTGACCAACCAAGAGATCGCGGCCAAGCATGATGTCTGCGCCCACACTGCTGGCCTGTGGCGCAACCGCTTCGCCCGCGATGGCATGGACGCGTTATACGACGAGTCGCGTCCCGGCGCGCCACGTCAGATCGGTGACGATGAGATCGCCACCACAATCCGCAAGACGCTGCAGACCCCTCCGAAGGGTGCGACGCACTGGAGCCTGCGGACGATGGCGCAAGTCGTGGGTCATGCGCCGTCCACGATCCATCGGATTTGGCAAGCGTTTGGCCTGCAGCCGCATCGTTCGGAGACGTTCAAGCTCTCGGCCGATCCGCTGTTTGTGGAGAAGGTGCGCGATATCTTCGGCTTGTACCTATCGCCTCCCGAGCGCAGTGGTGCTCTGCATCGACGAGAAGAGCCAGGTCCAGCCGCTCGATCGAACCCAGCCCTTGTTGCCGATGCGGCCAGGCCAGGCCGAGCGGCGCACCCACGACTAAATCCGGCACGGACCACCTCGCTGTTTGCCGCGCTTGACGTGAGGGCCGGCAAACCACCGCACACAGGAGTTCCGCAAGTTCCTCGACGAGATCGAGCGCACCGTGCCCGCCGGGCTCGACGTCCATCTCGTCATGGACAATTACGGCACACACAAGACCAAGTTGATCCGCAACTGGTTCGCCAAGCGGCCACGCTGGCACGTTCACTATACGCCCACTTCGGCATCATGGATCAATCAGGTCGAGCGGTTCTTCGCGCTGCTGACCGACCGCGCCATCAGACACAGCGTGTTCCGCTCAGTCGCCGACCTTGAAGCCGCCATAACCGTCTATATCGACGCCACCAACGCTAATCCTAAACCGTTCAGATGGATCAAGAGCGCCGACGACATCCTTGCCTCAATCCAACGCTTCTGCCTGCGCACTCTCTCGGTGCAGCCCTGAATGCCAGGGACTTCAGAATCAGGACACTAGGCAAGAATTCAGATCTCTACTTCGAACTGCTGTTCGGCGCCATTGCTGCCACTGTCGTGCCGGCACCGGTGGACTGGAGAATGGCACCACCCGAGATGGCGAGCCTTCTGCAAGACGCAGAGGCGAAAGTCCTGTTCGTCGCGCGAGGCTTTGCCGCCATCGCGGCCTCGCTGGAATTGCCGGCTCTCGATCGGTTCGTGGCGATGGACGAAGCCGATTGCAATTGGTACAATTCGGGGAATGGCGAGACGCGCCGTCTTCGAACGATCGTGGTGTCCTGGCCGCTCCCGAAGACACCGCTCTGCAGCTCTATACCTCCGGGACGAGGGCTGCCCAAAGGTGTTGAGCTGGCGAACACTAACATCCTGATGCTTATTGCCTGTTATGAGCGCCACGATGTCATGCGGCTCAGCTCTGATGATGTGGCGCTGGTCTGCATGCCGGTTTTTCACATAGCCGGCACCGGCGTCGGACTTCTGTGCCTCGCGCAGGGCGCCCAAACGCTCTTGCTCGAAGAAGTCAAGGTAGCAGACATAATCGATGCGATCACACGACATCAGGTGAATTTGCTGTTGCTTGTACGGCGGTGATCCTGATGATTACGCAACATATAGAGGCTACGCCGATCGATCTCGGCTGCGTACGGTCATTGGTCTACGGCGCTTCGCCTATTGCGGAAAATGTACTCATGCGGGCGATGCGCGTGTTCCCGTGCGCCCGCTTTCGCCAGGTGTACGGCTCCACCGAGAGTGCAGCTGTTGCTACGTTCTTGGCGCCTGAACTGCACGATCCTGTTCGAGGCAAGTTGCGATCTTGCGGGCGGCCGTATCCCGCGATCGGTTTGCGTGTGGTGGGTGCTGCCGGAGAGACATTGGCAGCCGGCGAGGTGGGAGAGATCGTCATCCAGGGGTCCTGCGTGATGAAGGGTTATTGGAAGAACGCAGGGGCGACGCGCGAGGCAGTTTTCGCGGACGGCTGGCTTCGCACCGGTGATGCCGGCTATTTTGACGAGGAAGGGCTCCTCTACATCTACGATCGAGTGAAGGACATGATCGTCACCGGCGCAGAGAACGTGTATCCGGCGGAAGTGGAGAACGCCCTGTTCAGTCATCCTGCGATTGCCGACGCGGCCGTCATCGGGGTTCCCGATCCCCGCTGGGGCGAGGCGGTGAAGGCAATCGTTGTCCTCAAACCGGGCGTCGAAGCCACTGCCGAGGAAATCATCGCCTACGCGCGCCAGAGGATTGCCGGATTCAAGCTACCAAAATCAATCGACTTCGTCACCGCTCTGCCGCGCAATCCGACGGGCAAGGTGCTGCGTCGCGAACTCCGGGCACCCTACTGGCAGGGGCACGACAGACAGGTGAGCTGACGCAGCCGGTTCCGTAGCAAATCGTCGTGTTCAAGCCCCGCGCTTCGCCAGCTCATCGAACACCTTGAGCCGTGCGATCAGTGCGGGCATGTCACGCAAGGGGATCATATTCGGGCCATCACTCGGCGCCTTGTCGGGATCAGGATGCGTTTCGATGAACATCGCTGCAACACCCACCGCGAGTGCGGCCCGCGCCAGCACAGGCGCGAACTCACGCTGACCGCCCGATGACATGCCTTGCCCACCGGGCTGCTGCACCGAATGGGTCGCATCGAACACCACTGGATAGCCGGTGCGCGCCATGATCGGAAGGGCGCGAAAGTCGCTGACCAGCGTGTTATAGCCGAAGCTGGCGCCCCGTTCGCACAACAGGATGTTGTGGTTGCCCGTGCTAGCGATCTTCGCCGCGACATTCGCCATGTCCCAAGGCGCAAGGAACTGGCCCTTCTTCACGTTGATTGGCTTGCCGGTCTCGCCAGCCGCGAGCAGCAGATCGGTCTGCCGGCAGAGAAACGCTGGGATCTGCAGAACATCGACCGCCTGAGCCGCAATGGCACACTGCTCGGGCGCGTGCACGTCGGTCAGCGTCGGCAGCCCGGTGGCTTCGCGGACATCCGCGAGTACCGCCAAACCTTCACCCAAGCCAATCCCACGTGCGGCTGAAACCGAGGTCCGGTTGGCTTTGTCGAAGCTGGACTTGTAGATCAGCGGAACACCCACGGCTGCGGACATTTCACGGAGCGCATGGGCAACCTCCAGTGCGTGCGCGCGCGATTCGATCTGACACGGCCCGGCTATCAGCGCAAAGGGCCGATTATTGGCTACCTCGATCCCCCTCACCGGGACCGTTCGTGCAGCGGCTGCGTTCATCTGAGTGTTCCTGCAAGTTCCAGCATTCGTATAAAGCTCGCAGGTACGCGACCCGCTTGCCTCCACATAGTTCAAGGATCAATCAATACACCCGGGTTCATCATGCCCTTTGGGTCGAGTTCTCGCTTGGCGGCACGCAGAGCACGCGCGAACAGTTCGGGCCTTTGTTTGTCGTAGAAGGGCCTGTGGAAACGACCAACGGCATGATGATGCGTTGTCGTGCCGCCGTGCTCCACGGTGGCCGTCATGCAGGTCGCCAATATCGACGTGCATTGATCGAGCATTATACGCCGGTCGAGTACCCCACCCAATGTGAAGTAGAGACAAGGTCCATCAGGATATATATGCGTAAACCGGCAGGTGACGGTGCCGTCCTTACCCGTGACCTGCCGTATCGCATCACGCGCCACCCGCATGATTGTGGCATGGAAGTCGTGGAAACGCTCCCAGGTCATCGAGGTCTCAAAGGTGGTGGCCAGAAGTCCACGGGCCACGGCGTGTTCGGTGTAGTATGGCGCCCGAATGAACCGGTTGCGCCATGCACCGGCAGCGCCCGAACGATGCGAATTCTCATCTTCCAGCGCCGACTGATCGGCGGCGCCACCACAGTCCCGGCAGATTTCCAGCGCCCGGGACATCGATGCATCGAGCGGGTGATCGGCTGACTCGAAGGTCAGAACAAGCATGGATTCGTCGCTTTGCCACGGCGTGTCGGGAAGTCCCTCGCGCGCCTCCAGCAGCCGGCAGTTGGCGGGATAAAGGCCAGCCTGCGCTATGCCGCGCACTGCATCCGCGCCAGCATGGAAGGTCTTGAAGCGCACGCTGGTGGCGGCCCGGAACTCGGGCTTCTTCCGCAACCGCACCCATGCCTCGGTGATAATCCCAAGGATGCCCTCGGAACCGATTATCATGCGGTCCGGGCTGGGTCCTGCACCGGATCCAGGAAGGCGGCGCGTTTCGAGCGTGCCGGTTGGCGTCACCGTTCGCGTGCTCTCCACGAAGTCGTCGATGTGAGTATACAGTGTGGCATAATGACCGCCCGACCGCGTTGCGATCCAGCCACCGAGTGTGGAGCAGCGGTAGGCCTGCATATAATGACGCATCGTGAACGGCGTATCACGCAGTTGGTCTTCCAGGTGCGGCCCATACACGCCGCCCTGGATGCGCGCGGCGTGGCTTACAGGATCGATCTCGAGCACCTTATCCATGTGGCGCATCGACAGTGTCACCACCTTCTCGAACTGCTCGGTCGGTTCGATGCCCTTCACAACGGAGGATCCGCCGCCATACGGAATAACCTTGGCACCGCTCCCGGCACACCAATCGAGCACACTGATGATGTCCTGTTCCGTTGCCGGGAAGGCAACTGCATCGGGAGGATTTGGCACGGAGCGCATAAACATTCGACAGGCATCGAACCAAGCCTTGCCGTAGCTATGTTCCAGGCGGATCAGATGGTCGGTGCGAACAACCTTCTGCAGCGCCGCAGGAACCACGACGCGCGGTGGGCGGAGTGCAATCTCGTCTGCCTGCGGTGCCGGCGAAACGTCGAAGCTGGACAAACCATAAAGCTTGGTAACCTCGCCCTCCCACGATCTGATCTCGTCTGCGGCCAGTTCCTCGTCTGCATAGCCCCATGCATAGAATTTCTTCTGCCGTCTCATGTTGCCTCCCGGTCGCGGACGTTACGGTGCGACCAATGCAGATTGCTTTTTCTCGGTAGGCTGCATGCATGCGCCGACGCGCCGTAGCATATGTAGCAACGACGCACGGCAACGCTGACGGTCAATTACCGTCTTGATTCCTACAGCTCAAAGAGGTTCGAACTTGAAGCCATCACCCCAGCGCCGAATATGGCCAGAGGACGGCGACGGAAAATGTGCCGTGCAGACCAAGGTGGAGGTGTCGCACAGACCGCCGAAGAGCCTGCGGCGCGATTCTCCCGCTTGCTCGGAACTGTAGTCAACCCGCATGCCGAGTTCAGGGTAGCGCGCTTGGAGTGGCGAGTGAATCATGTCGCCGGTGATCACGGCGTCCGCGCCCGGTCTGCCGACCTGCACCGAGTAGTGGTCGATGGTGTGGCCCGGTGTGGGGAGCAACTTCACGATATCGCTGAACTGATGCTCGCTCTTCACGACCTGCTCGCGCCTTGCGGCGACGATCGGAAGAACGGAGTCAGTGATCCAGGGCGCCGCCGATGGATCTTGCTTCTCTGTTTCGGTCCAGTAAGCAAGCTCGCGGTCCGAGAAGACGTACTTGGCCTTCGGAAAGGTCGGTACCCAGCGTCCATTCTCCAGCTTCGTATTCCAGCCCACATGATCAACGTGAAGATGGGTGCACATCACAAAGTCAATCTGATCGACCGAAACGCCGGTGGCAGCGAGCGCCTTCTCAAACCGATCCGTGTTCAGCATGTTCCAGAACGGCCGCGTAGGGCGCGGCTTGTGATTACCGACGCAGCTATCGATCAGTATGTTGTGATGCGGCGTCTGCACCAAATAAGCTTGGATGCAGAGCACCAATTGGCCACTCTGTCGATCGATATAACCGCCTTCGGTCATCCAACCGCGATTTTCTTCCAGGACCTCTGGCGTCAGTGAGGGGAAGAATTCCAATGGCGCAAAAAAGGGGGCTTCCTGCTCCACGACCCGGTGAATTGTGGTATCGCCAATGTTGAACTTGGTTGTAGCCATGTCGCCATCCTCCGCAGCAGCAGTCGATCCTAACGGGCCCGCCCGCTGCTTGCTACTCCGCCCGCATCGCTAGAACTCGAACTCCGGCCCGTCGACATACCGGAACCGCTCCAGCGCATCCGCACGCAGGGTAAAGCCGAGACCAGATCGTTCAGGAGCATGCACCATACCATTCGGACGAATGTCGAACGGCTCGTTGAACAGTTCCCACATCATCGGCATGTAGCCTTGTGTCACCTCCAGAATATGGCAGTTTGCAGCGGCCATTGCGACGTGAATGCTCGCCGCGAACAGGACGCCACTGCCCCAGGCGTGTGGTGCGAGACGCACGCCGTGAGCGGACGTCAGTGCTGCGATGCGCCGGATCTCGGTCATACCACCCGCCCGCGCCACATCAGGCTGGGCGATGTCAAGAGCACGGCGCTCAAGCAAGTCCTGGAAGTCGAACCGGGTGAACTCGCGCTCGCCCGAAGCAATGGGGATCGTTGTCGATCGCCTCACTTCCGCCTGGCCAGCATGATCGTCCGGCGAGACCGGCTCTTCGAACCAGGCGATATCGTATGGTTCCAGTTCCTTGGCCAGCTTGATGGCTGTCGCAACCTCGAGCGACCCGTGCGCGTCCACCATCAGTTCGACATTCGGGCCGAGGCCACGGCGCGCGGCCTTCACGCGACGAACGCAGTTGGCGACGGAAAACCCGTCGCGCCCGACAACGCGCATTTTGGCCGCGGTGAATCCCTTCGCCGCGTAACCTGCCAGTTCCACCTCGGCCTCGTCGCCCGGCGCCCAGCCGCCGCTGGCGTAGCCACGCACAGAGCTGCGCACCGCGCCGAGCGCCTGGTAGAGCGGAATGCCGAGCGCTTGGGCTTTGACGTCCCACACCGCGATGTCGACGCCGGCGATTGATTCCATGATAACGCCGCGGCGCCGACTTTCATCAGCCTGAGTGATGCCGCGTTCCAGCGCCGGTCTGCTGCGCGAGCCGTTGTACATCTTCTCGTAGATACGCTCGGAGAACATCGGGTCCTCGCCAGCGCATTCCGGTGCAAGTTCGTGCTCGACAATGGACGCGACGATCGGCGGCGTGCCGAGAGCGGCGCCAATGCCGATGAGTCCGTTGTCCGTCTCGACGCGGATCAGTGTCGCATCGCTCTTCACTTTTGTTCCCAGGTCAGTGCGATGACGCTTCTCCTCGGGAACCGGTGCGGACATGGGAATGGCGGACACCTTGGCGATCTTCATGGCTTGGCTCGCTCGCTCTTTCCTGACGGTCAGCTAAGTCGTGGCCGACCTACGCTGCCAGCGCGTCCGCGGTGATACAAGCAACTACCGCTAGCTCCGCATTGGATGGCGTCGGCTTCATCTGGCGTTCAGGCGCCACCCAATCGTGCCTGTCGGCCGTGCTGCGAACGCAGCGTCGTGGTTTCGGCCGATCAAGTGCATGAGCCGCACCACCGTTTGCGCCTCGCGCTCCCAGCGCGTGCGGCCCGGAAGCCACAGCAGTCCGCCCACCTTGAAACGACGGGATGGACAGCATGGAATGATATGGAACGCTGCGAGGTCAAGCGCAACTGCGCATCAATCATCACCCCTTTGCGCCGGTTTGCAATCAATAATCAATAATTGATCGAGCGTCGCAGCGAAATCGCGCCATAACTCCCGATTGAAAGATTACCCTCCTTTAGTTCGGCGGAGCCACGCAAAGCGATGTCATGAGGATCTTGCGCAACGCCGCCTTATGCAGCTGCCTGTTCATCTCGGCATGCGCACTCGGCGAGACCGACCTGGGCGCTCGAAGCTCGGCCGCTGCTCGGCACGGCGCGCCGGCTGCCGCCCTTGCAGGCCGTCTACGCTATGTTCCCCGACCGCTTCAGCCCAACAATTGCGGCACACCGGATGCTTTCAAACCGTGCATGCTTGCCGCGAACCGTCCCGAAAGACCGACCGTGCTGGTAGAAGACCTGGGAGGCAGGCGCGCTGAACTAGTGGCACCCACGAGCAGCGCACTGATCGACTACTCTCGGTTGACGGTTGATCGCGTAGGCCAGCAGGAACAGGGAGCTACAGCGGTACCACGCCACGAAATAGAAGGGCCGGCCGAAAGCCAGAATACACAATGATTCCCGGCGGGATGACGGCCCGGCGCCTGCGGCTCCTACAACACCAGGATGAGCCAGAGCCACGGCACGAAGGCGAACGACAAGGCCGTGACGATCAATCCGTTCAGTGGGTGGAGGAGCACGCTCATGGCAGGTTCCAGATGTACGATCCGCCAGCGTCGATGTATATACTCAGAAATGACAAATCTTCTCGTAAGACTTATTGGTCTGCATCCATCAAAGTAGACAAGGCCCACACGCCCTTCGGATTATCCCCACGACTGTCCGCGAGCAAACTCTCTGGCGGATAAAAGGGCCCCGGGCCTCAATTACTATGCTGCGGCAGGCAGTCGATGGAGTTGGGCGCCGAGAAATTCGGCGATCGCGCCGGGGCCGGAGCGCGCAGTGCCGGTGCGCCCTGACCGCGCTTCGGCGTCAGGATTGTAATTCGTATTGGTATTGACGTCGTAGACCAGGGTACGTCCTTGGTTGTCGGTGATGAACTCGATACCCGCCACCTCGATACCGGTCGCCGCCAGGAAACGCTCCAGACGTACTCGCAACGCCTTCGGGATGCCGTCGACGATCGTGAACTTATGCCGAGGCGCCTCGCCAACCGGACAATTGGCGTCACCGATGGCACAGGCATCTGCCGGGCAGAGCTCGAAGCCGTCGCTGGTATCAACTTCCACAGCGTACAGAAATTGTCCGCCAACGAATTCCGCGCGCGTGATGAACGGGCGCTGCGCCCGCACGTACTCCTGCAACAGATGGATCCCATCCACCGGCGCTTCATAAGCGTCCGAGTCCAGGTAGGCCGAGAAGCTGCCAACCGACGCGAAAAGCTGGACGCCGAGGCCCTTGCCGCCGCGGTTCGGCTTGAGAATGAACGGCTGGTCGGCGAAGTAGCGCAGCGCCGCGGCGGCGACCCGCTCGCGACCGACGACGAGCACCGTGCGTGGCGTGGCGATGCCGTTGTCCTCAAGTGCGGCGTACTGACGCGCCTTGCTGATTTCAAGGTCCAGCGCGCCGGGACCATTGATCACGCGACGGCCCCAGCGAACCAACCAGGCGAGGACCGCAGCCGTCAGTTCCGCCGCGAACCGATGATCACGCGTATGCGACGAGGCGCTCATCCGATTGTAGAACACGCCCTCCGGAGGCGGCGCCGCAAGATCGAACGTGCCGACGTCCAGGAACCACTCGGTCCAGGGCAGATGCCGGTGGTCAAGAGCCTGCGCCAGCGGCGGCAGCCAGGCGGAATTCTCGTGCAGGATGTGGATACGGCTCACGGCTCCAGGTCTCCAACGGCGTCGACCAATGGAGTTATATTTTGTGTCAAGATGCAAGAAGC
>JBKPSV010000217.1:0-19518 GCA_046735215.1 Pseudomonadota bacterium | reverse complement strand
GGACGTGACGCATCGGGGCGGAGGCGTCAAACCGTTTACGCCCGAATAACGGGGCAAATGGCTTTTTAGCTCGGCCGTGTGAGTGGGATACCAAGTTCGTAGGAGCCTTTTCATATCGGCATGAACCAGCTGGCGCGGCCGATGCGCGCCGCGCGCGTGGGACGAGCGGCAACAGCTTGACCGAAGGGTCATTTGACGGGGCTCGGGGGCTTTGTCATAAGCTTTGGCCCAAACACGCTTACAACGGCAACCATACGGAACCGGCGGCATGAGCGACCGGTCGACAGGGAAGGGAGAGCGGCCATGGCCAAGATGAGCCGTCGCACTGCTATTGGCGGAGCCTTAGGCATGGCTGCGGCCGGGGCGTTGGCGCGCCCGTATATCGCCAATGCGCAAGCCAAAACAGCGATCTACTGGGCGGGGCAAGGGTTCATCCCGCAAGAAGATGCCGCGATGCGCAAGGTCTGCGAGGACTACATGAAGGAGAGCGGCAACAAGCTGGAATACAGCCTGATGCCGTTCATGGCCTTGAACCAGAAGACGATATCCGCACTGACCAGCGGTGACGTCCCGGACCTGGTGTTCATGGACGCGCCGGAGACGATCCTTCCGCAGAACGCGTGGGACGACAAGATTGTCGATGTCTCTGACGTCGTTGCGCCATACGAATCGCAGCTGTCGGAAACAGCAAAGCTGTGCTCAACCTTCTATAACAAGACTACCAAGAAGCGCAGCTACTACATATGCCCGATCAAGCAGGGCACCACGCCGTTCCATATCTGGGGAGATCTGGTCGAGAAGGCGGGTCTCAAGATGGAAGAGATCCCCAAGAACTGGGATGGTGTGTGGACCTACCTCAAGCAAGCGCAGGCGCCACTGCGTTCGAAGGGCATGCGAAAGATCTACGCCTGCGGCCTGCAGGTCACCACAGTCGGACCGAACGACGGCAACAACGTGTTCCGGCATTTCCTGATTGCAAACGGCGGCGAGGGGATCGTCACCCAGGATGGCAAGTTGCACACCGACGATCCGAAGGTGCGTGAGGCAGCCATCAAGTCGGTCGAGTTCATGACCAACCTCTATAAGGAAGGATACGTCCCTCCGGAGGCACTGAGCTGGAACGACGCCGACGACAACAACGGCTATCATGAGAAGCTGTTCATGATGGACTTCGACGGGACGTTGTCCACTGAATTGGCAATGATCAAGAACAAGGAAGCCTTTTACAATCAGATGAAGGTGCTGGCGCCGGCCAACAAGAACGACGGCACGCCGATGAAGGCGCAGGTCAACGCCGGCGGCGGCTACATTCCCAAAGGCGCCAAGAACGTCGAGGTTGCCAAGGACTTCATGAAGTACTTCATGCAGCCGAAGGTGATGAACGAAAATCTGAAGGCTGGCCTGGGCCGCTGGTTCCCGGCGATACCGCAGCTTGTGAAGGACGATCCGTTCTGGACCAGTACCGATATGCCCTGCCTGTTGCCCTACATCACGGAAGGTGTGCTGAATCCGACCCTGCCGCTCTATAATGCCTACTCGCCGGCGTGGGGTCAGTTCGAGGCAGAGCAGGTTTGGGGGCAGGCCCATGCGAACGTCATCAAGAACAACATGAAGGTGGCGGACGCAGTCGACAGAGCGTTCAAGCGCGCAAACGAAGTCTTCGCGAAGATCACGATCTAATCCAGGCGAGGCGGTCATGAGCGTAACACAACAGGCACTTGCGGTTGGACGTGGCCTGGCGGCGCCACGTACATGGCGACAGGCCTGGTTCGGCGGCGTGCATGGCGCCGACTATGTCTGGGCGATGGCGTTCGCCCTGCCATACATTGCGATCTTCCTGTTCTTCGTTGTCTATCCCATTGGCTTCGGGATCTGGATGGGCAGCGATATTGCCCTCTACAAGGAGCTATACTCCGATCCGCGCTATCTGACCGCCGTCCTCAACACGATCCTGTACGTAGTGATCGGCGTGAACCTGAAGATGTTCCTGGCCTTCATGTTGTCAGGCTTCTTCTTCCGCAAGGGATGGTGGGTCAAGAGCCTGATGGTGATCTTCATCCTGCCCTGGGCTACGCCAGCCTTGCCCGCCTATATGTCGATCCACTGGTTCCTGAACGGCCAGTGGGGGATGCTGAACAACATCCTTTACGAGCTGTTCGGCATCGATGGGCCGGTTTATCTGAACGAACATTGGACTGGCCTTGCCAGCAACATCGGCGCCTATATTTGGAAGACCCTGCCGTTCTGGACTGTGATCCTGCTCGCCGGCCGGATGGCCGTGCCGCAGGAACTCTATGAGGCCGCCGCCGTCGATGGCGCCTCACGTCTAGGCAAGTTCGCGCATGTGACGCTGCCGCTGATGGCGAATCTGTATCTGGTGTGCGTGCTGCTCGACATGGTCTTCGCTCTCGGGGACTTCAATTCGACCTTCTTCGTCTCTGGTGGCGGACCGGCGATGTCCACCGAGGTTCTGGCCACACTCGGCATCCGCTACGCCTTCACCGTCGCACTGCCCAATCTCGGCGTCGCGACGGTGATG
Organism: Pseudomonadota bacterium; assembly: GCA_046735215.1. GTDB lineage: Bacteria > Pseudomonadota > Alphaproteobacteria > Acetobacterales > Acetobacteraceae > JAMXLO01. The sequence continues at coordinate 16,979 of JBKPSV010000217.1, read as the reverse complement.
TCAGCCCTGCCGGTGCTGATCCCGCTCGTCATCATCTTGATGCGGAGGTTGCGTCCGTCGGAGGGTCAACTATGAGCGCGACAGTTCCCCGCCGTCGGATACGGTCACCGCTGTTCTACCGCCTGCATCGCTATGGGGTGGAAGGCTCATGTCTGGTGCTCGGCTTCATCCTTGCAGTCTGGTCGCTCGCACCGCTCTACAACATGTGGAAGATCGCCCTGGAGAGCCATGAGGGCATTTTCGGCGGATCCGTCTGGCTGGCGGAGCCGACGCTGGAGGCCTTCCGAGTCGTGGTCACGCAGGACTTCTGGTACCTGGAGCGCTTCTGGCACCAGTTCGGCAACAGCTTTATCGTCGGGCTGTCGGTCACTGTCCTGACATTGGGGATCGCCTCGCTCGCCAGCTTCACGGTGGGGCGCATGCGGCTGCGCAATGGCTGGATGCTGACCAACGCCGCCCTGATGACCTATGTGATCCCGGCATCCTTCCTGGCAATTCCGATCTACCGGATCATGAACATCTACGGGCTTGGCAATCACCTCTCATCGGTGATTCTGGCGCTGACCACCTTCGCCACGCCCTATGCGATCTTCATCTTCTCACAGTACGGCAAGTCGATACCGATGGAGCTCGACGAGTCGGCGCGCATCGATGGGGCCAACCCGCTGCAGATCTATTACCGCATCTATCTGCCGCTGATGGCGCCGGCACTGGTTGCGGTCGGGACTTATGCGCTGCTGCTGGCGTGGAACGAGTATCTGTACAACTTCCTGCTGCTGTCCACGCCCCAGAGCATGACGGTGGCGGTCGCACTGGCGCAATTCCTCAATAGCGACGAGTCGCCCTGGAACTACATGATGGCAACCGCGATCATCTACGCGCTGCCGCCGATCATCCTGTACTACGGCCTCCGTCGATACATGGCGGCCGGCCTGACGATGGGAGGCGTGAAAGGGTAGGGATGCTCCTCTTCCCGATGATGTCAGTGGAGAGGCGGCGCATCGCCTCTTCCGGGAGTCGATGAGCGCCACACACCAGGCACTGTCGCTCGCTCGGGGTCCGGTCGTCACGCGCTCTTGGCGCCCACCCTGGCGGCGCGGGCTGCGAAGCTCCGACGTTACGTGGGCAATCGCGTTCTTCATTCCCTACGGCGTGGTGTTTCTCGCCTTCGTTGCCTACCCGATCGTCTATGGGTTGTGGCTGGGCAGCGATCCTTCGCTGTACGCCAAACTTTTCGACGATCCGCGATACAAGATCACTGTCATCAACACCCTGCTGCTCGCCGGCGTCGGCGTGAACCTGAAGATGTTCGTCGCCTTCCTGCTGTCCGGATTCTTTCTGCGCAAGGAGCGATGGATCAAACCGCTGCTGGTGTTGTTCATGCTGCCGTGGGCGCTGCCGGCGCTGTCTGCCTATATCTCGCTGCACTGGATGTTCATCGGGTATGGCGGGTTTCTCAACAGCGCCCTGGACATGCTGTTCGGGGTCGATGGACCGATCTGGTTCAATTCCTACTGGCTGGCGATGGGCATCAACATCCTTGCCTATATCTGGAAGTGGCTGCCGTTCTGGACCCTGGTTTTCCTGGCTGGAAGGCTGGCGATTCCGCAGGAAATCTATGAGGCGGCCGAGGTTGATGGCGCCAGCGGCCTGCGTCGCTTCGCGTTCGTGACCTTTCCGCTGCTGGCCAATCTCTACCTTGTCTCCGTCTTGCTCTCGACGCTGTGGACGGTTGGCGACTTCATGGCTCCATACCTGGTCTCCAGCGGCGCGCCGGCGCTGCACACCCTGGTGCTGGCCACCTATGGCTACCGGATCGCGTTCGACCACGGCTACCCGACGATGGGCTTGGCAGCCATGCTGTCGGCCCTGCCGGTGCTGATCCCGCTGGCCTTGCTGCTGATGCGACGACTGCAGGCAAGCGAGGTGCAGTTGTGAGCCTGGCCATGGGTTCCGTCCAGGTGCGCCGGCGGTCACGGTATTCGCTGGAAAAGATTGCCGCGGCGATCCTGGGCATGTTCATCGCGGTCTGGACGCTGCTGCCGGTGTACAATCTGCTGCTGATCGCGCTCAGCGACGACGGCGACGAATTTACCGGCGCGGTGTATCCGGCGGAGCCGAACCTCGAAAGCTTCACCGCTGTGCTGACAGAGGGGAATCGCTACCTCGAGGGATTCTGGCACCAGTTCGGCAACAGCGTGTATATGGGATTGGCGACGATGGTCATCACCGTCGTCATTGGTTCATTGGCGGCGTTCGCCATGGGCCGTATCAAGCTGCGCAAGGCCTGGTTGTTCGGGCACCTGCCGCTGATCACCTATGCTGTGCCGGCATCTTTCCTGGCGATCCCATTCACCCGGCTGATGAGCATCTATGGGTTGACAGATAACTTATGGTCGGTGATCGCGGCAGAAGTGGCATTTGCCACACCGTACGCGATCCTGATCTGCCATCAGTATGGCAAGCTGATCCCTCTGGAGCTTGACGAAGCGGCGCGCGTGGACGGAGCGACGCCGCTGCAGGTCTATCTGCGGATCTATTTGCCGCTGATGACGCCCGCGCTGGCTGCGGTCGCCACCTTTGCGCTGCTGGTCGCCTGGAACGAGTATCAGTACCAGTTCCTGCTGCTGACCTCGGAGCGCAACTGGACTGTTGCCGCCGCGATCGATCAGTTCTTCGACAGCGACGAGGCGCCGTGGAATTACATGATGGCTATGTCGCTGGTCTACGCGTTGCCGCCGATCGCCGTGTACTACGGACTGCGTCGCTATATGGTGGCGGGGCTGACGATGGGCGGCGTCAAGTTCTAGCCAGGATTGCGGCGGGCGATGGCGCCGGCGTAGCAAAGTTTGCGAGGTTACGTGAGGCAGCCAAACAGCGATCCGGCGCCTGCAACCTTGTCATTCACTCCTGCGAGGCGCAGGCAGTGCCAGGCCAATGCGTGGTCGCTGGACGTGACCGGCACGCCGGCCTCCGCCTCGATCGCCGCGACGGTTTCGGCAAGGCGGAGACTGGTGCACGACACGAATACAGCATCGAGGCGCGCCGACCGCGCGAGGCTCACCACGCCCGCAGTGATCGAATCAGTGGTAATTCGCGCGGCCTCGCGGTCGTCGCGTTTGTCGAATGTCGCGAACGCGGCGACTTGGACACCATGGCTATCGAGGTAGTGGCGCACCACCGCATTGACCCCGGGAGCGTACGGGGTCAACACGCCGATGCGTCGTGCACCCAGTGCCCTGAAAGCAGCGAAGGCCGCGGTTACCGGGGTTGTACATGATACGCCGGGTCGCGCGCGGTGAATCTGACGGAACACTTCGTCCTCGCCCAGCGCCATACTGGCCGAGGTGCAGCCGAACGCGACAACGTCCAAATGCAGCGAGGGGAGAAGCAGCTCCGTCGCCGGCGCGATCCGGTCGCGCATGGCACGCAGGGTTTCTGGGGTTATGTTCGCGTCATTGAACAGTCGCGCTGCATACGTCGCGACACCCGAAAGACGGATCAGCTGCCGGAACTCATGCTCCATCGTCTGGTCGGTTGCCAGCACCAGCAGGCCGATGGCTGCGCGGGATGCGATGCCCTGGTCCAGGGTGCAGGGCAGAACGCCGAGATCGACAAAGCCTGGCTCCACATCCATCGCTGCCTCCTAGTCCACTGGCACCGCCGGCGCGCGTCCGGCGATCAGGTCCGCGGTAATCCGGGCAGTACCATGCGACATTGTCCAGCCGATATGGCCATGGCCGGTGTTGAACCACAGATTGCGGTGCTTCTTACGCCCCAGGATCGGCAGATTGTCAGGCGTCATCGGCCGCAGTCCAGCCCACATCTCGGCCCGGTGGTAGTCAGCCCCGTCGGGATAGAGTTGCTGCACCACCGACTGCATGAACGCGAAATCGCTCGGCCGATGGCTTGTGTCATACCCGGCGAACTCGGCGGTGGCGGTGACGCGCACGCGATCGCCGAAGCGCGATATCGCCACGAGGTTGGTCTCGTCGATCGCGCCGACAGTTGGTGGTGCCCGGTGGTTGCCCACGGGAATGGTCAGTGAGTAGCCCTTTATCGGATACACCGGCAGGTCGACGCCGATCCGTCGCGCGACGATTGGACTGTAGCTTCCCAGCGCCATGACGTAGGCATCGGCCATGAACGTCTTGTCGGCCGTTCGCACGGCGCTGACAGCATCCCCGGCGGCGTCGATCGCGGTAATGCTGGTGCCGGTATGGAACTCCCCACCCAACGCGATGCAGCGTTCGGCGAGTGCGCGCGTGAACTTGTGTGAATCGCCGGTCTCGTCCGTCGGGCAGTAGATGGCCCCGGCGATGTCTCCCTCGAGCGCCGGTTCGAGCTCTTTCACCTCTGCGCGGTCCAGAACCCGGATCTCCTGTCCGTCTTCGGCCAGGATCTGCATGTGGGCAACGCCAGCTTCCAGCGCCGCCGCCTCGCGATAAAAATAAAGCACCCCGCGTGCATTGCGGTCGTAATCCAGCGGCTCCTCGGAGATCACCTCGTGCAATATGCGTTGTGAGTACATCGCAATCCGATGTTTGCGCAGCGTGTTGCGTCGTGCCTTTGCCTCGGTGCACTCCGCTAGGAACTTCAGTGACCAGGAGTACAACCGTGGATCGGCCGAGAATCGGAAGCGCAGCGCCTGGTCTTTGCGGAACAACGATTTAAGCAAGATCCGGGGAGCGCGAGGCGATGACCAGACAAAGGAGTGCCCGGGCGCTATCATGCCCGCGTTGCCCCAGCTCGTTTCACGCGCCACGGCGTCCTGCCGTTCAAGCAGTACGACGTCGTGGCCGTCCTTGAGCAGTTGATAGGCTGTCGTTACACCCACCACACCGCCGCCCATGATCAGGATACGCATGCTGGAGTGTTGGCGCGGAGTGACCGCCGCCTCAAGCCCTGGGGACAAGCTGGGCGGCCGCACACCATATTCAGAACAGATAGTGAACTAACAAGGGCGCTTCGTTGCCATTGCCGACTTGTTCCCTAAGCCGCCGTTATCGCTTTCACGGGGTTTGCCGGTTCAAGAGGTGCGAGCTCCGATGCAATGGTTTTCCCTGCAACCAACTTGCAAAAGAGGTAACAGTTCCGATATAAACCTTTTAGGGATCGTTAACTCTTCGTATAAGTCGAGCGCATGGGCCGGGGTCTCCGCGCGGAAGACGAAATGGCGTCCTGGATTGATATAGCGAAAGGGCCGCATGTCGACGAAGACAAGCGGGTGGCGCGATCTTGCCATTCGCACACAACGGAATTGGTCCAATCTGGGGCCCGAACGCGAACGGCAGTTGCTACGCATCTTCCAGACCTCGATGGATGCGGAGGAGCGCCAGACTGCGTTGACCACGCTCTGGGAAAGCCACAGCAAGTTGGTGGTGGCGATCGCCACGCGCTACCGGCGACGCAATATAGAACTGGTCGACCTGATTGGCGCAGGCCATCTCGGGCTGCATACCGCCATCGCGCGGTTCGACGCCGAGCGGTTCGAGACGCGCCTGGCGACCTATGCGATCGGCTGGATCCGCTCGTACATCCAGGACTATATCCGCCGCAACGCCGCCCCTGTGAGGTTGCCCGCCAGCATTGCGCACCGCCAGCTAGCTTGTTCGGCACGCAGGCTGTTCGCCGATGCCCATCGCAGCTGCGAGCGAGAAAATGTCGATGCGACTGAAGTGGAGCTGTACGCGCGAATTGGCCGACGCCTGGGTCTGGATGCCGATGAAGTCGCCTCCAGCCTGAGGCTGATCCACGACGGCGCCCTGAGTTTCGAAGGTGAGCGGACCGAAGCGACGGGCGAGGCAAATCTACAGGAAACACTCGCGGCCGAAGGACACTCGCCGGAAGAAGACGTGATGCATCGGCTGGACCATGCGAAGGTACGCGAACGTATCATGCAGCTGGTGCACGAAGCGCTGGGTGAGCGGGAGCGGGCAGTGTTCCTCGCGCGTTGCATGCAGGATGATGGCGACGTGGTGCACCTGGAGACGCTGGCCCAACAGTTCGGGGTCACGCGAGAGCGGGTCAGTCAGCTCGAGGCAAGCGCCAAACGCAAGATTGCCATGGTCTTGGCGCAAGAGGGATACGGTAGCCCTTCGGTCTCTCCCGTGTTTTCAATGCCAGCCGTACGTGCGCCGCGACGCGCGGCCGGCGCCCCGGCGGAAAAGCCGGCATCCACCAAGCCGGTGCCACTGGCGGTGGGCTGATCCTGCCTCTGGCGTCAGGCCGGCGTCCCGCCCAATAACTGGCGGAGCGTTGCCTATTCTTCAGCGAGAGCAGTTCCGGTCCGCCACGGTTGCGGGGACCGTGTCGCTACGCTCTCGCTGGTGAGCTGTCAGGCTGCGACCGGCATGCGGCTGGACCAGCCGATTTCGTCGCGCTCGCGGGCGGGAAGCGGGTTCGCGTCGCGTTTTTCATCCTGCGGGTCGGCCGACGGGTCGCGCAGGATGTAGCCGCAACCCCACACGGTATCGATCAGCGATGGCACGCCCGCCACAGCCAGCTTTTTGCGCAGCCGGCAGATGATCACGTCGATCGTCTTCATCTCCGGCTCCTCCATGCCGCAATAGAGATGAGTAAGGAACGCACCTTTGTTGAGGATCTGCCCTTGCTTAAGGAACAGCAATTCCAGCACCGCGTATTCGCGGCGTGAGAGATGAAGCGACTGGCCATGCACTCGCACGTCCCGACGATCTAGCAATAATTCCACCGGGCCAAGCGCCAAAGCGGACTTCGTATGGCCCTGACTGCGGCGGACCACAGCACGAATCCGGGCCAGGATCTCTTCGGCGTCGCATGGCGTCTGGAGGAAATCATCCGCGCCCTGGTCGAGCGCCTTCACCTTCGCCTGCACGGTGGCAGTATCGGACAGGATCACGACCGGGGTCTTCAGCCCGGCCGAGCGCATCATCCGCACGACTTCATAAGCAGGCATGTCCGAAAGCTGCAGATCCATCAGCACCAGGTCGTAGTCGTACAGGCGGAGGAATTCCAAAGCCTCACGACCGGATGCAGCTTGTTCGCTCCGGATGCCATGGTGCTGGAGCACAGTGGCATTGCCGCCACGGCAGAACGTGGCGTTACCGACCCGCAAGACCAGCATGGGAGAATTCCTTCCCGGGTTGATGTCGGAGCGGAATGTATCGAAACGAAGCCGTAAATTCATTCCGCCTGATGGACTGTTCGGAGGGATAGCCGGCCTAGTCCTTATGGCCTAAGGGAAACGATAACGTAATGAATACGGGCCGACAGCGGCAAATTGAGGCCGGCGCGGCACCGGCACGGTGGCAGCGCTTACGTTACGGCGCTCATTCCGTTCATCGGATGGACGGATTAGCGTTGTAGCGGGTGTGCACACCGCGGCCATCAATAAGCTGACGGTAGCAAACGTCTGCCGGAGCCCAATGTCTCAGGGCTTACCGCACATGGATGCCGACCTATTATTCCAGGCCCCGCCAGCAGTAGCGCTCAACCCCCGCGTTGACCCCGTCGCGGGTCATAAGCGCCGCTGCGGTGTTGGAGCTGGCTCGGTTTCCGACGCGAAGCTGAAACTAGGCTGCGAGCAATTCCGCCGCGCCTGAGGGTGCGGTCAGGACGGTGCCTCGCGCCTTTGCCAGCGCCTCGATGCGATTGTGTGCGTCGAGCACGCGGTAAATTGCCGCGAGATGTACCTTCACCGTGCCGATCGCCAGGCCGAGCCGGCGCGCGATCGTCTTGGTGGCACAGCCTTCTGATAGCAGCCGAAATACCTCGATCTGTCGCTCGGTCAAATTGGCGAGCAGGGGGCTGACTTCTGGTTGGGCGCTTCTTGGTGGCGAGGATTGGGCGCCCGCCAGCGTGCCCGGGGCGAAGACCGCCCCGGACAACACCGTCTCGATAGCGCGCAGCAATTGCGTGAGTGTGGTAGACCTCAGCACGTAACCGTTTGCGCCGGCGGTGAGCGAATCCAGGATCACCGCCCGATCCGCATTGTCGGCCACTGCCACGATCAGCTGCTGCGGAAACTCCGTCCGCAATTTACGCAAACTTGCCATCTCGGCCTGGTTGCCGAGTTGCATGTCATACAGCAGGATATCGACAGGCTCAGCGCGCAGATGCGCCAGAACGCCCTCCACCGTGCCGGCCTCGGCGCAGCACCAACGTGGTCGATGTTCCTTCAACAGTCCAAGCAGGCCGTGGCGAAACAGGGTAGCCCTGTCCGCGACCATGAGGGTGATTTCGGCGAACTCGTTCGTCGTCATAGGTGTGACAGTCCCACGCATATCAGGCATTTCGGGATTCTCAAATCGTGAGACCAATTTAAGGCTGACATGCCCGGCTCACATAAGCGAATCTAGACGTTTCGATTGGTAACGTAAGCGTTACCCGCTAAATTTATTGCATCGGCCGTCGATGGCCGATGGCGGCCAGTAGCGGGTGTCGGTGGGGACTGCGCGTCGGTTCTGCCCGGCGACGGCGCGATCGACCAGGCGCTGACGCTGCGGCCGGCTCAGTGCTCGAACCAGACGTTCGACAGGCGAGGGACGCGGTACGGCACGTAGCCTTTCACGTTGGAGCGCACGGCCTGCACCTTGGTCAGCGAACCCATAGGCACAGAGTAGACCTGATCCAGCACATAGTGCTGCATCCTGGCGAAGGCCTGCTTGCGGCCGTCTAACGTCGGCAGGCTGTTCATCTCGGTCCAATACTCCAGCACCTGCGCATCATCTTTGCCGTCCTTCGGCATGAACACCGCACCAGGCCGTACAAAGAGCTGCATGGTGGCGAACGCGCCAAGGGCTGGCTGCGTACCCCAGCCGGTGTGAAAAAAATTCCAGCCGGTATCGGACTTCAGCGCCATCTGGACAGAGGTCGGCCAGTCCACCACCTTGAGTTGGGCGTTGATGCCGATCGCCTGCATCTGTTGCTGCATCACCAGCGCCGCGTTGTACATAGCCGGATAGTCTTTGTTGGTCAGGAGGACGACCGGCTCGCCCTTATAACCTGACTGCGCGAGGTATTTGCGCGCGAGGTCGGAGTTCTTGGTGTTGTAGAGGTCTTTGCCCGCGTCGGAGTAGAATGTCTGATAGGGATACTGGAACCCGATATTCAGGCGGTAGTTGCCATCAGACGCGGCGTCCATGATCTCGTCCATGTCAAGCAGGGCCATTACCGCCTTGCGGAACATCAGGTTGTCGGTGGGTGGGATGGAGACATTCGGTTGTGCAATCTGGATCCACCAGTTCTGCAAGGGCATGATGTTGATGTTCTTGTCGTTCTTCAAATCGGCCAACGACTTGCTGGGCAGGTCCTCTACGCCCTGCAGTTCGCCAGTCCTCAGGCCGGCGACGCGCGCCTGCGGTTCGGTTATGATGCGGTAGGTCACCGTGTCGAAGCAGGCGCGCTTATAGCCACCAAGACCGGTCCTCTGATCAAAGTTCACATTGGGCTTATAGGCCTCGTAGCGCTTCATCTTGACGTAGGCACCCGGAACCGACTCGACCAGCTGCCACGGCCCCGTGCCGATCGTCTTCAGCTGCATCGGCGGATCATCCTTGTTTTCCGCGGGGATGATCACAATCGGAGCGCCGAACGAACTCAGGATTTCCAGGAAGGTCGGCTGCACGTTCTTCAGATGGATGACGAACGTGTCCTTGTCGGGTGCTTCCCAGCGATCGACATTGGCAAGCGAGCTGCGATACAGGCCGATCCTGGCGTAGCGATCGAATGAGGCGACGACATCGGCCGACGTCATCTCCTTCCCATTATGGAAGCGGATACCCTGGCGCAGTTTGAAGGTGTATGTCAGATGATCCGAGGTCTCCGCCATCGAATCCCCGAGTTCCAGAATCGGGTTGAAATTCTCGTCGCGTGTCATCAGGGATTCAAACATGTTCATGGCGACATTGCGCGTCGAAATCGTGCCAGAGGTCATCTGATCTAGGCCGTTGATATTGGCCTCCTGACCAAAGGTGAAATTGCCGCCGACACCTGGACACTTGAACGGCTCGGCTGAGGCCGACGCAGCTGCACAAATCGATAGAGTGGCGCAAATCGATAGGACAGCAAAGACAGAGTTGGTAACACGTCGGATCATCAGCGGTTCCTGGTAAGCGCGGTCGCCGTTCCCCTGATCGCAGGCTGTCAGTAATGTGCGAATCGTGACGGTGCGGGCATTGGCCGTCAAGGTGCCGTGACACCTGTTGCGGCCACGCCTTGACAGCGTTGCATCGTGCCCGCCAGCCTTCGTTGCATGAGCACGCAGGCATTGCCGATCACCGGCTACCTCGACCGTTTTTCGCATCGTCCTGGCGAAACCTTCACAGCCTTTGTCAGCATGAACACGTCCGGCCCGTATCGTGCGCGGCTGGAGCGGGTGCTGAGCGGCGACCCCAATCCGCACGGTCCTGGCGTTCGGTTCGAGGATCTGTCCTCGCACTTTGATGCCGCCTTCACCGGTCGCCGGCAGGAGGTCTGCCGCGGTTCCTATGCGATCGTCGATCGTGGTCCGACGGATGCATCGGGTGCCGCGCGCAGTTGGACGGTACTGGTGCGGGCTGGTGTCGTTGACAGCGAGCAGGCGCTGCTGGCGCAGGAAGCGGACGATGCCAGCGTTGTACTGCTGTTCGGCGCCAATGGCGCGAGCGCCCGACTGCGGTGTGCGAACGGTGAGGTCGCTGTCGCCACCGGCACACCGGTCGCCGCTGCGCGCTGGTATCGCGTGTGGCTTGCGGCTGATCCTGGCAGCGGTCGCGTGATGGTCGGGCAGCAGCCGCTGGATAGCATCGCGCCCGCTACAGCCGCCATACATGCAAGCGAACTTCGGCTGCCGACCGGGGGGAAGGTGTTGCTGGCGGCGCAAAATGCCGCTGCGCCAACCGGTCATTTCACCGGCAAACTCGAGGATCCCGGCATTTTGCGCGGCTTCATCGCGTCATGGAGCGATCCAGGTGTGACACTGGAGGCACTGGCGCCGGATCTACTGGCCGGCTGGGACTTTTCGCGCGGCATCGACACGCAGATCATCACCGATATCGGGCCACAGGCCTGTGCCGGCAGGCTGGTCAATTCGCCGACCCGCGCTGTGGTCGGTACGCGTTGGAGCGGCACCGAGCACTGCTGGCGTCACGCGCCGCAAGACTACGGCGCAATCCATTTCCATGACGACGACCTGAGCGACTGCAGGTGGCAGGCCGACTTCACCTGGATAGTGCCGGATGACATGCACAGCGGCGCGTACGCATTGCATCTGACATGCGATGCCGGCGAAGATTGGCTGCCGCTCTACGTCTTGCCAAAGCGGCGGGGACCATTCGCGCCTATTGTGTTCCTGGCATCGACGTTCACCTATCAGGCGTATGCCAATCACGAGCGCGCAAGCATGGACGACGGCTACTTCGAGCGGGTCGCCGCGTGGAACGCCTATCCGCACAGTCCCAACAGATTCCATACCTACAGCCACTCGACCTACAACAAGCACCGGGACGGGAGTGGAATTTCGTTCTCGACGCGGCATCGGCCGATCCTGACGATGCGGCCTGGTTTCCTGACATTCAACGACCCACGCGGCTCGGGCATGCGCCATTATCCGGCGGACCTGCACTTGCTGGCCTGGCTCGAAGCCAAAGGCTTCGACTTCGATATCGTGACGGATGAAGACCTCGATGAGGAAGGTGTCGCGCTGGTTGCACCGTATCGCGCCCTGCTGACCGGATCGCACCCGGAGTATCACACGACCGGCACGCTCGACGCGCTGAGCGCCTACACGAAACAAGGCGGCCGCCTGTGCTATCTCGGCGGCAACGGCTTTTACTGGCGTATCACGCGCCACAAGGCGACGCCGCATCTGATCGAGTTGCGCCGCGCCGAAGGTGGCATTCGTACTTGGGCCGCGGAACCGGGCGAATACTATCACCAGACCGATGGACAACTCGGCGGATTGTGGCGCCGCAACCGCCGGCCACCACAGATGCTGGCCGGCGTAGGCTTCTCCTGTCAGGCGGCGTTCGAAGGCACTCACTATCGGCGGCTGCCTGCGTCCCGCGAGGCCCGCTTCGCCTGGATGTTCGATGGTATCGAGGAAGATGTACTCGGCGATTACGGCCAATCAGGGGGCGGCGCCGCCGGCTTTGAACTCGACCGTGCCGATCCGATGCTGGGTACGCCGGACAACGCCGTAATCCTGGCGCGCTCGGAAGACCCGCTACCCTCGTTCCTGACCGTGCCGGAAGAGTTGCTGGCGAACACGACCACGATCAACGGCGAGCCGGTGCCTGACCTGGCACGAGGCGAGATCGTGTATTTCGACACGCCGGCGGGTGGTGCCGTGTTCGCCGTGGGCTCCATTACCTTCTGCGGCAGCTTGTGGCGCAATGGCTTCGAAGGTCCGATCTCGCGGTTGCTGGAGAACGTTGTACGCAGATTCGCCGCGGGCTAAGCCTGTAGCAGCGGCCGCCCATCAAACGCCCCGCGTGCGGTGCTCCAATCTACCTCGACGGTAAAGCGCTGGGCCAATGTTCATGCAACCCGGATTTTAGAGCCGTGTATCGCACCATCCTGAGCGTCGGATGTGTACATCGTGTTGGGCATGATGCAGCGGTTCCCGGACCGTGGTTGACCGCCATAAACAAGGAGCTTCTGTAATCAAGTCTGTTTCGTCGCGAATGAATGCCGGTCCGCTTTACGAAGCCGTCCCTTCGCGGTTTCATCTTCGTAGGCCGGAAAAGCGGGGTGAGCTTGCCCAGAAATCTACTGCCGTTGGTTGTCCTGCTAACTTTCGCGGCCTCGGTCGCACTGGTTAGTCGTAATCCAGCCCCTCTTACAGCCGAGAAACGCGAGGCATATGCAACTCTCAGCGGCCAGCAGTTCGGGAAGGATACCGGGGCGGTTAAACACGATCGTGACCCTGCGGCCAAGGACGGTCAGTCGGACGCTCCTGTTGCCGTCGCAGCTCAGTCGAAGGGTGAAGAGCGAACCAGCGAGGCTTCGGAGTACGTGATTCTCTTTCGCCTGAGACTCAAGATTACAGATCTCGCACTGATTTTCTTCAATGCTCTATTGTTTCTGGCAACGCTTCTCTTATGGTGGCACACTCGAAAGCTAGTACATGGTGCGGAACGGACTGCCAGACAGCAGCTGCGTGCATATGTCTTCCCCAGCAAGCCTAGGATTGTCGGTTTGTTCACCGACGCTCCCATGATGGCTTGCGAAGTCCGTAACTTTGGAACAACCCCGGCGTATGAGATGCGAATCGCCGCGACCATATTTTAAGGCATCGAGCCTCTTCGGGAACTTCCCCTTCCGGAAGAGCTTGAACAGCCTACATTTGTTCTCGGGCCTGGCGCGAGTACTATTATCTCAAGGAGAGCGTGCCAGCTTGCCGCAAACCAGGTGGCGGACATGAGATCCGGCCACATGGCGATATACTTCCGAGGCCTTGTCTCCTATCGCGATGCTTTCGAAGGAACTCCAATTAGAACGACAGAGTTCACCTTGATGAAAAGTGCACTTACGGGGCTGGAAGATGACACGCTGGCCGTTCGCATCGAAGGCATCAACACGGCAACTTGACTATGTATGCGAAAATACCTGAGGTTAAGTCGTGATATTCCCTGACTTGAGCGTGAGGAGCCGATCAGAGTTTTCTAAGATGCTCCAATAGACCGCTTCGGAGAAAGTAGAGGGTTTCTCCTCCTTAAAAGACTTCATCCCTTCACCGCACCTCCGGTCAGCCCGCCGACCAGGCGGCGTTGCGCGAACAGGAACAGGATGGTGGCGGGCAATGCAACCAAGGTGCCCCCGGCCATCAGCAAGCCCCACTGAATCTGGTTCTCGCCGATGAAGAGCTGTAGCGCGACTGTCACTGTGCGCACATTCCGCCCAGTCATCATCAGCGCGAACAGGTACTCGTTCCAGGAAGTGATGAACAGATAAATGCCGACTGCCACCACGCCAGGCATAGCCAATGGCAGCACCACGAACAGCATCGCCTGCATGCGCGTAGCGCCGTCGATCATCGCCGCCTGGTCAAGCTCCTGTGGAATGCCGTCGACGTAGCTGGTCAGCAACCAGATCGCGAACGGCAGGGTGAACGTGGCGTGCCCGGCGATCAGCGCGAAGTAGGTATCGAGCAGCCCCAGGTCCCGCATCAACACGAACAGCGGCAGGATCAGCATGACCACCGGGAACATGTTGATCACCAGGAACTGTGTGCGCAACAGATTGCGGCCTCGGAAGCGAAACCGCGAAAAGGCATAGGCGGCCGGCAGTGCCAGCACGAGGCCCAGCGAAGTGGCACCGGATGCGACGATCAGGCTGTCGCGTAGGTTCTGTGCAAAGCTGGTGCGGCGCAGCAGCTCGATGTGGTGGATCAGCGTGAGTTGGTGGGGCCACAGCGCGATAGGCGAATGCGTCAGCTCCGAGTCGGGACGGATCGATGACAGCATCATCCAGACCCATGGCAGCAGTGCAAAGGCGAGGATGACGGCAACAGGAAATTCCGTGCCGACCAGACGGCGCAATCTTGTTGGCATTACCCCAATGGAACCCACACAGGAGGCGTCACGAGCCGGCCTTGGTCAGACACGGGGCCGTCTCCCCCGCCAATACCGGACGAGATCACCCGCCGCCATCTCGCGGCTCAGGGCTGCCGCCTGGCCCGCCAGCATGGGGAGGAAAATCACGATCGGTGTCCCCGCCAGCCTCGAGTCCTTGAGCAATCACTGCATCGGCGCCCTGTGCGTCGAGCCACCACGCCTCGGCAACTGTCGTTGCGCTGCTTATCACGAAGGCGCCGCTCGATCTCACTTGGCGCAGTAGCTCTGGTTGCGGCAGACCAAAATGGAAGCTGAGAACCCTTGGACGGTGACGCAGCACAAGGTCGAGTTGCTCGGGTGCAAATGGGCTGCACGGCACGCCGGGCGTCGGCGCACATTGCCGAGGTCTTTCGCAGTGTAATAAGGCTGCAGACGCGCACGCATTGGCGCCGGCGCTGCTTACGTCGCCAGGATCCACGTGGCAGAAGAAATTGATGTTGAGGCTGCGTTTCGACATACCAGGGGAACGCAGCGACCTGTTCCTCTGCCGCGTCTGATGGCGGTGCCGCAAGCCCAAGCGAACCCAGGCCGCCCGCGTTGCTTACCGCCGCGGCCAGCAGCTCTGGTGTCGTAGCCCGTGCCATCGGCGCCACGATGATTGGGCAGTCCAGCCCGAGGCGATCAGTCAGCGTATTGCGCGGCCACATCACTCTCCTCCTATTCGTTGCGGCTTCGCCAGACGTAGGTCACCACCACGCCCAGCAGCAGCAACGTGAGCAGCACCGCGAGTGCCGAACCCTGCCCGTAATTCCCACCTGACCAGGCAGTGAGAAACGCGTGCAGCGGTAGCGTCTGCGTTGCCGTGCCGGGACCACCACCCGTCATCACCAGGATCAGGTCGAGCGAGTTCGCCACCCAGATCATTCGCAGCAGCAGCGCCGTTGCGATGACCCCTGCCAGACCAGGCAGCGTGATGTGGCAAAATTTGCCCCACGCGCCGGCGCCGTCGATCGCCGCGGCCTCATAAAGGTCGCTGGGGATCGCCTGCAGTCCAGCAAGCAGCGTGACCGCGAAAAAAGGAAATCCTTGCCACATCACGGCAACGATCACGCCCACCATCGCGGTGCTAGGCTGGGCGAGCCAGGGAATTGAATGCGGCAGGATGCCTAGCTGCACGCCAATGTTGTTCAATACGCCCAGATTGAAGTCGAGCATCCAGGTCCAGATCAGCCCGATGATCACGGACGGCAGCGCCCAGGGTACCACCACCAGTGCCCGTGCGACGCCGCGCCAGGCGAAGCTGCGGTTCAGCAAAAGGGCGGCGGCAAAGCCCAGAGTGAACTGCAGTGACACGGCGCCAATCACCCAGATCAGCGAGTTGCCCAGGCTCTCCCAGAACACTGGATCACTCAAAGCGCGTGCATAGTTCGCCAGCCCGACGAATGGGCGCAGGCGCGGGCGGTACAGAATGACGTCGTGCAGCGACAGCCACAGAGTATCGAGCACGGGCAGCAGCACCAGGACTGCTGCCGCCGCCAGCGCCGGGGTCAGCATCAGCCAAGGGGTGGCGGTGGAGCGGAGGCGATGCCCCCTCCCCCTGACCCCCTCCCGCAAGGGGAGCGGGGATGCGCGGGCCGTCGAATTCAACCGAAGAACAGCTTCTCGAACGTCTGCATCATCTCGTCGGGCTGGACCTGACCTAGCAGCGCCTTCTGCGTGTTCTGTGGCCAGACCACGCGGGTGAAGTCGGCGGTCTGCGGCAGGTTCGGCAGCACGCCGGCGATGGGCAGTGAATCCACTGTGGCTTGGACAAAGCGCTTCGGGTGCAGCGTCCAGTTGGCTGCACCAGAGGTGGTCACGGTCATCTGTCCTGCCGCCTTATTGTACAGCACGTTGTTGGGCCCGGTGGACAACCAGGAGATCCAGGTCCAGGCCGCCTCGGGGTTCTTGCTGGCGCTGAACACGGCATTGGAGCCGTCGCCGAACGTGGCGAAGCCACCGCCGTTCGGGCCACGCGGAACTGGTATCGCGGTGATGTTGTCGCCAAACGTCTCCGCCATCGTGTTGGCGGTACTGATGTGGTGCACCGTCATGGCAACACGGCCAGACTTCAGATTGTTGACGATTTGCAGGAATGCATCGGTCGGCGCCGATGGTGGGCAGACCTTGTGCGTGCGATAGAGGTCGATGAAGTAGCGGTTCTGCGCCATCGCCTGCGGCGAGGCGAAACCGCCCTTCACCGGCTTTGCGCCGGTGCCGAACGCGAACGGCATCCACGAATCATGGCCGCCGGAGCCGCCGCGCATGCCGAAGCCCCACAGCTCGCCGCCGGTCAGCGCCTTGGCCGCGGTCAGAAACTCGTCGAAATTCGTCGGCGGTTTCAAGTTCTGCTTGGCCAACAAGTCGAGCCGCACATAAAGATACAGCACAACGTATTGCAGCGGCATGTAGTAGCGCTTGCCG
>JBKPSV010000216.1:0-10165 GCA_046735215.1 Pseudomonadota bacterium | reverse complement strand
GGGATGGAATCGATGCTCGCCGGCGCCGCTCGCTGACGATTTTCCGCTACCAACGCCGCGGCCGTCACCTGCGGCACCATGAAGCCGGAATTCAATCCGGGCCTCGGTGTAAGGAATGGCGGCAGACGCGACAGCGAAGGATCGATCAGCATCGCAATGCGACGTTCAGCCAGGGCGCCGATCTCGCATAGTGCCAACGCGATGATATCTGCGGCGAAGGCGACCGGCTCGGCGTGGAAATTGCCGCCCGACAGTGCTTCCGGCGGATCGCCGCAGATCAGCGGATTGTCGGATACGCCATTGGCCTCGACTTCCAACGTGGTGGCGGCGTGGCGCAGGATATCCAGCGCGGCGCCCATGACCTGCGGCTGACAACGCAGACAGTACGGGTCCTGGACCCGATCATCCCCGGTAAGGTGCGATGCACGGATGGCGCTGCCGGCGAGCAGCGCACGCAACGCGTTGGCGGCATCGATCTGTCCCCGGTGGCCGCGCAGGGCGTGAATGCGTGGATCGAACGGCGCGTCCGAGCCCCGCGCTGCATCGGTTGACAATGCACCGGTGACCAAGCCGACCTGCAACAACGCTTCTGCTTCGAACAGCCCGGCCAGCGCATATGCGGTGGAGAATTGCGTGCCGTTGAGCAGCGCGAGACCCTCTTTGGCCCCGAGTATGACCGGCTGCAGGCCGGCCTCTGCCAATGCCGTCGTCGAAGGAATGCGGGCGTCGCCGTGCATAATCTCGCCGTCGCCGATCATCGCCGCGGCCATATGCGCAAGCGGCGCGAGATCACCCGACGCGCCAACGGAACCTTGGGTCGGCACCAAAGGCAAAAGATCGCGTGCGAGCATGTCGGTCAGCAGCGCCACGGTTGCCGGCTTCACGCCGGAGGCGCCCTGCGCCAGAGCCGACAGCTTCAAAGCCAGCATCAGTCGCACCAGCTGCGCCGGCATCGGTTCACCGACACCAGCGGCATGCGACAGAACGATGTTGCGTTGCAGCGTTGCTAGTTCGTGCGGGGCGATGCGAATGCTGGCCAGGCGACCGAAACCGGTGTTGATCCCATAAACCGGCTCGCCGCGTGCCAGGATTGCCTCGACTGCGTTCGCGCTGCGGGAGATGGCGTCATGGCAGGCGGAATCCAGCGTTACGCCGGCCCCGCGATAGATCGCACACCAGCCTGCAAGCGTGGTCTGTCCGGGACGGATGGCCACATCGGCCATGGCGACCTCACGGCTCGAGCCGAACGTCCAACAAGGCGAGCTGTCCGCTCTGCACCGCCGAGATGGCGCTGCGGATGGCCGGTTCAAGTTGCGCCGGGTCGCTGACGCACTCACCGTATGCGCCGAACGCGGAAGCAAGCGCCGCATAGTCTGGTGTCGGCTCGATCACCCGGCCGTACGGGTTATTGTCGCGCAGCGCATAGCCAGTGGGGAAAAACTTATACAGGTTCCACTCCTGCGAAACGTAGCCTTGGTTATCGCAGATGATCACCAGCACCGGCACGCGATATTGCTGCGCCAACCCAAGGCAGGCGAGAATTGGATTGTAGTTGAATGCACCATCGCCGATGACGCAGATCACAACGTCATTGGGCCGCGCGAGCTTCACCCCAAGAGCAGTGGGCAGGCCAGTGCCCAATGCGCCCGCCCAGCCGCGGATATGACCGAAATCGCGGTCGCGAAACAGGTGGCGGATCATCGCCGGCACTTGCGCGATGATCTCATCGACGATGACTGACCCATCGGGCAGCAGGCCATGCAGCACATCGAACAGGTGGGCAGCATGGATTCGCTCGGTCCCACGCGCCGCTTCGCGTTCCGCAGCGGCGGCTGCACTGTTTGCCGCATTGTGCGAGGACCAATGCTGAATGCGCCCCTCGACCTCGGGTGCGCGAGGCTCTGCCTGCAGCAGAGCTGCAAGCTGCCTCAGGTTGCTGCCGATGTCGCCCGCGATGCAGTGGTCGGTGCGGAAATTCCAGTATGGAGCACGTGGCCGCAATGGGTCTTCCTCAAGCTGGATGACCTTGCAGTCGTCCGGCAGCGGTGTTTCCTGCGGATGCCACGGACCGTGCGCGCCGACGATCAAGATGCAGTCGGCATCCTTCAGGTGCATCTCTATCGGGTCGATGACGTACAGCGGATGCGCGCGCGGAAAATTCACGTAGAGCGGCATCCAGTATTCGAACACCGGTGCGCCGACGCACTCGGCGATGCTCACCAGTGCAGCCTGATCCTCTCTTGTGCGCGCAGCGTGCTCGGTCACGATCAGCGGGGCCCGGCTTTGCCTCAACAGCGTTGCGACCTCGCGCAGGCCGTCGATCGGCGCGACCACTGCTGGCGCCTTGGTCTTCGCGACGTGTGGTGCAGCAATCTGGCTCATCAGGATATCGAACGGCACGCCAAGGAGTGTCGGGCCGCGCGGAACGCTTTCGGCAAAGTACCAGGCACGACCAACATCGGCGGCAAGATCGGTGGCGGTTTTCACTTCTTTAGCCCATTTTGTCACCGTCTCGCTGTTGCGCACGGGACCGGCAAGATCAACCAGCAGGGTCGGCCACTCCGGACCAGGGTCCAGTTCCGGCACTGCGCCATGGGTCAGCGTATCAGGCGACACAATCACCATCGGAATGTGCTCGTGGAAGGCCGAGCGCAGCGCCATCGCGCCATGCAGCACGCCGAGACCGGTTGGCAGCAGCACCGCCTGGGTGCGGCCGGTCGCCTTATAATAGCCGGCGGCCAGGCCAACAGCGAGGATCTCGTGACGGCAGTTGAGGTATTGCGGTGTTTCGACATTGCTGGTGGCCTTGCGCTTTGCCAGCGCTTCCCATAGCGGCGCCCATGCGGCAATCGGCGAGCAAAAGATGTAGTCGGCGCCTTGGATCCGGAACAGCTCGAGCAGCGCCTCGGCGCCATTCACCGTCGTCTCTGTCATTGCTCCCTCCGGGTCGCCGGCAGTACTTTGCCTACGATGCAAGGCACGCGGCAAGGAGGGCCGCCCGATGGTTCACCCCCCGACGATTCATCCCCCGACGCTTCACCCGATGTACGGACCGAACAAGTTCAAGCTCGGTGTGTTTTCAGCAAATGCCGACGGTGGGCTGACGCTGACCCGAGTGCCCGAACGGTGGCAAGCACGCTGGGATGAGATCGTCGAAGTGGCGCGGATGGCGGATGACGCCGGTATCGAGTTCTTCCTGCCGATCGCGCGTTGGAAGGGATTTGGCGGCGAGATGAACAGCCGAGAATGGAGCTTCGAGACGCTGACCTTCGCCGCCGCACTTGCCGGGGTAACGCAGCGCATCGCCCTGTTCTCGACCGTGCACGTGCCGATGGTCCATCCGGTGTTTGCCGCCAAGGCGTTGGCGACGGTGGATCATGCATCCGGTGGCCGAGCCGGACTTAACGTCGTCTGTGGCTGGAGTCCGCAAGAATTCGACCTGTTCGGCCTGACGATGATCGGAGATCGCTATGCCCAGGGTTTGGAATGGGCGGAGATCGTAGAACGCATCTATGCTGGCGGCTCCCCTTTCGATTACCAGGGGCGCTTCTACCAGCTTAAGGGTGTATCTGGTCTGCCGACACCGCTGCAGCGACCGCGCCCGGTAACGCTGAATGCGGGGTTCTCGCCGGTGGGACGCGACTTTGCGGCGAAGACCGCAGATTTCTTGTTCACGACGTTCGTCGATATCGAAGGCGGCCGGCCGCACATCTCCGACATGGCGGCACGGGCGCGCTCAGTCGGTCGCGAGGTGGGCGTCTATACAACCTGCCATGTAGTCTGCCGGCCGACGCAGACCGAGGCTGAGGACTATTACGACTACTACGCGGTGCGGATGGAAGATACGACCAGCGTGGACCTCTACATGGGCGCGAAGGAGAAGTTTTCGTCGTCACATGATCCGGAGGCGTATCGCCTGCACCGCAAGCGATTCGTTGGCGGTGCCGGCACCTATCCGCTGATTGGTACTCCATACAGAATTGCCGAGGAGATGGTGCGAATGAGCCAAGTGGGCTTCGCCGGCACCACGATTTCGTTCGTCAACTTCGCGACCGAACTACCCTACTTCATAGATACGGTCATGCCATTGTTACGCGAGGCGAAACTTCGGATGTGACGTTCAGAGCCTCGCAAGCCGCTTCAGGCATGCAGGGCAGGTAACTCTTCCAGCCGGCGGCTCGGCCCAGCCTGATCGGGCTCCTGGCTCATCCGAGCATAATGCGATTCGACAATGGGGGGTCACGGCGTGATAGACAGGTTCGAATCCCATCCGCAACGGGCCGTTCTTGCGTAGCGCAACGAAGAGCCGGCCACTGCGTTCAATCGTCTCCATGCATGACAGATTCATCGCTTTGCAAACTCTGTCAATATGGACTCGATGACGCATCAGAAGACGCACCACAACCTTAAGGTTGTCTATCGTGCTTGGGCCTTGCAAGATGAGATGTCCTGCGGGAGAGGATCCATGCAACTGGCGTTGTCTACTTGGCACGAGGTAGAGGAATATCTGCGTGCATCGCGCGGCATCATCATCCCGATCGGCTCGACCGAACAGCATGGGCCAAATGGGCTGATCGGCACCGATCACCTTGATGCAGAGTTTGTCGCCAAGGGTGTTGGTGATGCGATTGGGTGCCTGGTGGCGCCGACCTTGACCATCGGCATGTCGCAACACCATCTGGGCTTTGCGGGGTCAGTGACACTGCGCCCCTCGACGCTGATCGCACTGGTGTCCGATGTGGTCACCTCGTTGATAAAGCATGGTTTTGAGCGGTTCCTGTTCATCAACGGTCATGGCGGCAACGTTGCCACGGTGACCGCCGCGTTCGATGAGATCTATGCCACATCGTCCATGCGCGGACCCGGCGAATCGTCGCCGGTGCGCTGCAAGATGGTGTTCTGGTCGCAGGGTCCGCGTGCAACTGCGCTCGCGAAGGAGCTGTATGGTGACGCGAACGGCAGCCATGCCACGGCGGCCGAGGTGTCATTATCGCAGCACTACCACCCTGAGGCGATCAAGTACGCGCAGATGTCGCCGAAGGTTGCGCCAAAGAGCACCGGATTCTTCGACTGCGCCGACTATCGCCGACGATTCCCCGATGGCCGCATCGGCTCAGATCCGTCGCTGTCCACGCCAGAGCACGGCGCGCAACTTTACCAGGCATCGATCGCCGATATGGTGGAGGTGTACCAAGCGTTCGTCGCCGACTGATGGTCGACCCTATCCGACTGGAGATTATCCGCGGGGCGATTCGGGCTGCGCAGGCCGAGATGGACGCACTGCTGGAGCGAACAGCCATCAGCGCGTTCATCCGCGAGAAGAAGGATTTCTACACCGCGCTGTTCGATTCGGACGGTGTGATGGTGGTCGGCTCCATGGTGCCGATCTTCGGCGACATCACCAGCCCGGTATTTGCCCGCTTCGCACCGGACACCATGCAGGAGGGCGATCTCTATTGGTACAGCGACTGCTATGCATCGCGTGGCGCAGTGTCACACTCGAATGATCAGGTGTTTCTGGCACCCGTGTTTCACGATGGGCGACGAGCCGCGTTCGTCATGGGCTGGGCGCACTTCTCTGACATCGGCGGCCTGCGGCCCGGATCCATCAGCTCGGATGCCACCGATATCTTTCAGGAAGGCATCATCATCCCGCCAACCAAGCTGATCGACGCTGGCGTGGTGAATGAAGCTGCGCTGGAGATCTTTCACCGCAACTCACGCTACCCCGAGCAGAGTCGTGGCGATACCCGCGCGCTGCTGGCATCGGTGGACCTCGGCGTGCGACGGGTCAGCGAATTGCTGGCGCGATTCGGGCCGGACGTCATGGCTGACGCCTTCGCGCAACTCTTCGCCCGCACGCGCGAACTGGTGCGGACGCGGCTGCGTGAGACGTTTCCAGTCGGGACGCACCGATTCAGTGATGCGATCGATTCTGACGGCCACGGCAATGGGCCGTTCCATATTCGGCTGGCTTTGACTCGGACAGCGGATGACCGCTTCGTGTTGGATGCAACCGAGACGGATGACCAGGCACCAGGGCCGGTGAACTTTCTGATGAATCCGGACGTGCCGGGCATGGCGCTGGGGTTGTTCTTCCTTGGTGGCGACCCGGCGCAGGTGTGCAACGCGGGCGGCCCGCGGGCGCTGGATGACGTGCGGCTGCGTGAAGGTTCTTTGTTGTGGCCGCGGTTTCCCGCTCCGCTCGGATTGCGCGGCATGACGATGATGCGGTTTCTCGCGACATTGAATGGCTTGGTGAATGCTGCAGGAGGGAGTGCACCAGCGTCGCACTCTGCCTACGTCATCATCATGCTGCGCGGCACTGCCGGCGGGCGGCAGTTCCTGATGTCGGACGGCGTGGGCGTGGGTTACGGCGCACGTGCCACATCCGACGGGATCGACGCTGTATATTTCGTTGCGCAGGAGAACTATCCGGTCGAGTTCCTTGAGCAGGGCTATCCGGTGCGGTTGCTGCGCTATGGCATCAATTGCGACAGTGGCGGCCCTGGTCGTTTCCGCGGCGGGGCGGGCGTGGTGCGCGAATACGAGGTACTGGCTGAACAGGCGGTGCTATCACTGCGCATAGACAGCGTGCTTAACCCACCTTGGGGTGTTGGAAGTGGCATGCGTGGCGGCGTGGGGCGTGCGCTGATCAATCCAGGCACGGCAGACGAGAGAACGCTTTCACCGCTGTCGGACGGTACGGTGCTGCGACGTGGCGACATCCTGCTTCTGGAAACTGGGGGTGGTGGCGGTCATGGCCATCCGTTTGATCGACCGGCTGAGCAGGTGCTGCAGGATGTGCGAGATGGCTTCGTTTCGATCGCCGCCGCTCGGCGCGATTACGGCGTGGTCATCGTGAGCGACGCAATCGATGCCGATGCCACGCGGCGGCTGCGTACGCGCAAGGAGTTGGTCCAGGCATGACGGACGGATCGCGTTCCCCCGTTGCCACGAAAGGCTGGGCTAACGCCCGGTCCTACACGTGACCTTCGCGGTTGCGGTCGACATCGGCGGCACATTTACCGACGTCACCTTGCTCGACCACGCCAGCGGTCGCCAGTGGCGTGCGAAGACGGCCAGCACACCAGCAGATCCATCGCAGGCGTTTATCGCCGGACTGCGCTTGGTACTTGACGACGCGGACGTGCGCCCGGAGGAGGTCGTGCGCGCGCTGCATGGCACGACCGTCGCAACCAACCTGATTCTGGAAGGCAGGACCGCGCATACGGCATTGGTGACAACGGCAGGATTCCGCCACGTGCTGGAGATTGGTCGACAGGACATTCCTCGCAATGCGAACTTGTTCACATGGGTGAAGCCACGACGTCCGGTACCTCCAGCGCGCGTTCTGGAGGTACGTGAACGGATCGGGCCAGGTGGCGCGGTTCTGACTCCGCTGGATGAGGCAGGCGTGCACGACGTGGTGGCCAACTTGCACCGAATGGATGTGCAGGCGGTAGCAGTCTGCCTGCTGCACTCATTCGCCAACCCTTCGCATGAGCGCCGTGTGGCGGAGCTGCTGCGCACTGCGTTGCCGGACGTGATGGTGACGGCATCCGTAGATGTTCTGCCGGTGGTTCGGGAGTACGAGCGCAGCCTGGCGACCATCATGAACGCTGCCGTGATGCCGGCAGTCACGACGTACGTACGGAGCCTGCGAGATCGCCTGGCCGAAGCGAAGATCAAGGCGCCGCTGCTACTGATGCAATCCAACGGCGGAGTTGCAGGCGCCCTTGCGATAGCCCGAACGCCCGCGTTGACGGTGCTGTCAGGTCCCGCGGCGGGCGTGATCGGTGCTCGCGATGTTGCGGCAGGTGCCGCCATTCCAGACATCATCACGATCGATATCGGTGGCACGAGTGCCGATGTCTGTTTGTTGCGGGGAGAGCGGATCGAACTCACGCAACGCGGCCACATCGGTGAATGGCCGCTACCGCTGCCGATGATTGATATGGTGACGATCGGTGCGGGCGGCGGCTCCATCGCGCGTCTGTCGAACGGTGCACTGACCGTCGGGCCAGCGAGTGCGGGCGCCGTTCCGGGTCCTGCGTGTTATGGGACTGGCGGCGTGGAACCCACGGTTACCGATGCGCACATCGTCCTGGGGCATCTTCCCGCCGCGCTGCTAGGCGGCCGCATGATGCTTGATCCAGCACTGGCCGAGCGCGCGATCCGCTCGGCAGTCGCCGAACCTCTGGGCTTGTCGCTGCACGACGCGGCAAGGGGGATTTTGGCGATTGCCGATTCCAACATGGTTGGTGCGATTCGAGTCGTCTCGGTGGAACGTGGGCTCGATCCGCGCGACTTCACTCTGGTCGCCTTCGGTGGTGCGGGCCCGCTGCATGGTTGTTCATTGGCAGAGCCGCTGGGGGTGTCGTGTGTGCTCATTCCGCCTGCGCCTGGTGTGTTGTGTGCCGAAGGTCTGCTTGCAGCGGGTCTGAAGGCTGAGTTTTCACGCACGATGCCGAGGCCGGACCAATGGGACGAGGCCGCCGGCGTCTTCGCTGCGCTTGAGGCGGAGGCGCGCGACTGGCTGGCCGCGGAACAGGTAGCTGAACGTGATAGGATGATCGCCCGCGTCGTGCTGCTGCGCTATGCTGGTCAGGGCGCGGAACTTGCAATTGTCTGGCCAGGCAGCGCGGATGCAGCCAGGCAGGCATTTGCCGCGTCGCACCAGGCGCTGAATGGATTCACATTGGATGCGCCTGTGGAGCTGGTCACGCTGCGCGTGGAAGCAGCAGCCAGCGCACCGAAATCTGCCTCGGCACGCCTTGACACCGGAACTGGCGCAGTCCCCGTCAGGAGGCAGGTGATACACCATTCGACTGGAAGGCTGGATGCGCCGGTCTTCGAGCGGACCGCTCTTGGTTCCGGCGAACAGGTGAGTGGCCCCGCGATCGTTACACAGCTGGATGCGACGACACTCCTTGCACCCGGATGGCGCGCGGAAGTGCTTCGCTCGGGCGCGCTGATGTTGCGGAAGATATAGTGCGGATCGGGCCCACACACCGACCGTTGCTGCCAGATCGATTGGCGGCGGCTTATCATCACCGTCACCCAGCGATTGGCAGCGGGCAAATTAACGTCTAAATGCGCGATGGTTGAGACGTTCTGGGCCGTGGCCGGAATGCAGATTGGGCGCCCTTAGCTCAGTTGGATAGAGCAACAGCCTTCTAAGCTGTGGGTCACTGGTTCGAGTCCAGTAGGGCGCGCCATTAAAGTCGCAGAAGTTAGGCGAAAGCAGCACCTTACTGATATCCCGGCGTATCGGCTAATATCCTTGCATCGCGTCGATTTTGGATGCCCGGCGGATGCCTGTACCCCGGCATCCACGGACAGGAGGGATACCATGCAGACCGCAATCACCGACACCTGGCTGCGTGCGCTGCGGCCGCCGAAGAGCGGCGGCAGGCTTGTCATCCACGACACGAAAGTGCCGTTGCTGATCCTGCGCATGACGTCCGCAGGCACGGCGACGTGGTCCGTGTCGGTCCGCACGAAGGACGGCAAGCGCACGCAACCGACCCTCGGCCGTTGGCCCTCCATGGGCATTGCCGCCGCGAGAAAACGTGCCATGGCCGTACTGGCCGATATCCACGCTGGTGGCGATCCCGTCGCAGAACGTCGCACCGCGCGCGCAGACCGCGAAGCACGTGCGGGATTGAGAACGGTTGCCGTAACGCTGACCGACTGGCAGGCGGCAAAACAATTGCAGTGGTCGGATCGATATCAATCAGAGGTACGCCGCCTGTGCGAGCGGGAGATCGTTCCCAGGCTTGGCAAACGGCCGCTCGTCGAGACGACCCGTGCCGACTGGACTTCCCTGATCGGCGCGGTGCACCGGCGCTCGCCATCGGTCGGCGCGATGCTATACCGCACCTGTGCCGCCTTCCTGAACCACTGTGAGGCTCTCGGCCTGATTCCGGCGCCATTGCTGCCCAGAAAGGGTGCGGGGACTATCGCGCCAGGCACGGCGCCGCGTGAGCGTGTTCTCACCGACCACGAACTGCGCGCAGTGTGGGGGGCTGCAGCGCAGCTCAACCCCAAGCCAAGATGCTTCGCCCGATTGCTGATCCTAACCGGCTGTCGAGAGATGGAAGCCGCGGACATCTCTATTGGTGAGGTCAATCGGCGGGCTGGGCTTTGGTCGATCCCTGGT
>JBKPSV010000215.1:0-9216 GCA_046735215.1 Pseudomonadota bacterium | reverse complement strand
GCGACCGGGCCTGGTCCGGGATACACCGGCGCGCCTCCTCCCCCACCTTCGTACACCCGGATGGCCGCGCAGCCGGACCCGGAAAATTGCGGCACTCCTGATGAGCCCAAGGCCTGTCCGCCGATGCCCCGGCGCCCACTGTCGTACTACCCGAACAACAAGCAATAGCACCCGGGGCGGACGAAAGGAGAACGCGGCCTGGACATCACGTCCCGCAGTCGCTACATCGGCCGCCGCCTGGCGGCCGTTCTCTTGCGGTCGACCCTGGCAGAGCGAAGCGGGATGCGCCGGCTCCGTTGCGGGCGGCTCGAGGGGTGTAGCTCAATTGGCTAGAGCGCCGGTCTCCAAAACCGGAGGCTGGGGGTTCGAGACCCTCCACCCCTGCCAGCGCGCCGCCAGCACGCTATAGTCCTCGAAATTCTGGGCTGGAGAACAAAGTGGCGGTCGATCCGGCGAAATTCGTGCGAGAGGTGAGGTCCGAAATGGCTCGCGTCACCTGGCCATCGCGCAAGGAGACGCTGGTGACCACGGGCCTGGTCTTCGCCATGGTGGCGCTTGCCGCCATGTTCTTCTTCCTCGTGGACCAGTTTATCGGTATCGGCATCCGTGTCCTGTTCGGCATGCGCGTCTGAGGAGATCAGCTGAAGTGGCCAAGCGTTGGTATGTGGTGCACGTTTATTCCGGCTTTGAGAAGAAGATCGCCCAGCAGATCAAGGAGCAGGCAGGACAGAAGGGCTTGGCGGACCAGATCGATGAGGTATTGGTGCCGTCCGAGCAGGTGGTCGAGATGCGTCGCGGCCAGAAGGTCAACGCCGAGCACAAGTTCTTTCCCGGCTACGTGCTGGTGAAGATGGACCTGACGGACGACGCCTGGCACCTGGTGAAGAACACGCCGAAGGTGACCGGCTTTCTCGGCAGCAGGACCCGTCCCTCCCCCATCAGTGACGCCGAAGCCGAGCGGATCATGAAGCAGACGCAGGAAGGCGTAGAGCGCCCGCGTCCGGCCGTGCTGTTCGAGGTGGGCGAGCAGGTGCGCGTCGCTGACGGTCCGTTCACCAGCTTCAACGGGACGGTGGAGGAGGTGGACGAAGAGAAGGGCCGGGTGAAGGTCAGCGTGTCAATCTTCGGTCGCTCCACGCCGGTAGAGCTGGAATACGGGCAGGTCGAGAAGGTGTAGTGGAGCGGTTCTACGAAGGCGGCTCCTTGCTCTTCATCTGCGCCGACGACGCGCTGCATCATCCGCCGCAACCACTTCGCCGACTTGTGCTGCAGGCCGGCGACATGGACCTGAATAGACGGTTCGATTCGTCTTCGTGGCCTTCCGGTCATTCCAGCACCCGCTGACCATCGCACGGAACTTGGGCCGGCCGGTGAAGTGGTCGAACAGGCAACGCGCAAATCGCGCTGCGACGAACCTACTGCTGGGAGCTGCGCCATCTGTTGACGCTGAGCGATTTCGCAGCGAAAGACGAATACAGCGACTTTGCCGGCTCCCCGCCTGCGTACGGCAAAGAGTGATCGTCACCGCACGGATCGGCGGCTAAAGCCGCTACAAGCCTTGCTCGACCATGGTGAGCAGACGCTGTTCGATGCCGCGGACGTGCGCGTGCGGCAGCCGGCGCAGCGGGCCTTCCAGCACCAGCATCGCCAACCCGTGCACAGCGGACCAGGCGACATATTCCGCACCGGGTCGGCGCTCCCCGGGCAGAAGGCCGCACTGTACCAGTTCGTCCAATGCAGTGCTGAGCAATTGGAAGGGGTTGAGCCCGCTCCTGCCGGCCATGGCGGAATTGCTTGTCGTCTCCGGATCACCCGGCACGGCGAATGCGGTGCGGAACAGGCCTGGCTCGGTCCGAGCAAAGCGGAGATAAGCGGTGCCGATTGCGCGCAGGCTGGCGCGCGCGGCATCGATCCCTTGCTTCCCGCGGCACTGTCGCGTTCGCTCTTTCTCCATTGCCAGAGCCAGCGTCGAGAGCGCTGCTGCCCGCACCGCCTGAAGCAATGCCTGGCGATTGACGAAGTGGCGGTACGCCGCGTTGGGCACCACGCCGGCGCGTCGCGTCGCCTCACGCAGCACAACGGCTTCTGGTCCGCCGACTCGCGCCAGCGAGATCCCGGCTTCCAGCAGCGCCTGGCGCAGATCTCCGTGGTGGTATGTGCGGCGTGGCGGCAATTGGCGCATGGCATCCATCATCACCGCTCCGCGAGGGATGTGGACAGTGTCCACTGAGTCTGCTAGCTTGGTGTGGACGGTGTATACATTGCGCCCGCGCGCGTAACAAGGCCGTCATGCACACGGTGGAGGATATCTCTCAATGCAGATTCAGCCTTACCTGTTTTTCGATGGACGCTGCGAAGAGGCAATTGACTTCTACCGCAGGACACTCGGCGCCGAGGTCGAGATGATGATGCGGTTCAGCGAGAGCCCTGAACCCTGCCCGGAAGGCATGGTCCCGCCAGGCTCGGAGAACAAGGTCATGCACGCGTCGATGCGGATCGGTGGTACCATGGTCATGGCCTCCGACGGTCATTGCACCGGCAAGCCATCCTTCCAGGGGTTCGCCCTGTCACTCGACGCCAGGGACGAGGATGAAGCGAAGCGGCTGTTCAACGGACTCTTGGATGGCGGGCAGGTGCAGATGCCGCTGAGCAAGACCTTCTTCGCGAAAACCTTCGGCATGGTCGCTGACAAGTTCGGCGTAACGTGGATGGTGATCGTGCCGGCAATGTAGGCCGCATGGCGCAGGTCGCCTTCACTGCGAATCTGCAGCGGCACATTGACTGCCCGCTGCAGACCGCACCAGGAGGAAACGTGCGAGCCGTGCTGGAGCACGTGTTCGCCGCTCAGCCACGGTTGCGATCCTACATCCTGGATGACCAGGATCGGGTGCGCAAACACGTGGCGATCTATTTGAATGGCGAGCGCATCGTCGATCGCGAACATCTCAGCGATCCGGTCGACGATGATGATGAGCTGTTCGTGTTCCAGGCGTTGTCGGGTGGATAGAGAATGAGCGAGCGGCTGCTGGTCGGCACCAAGAAGGGCCTGTTTGAATTGCGGCGCACTCACGCCCAATGGTCCATTGCCACGACGCACTTTCTCGGCGATCCAATTTCGATGCTGCTAGCCGATCCGCGCGATGGTGCGCTTTACGCGGCTGAAGCGCTCGGGCATTTCGGGGTAAAACTGCAGCGCTCCCGCGACGGCGGAAAGAGCTGGCAGGAGATTTCTGCGCCCGCCTTTCCCAAGAGCGACATCGACGGGGCGAGTGTGTCGTATCTGTTCTGTCTGGAGACGGCCGGGGCGGATCGGCCCGGGTGGCTCTGGTGCG
The DNA here is from genome assembly GCA_046735215.1 of Pseudomonadota bacterium. Lineage (GTDB taxonomy): Bacteria > Pseudomonadota > Alphaproteobacteria > Acetobacterales > Acetobacteraceae > JAMXLO01. Next base: position 5,884 of record JBKPSV010000215.1, on the reverse strand, counting down.
GCACTATTCCGGGAGGGCTGTTCCTGTCAAAGGATCACGGCGACTCCTGGACGTTGAACCAAGCCTTGTGGGATCTGCCTGAACGCAAGGAATGGATGGGCGGCGGCTTCGACCATGCCGGTGTCGCTTCCATTTGCGTCGATCCCCGCGACTCTGCGCACGTCACCATCGGGGTTTCCACCGGCGGCGTATGGCGATCAGACAACGATGGTGCCGACTGGCGCGCTGCTTCCCAGGGAATGCATGCGGAATACTTTCCCCCGCCGCGCAATCATGCGCCGGAAGTGCAGGACATCCACCGGCTGGTGCAGTGCGCTGCGGCGCCGGACACACTGTGGGTGCAGCACCATAACGGCGTGTTCCTCTCCAATGACGGAGCGCAGTCCTGGCAGGAGGTCACGACCATCCGCCCCGCGAAGTTCGGGTTCGCCGTGGCGGTGCATCCGAATGATCCCGACACCGCCTGGTTCGTTCCCGGAGTAAAGGACGAGTGTCGTCTACCTGTGGATGCCAGGCTCGCAGTGGCGCGCACGCGAGACGGTGCACAATCGTTCGAGGTCCTGACCGAGGGATTGCCGCAACAACACGCCTACGATCTGGTGTATCGTCACGCGCTTTCCGTCGATGCGACCGGTACACGGCTCGCGATGGGATCCACCACCGGGCATCTATGGGTCACTGATGATGGCGGTGATGCATGGACGCTGGTTGCCGGTCATATGCCGCCGATCAACTGCGTGCGCTTCGGCTGACCCTTGCGCTTACATATTGAGCATGGCGCCGACCAGCGCACCCTTGGCGGTGGCGTTGAGGGGATCTTTGGCGATGGTGACCTCGCTGATCGCGACCGGCAGCTTTGTCCGACTGATCGCCGTGCTGAGATTGGCAAGGAAGTTACCCGCCATCGCCGTGCCGCCCGCGCACACGATGGGGATGGGCCGGTGAAGCGGGGCAGCTTCTTTGATTCGACCATCGCGGTCTGCAGCGCACTCACCGCCGTCTCGATGACGTCGGCATAATACACCGAGAGAGCGCGGTCGATCGCGCCACCCTCGGCGCTGTCGAGTGCAAAGCCATTTTCGACGGCGTTTTCCTTGTGCAGGCGCACCGTGGTCGGTGTCTCGCCGGTGACCGAGGCGGCACTGTGATCGATGTAGTCACCAGCTCTGGTCGTGGCCACGGTCAGCACTGGAAGCCCGAGATAGGCGAGGCAGATGTTGCACATGCCGCCGCCGAAGCTCATGCCGATGCCGGTGAAGTTGGCGTCCTTCAGCTCGGAATAGACGATGGCGAGCCCTTCATTCACCGGTTGCGCCTGATATCCGAGTTTTTCGACGATGCCCTGCACCGAGCGCTCGTGGTAAATCAGGTCGGAGCCACGGTCTTGCGGAGCGCTCGGTATGCTGAGGCATAGCTTTTCGCCATCGCTTGCCTTGCCGCAGAGGCGGCCGAGCAGCAACTCGATCATCTGCAGGTTCTTCGGTTCGGTCGGATTGAGCAGCCCGCTCTGCATCGGCCGGCGCGTATCGCCCTCAAGAAACTTGGCGAATTCGTCGGCACGATTGCCGTAGGCATAGATGTGCGATCCTTCGACCTCGTGCAGGATGTTCTCGCGCGTCAACATCTGCTCGGTCATCTTGCTGTAGGGGATATCGACGAAGGCATTAAGCTGCGGCGTGAAGTTGACCTTCTGTCCATTCAAAGTGGCGAGCACGATGCGGCTCGTTCCAAGGTCCAATCCTTTGACGGCTGATTGCGGCGCGGCTGCGGTGGCCATTGGAGATCTCCTGAGCGATTACTCTTGAGCGCGTGCGTCAAGGTCGATGATGCCGCCATCGTTGTGCGGCTCGCGCCTGACCGGGGAGGCGTGCAGTTTCTCGAGCAGACGCAGCAATACGTCGAGAACAGGTCGGAGTTCGTCTTCGAGAGCCTTTCTGATGTCATGGAGGATTGCGTCGTGGCTGACCTCGGCTGCGGTGTCCGCGCGGCCGCGCGGCTGCTCCTGCTCGATCACCTTCAGCAAGTACATCACACGCTCGTTCAGGCGAGAATTCTCATCGAGCAGCCGTTGAATTTCGTTGTCGCGCAGTTCGGCAACATTGGTCGCGCTCTGTGAGTCTTCGACGTGATCCCGCGCCCGTTTGTTGTCGCGCTGGCCGCCAACGACTGCGAAAGGCGGCACGCGACCGGCAGCGCGACGCGTCTCGCGCAGCGCGACGACGATCTCTTCCATCGTCGGTTCGCGCTCGGCTCGATCCACCATGGCCGTGTCGATTGACGCAGCGGCCTTAAGGTTCGGTTAAGGCCCGCGTCCGGTCAGCTTATCGCCAGCGCCCGCCGCAAGGCGTTGATCCGCTCTGCTGAGTAGCCCAGCGCTTGCAGGATGGCATCGGTGTGTTCGCCCGCCGCTGGAGGCTGCATGCGCAGCGCGGGCGCCTCGTTGTCGATGCAGAACGGCAATCCGGGCAGATTGGCAATGTTGCCCTTCGGCATCTGAACTTTGAGCGTGCGGCCGAATGCGTTCAGCTGCGGATCGTCGAACAGATCAGACGGTGTACGCACCGCCGAGAATGGAATGTTTGCCTCGTCCATGACCCGCTCGAGATCGGCAATCGCCACGTCCCGCACGAGAGCGGCGACGATTTCGCGCAATGCGGGGCGGTTCCTCACCCGGTCGGCATTGCTGGTGAAGCGCTCGTCAGCCAGTAGATCCGGACGCTGGAACTTAGCGCAGAACGACCGCCAGTGATTGTCCGAGGTGATGCCGATGAACAGCTTCTCGCCGTTCAGCGTCTCGAACGTTTCATAGATGCCCCAGGCGCCGCTACGCGCCGGCATGGGCGGCGACGGCGTTCCGGTCGCAGCCTCGCCCGCCATGTGCTGTCCGACCAGAAACGCCGAACTCTCGTACAACGCGCTGGTGATCTGCCGTCCTTCGCCATCCTTGTCGCGCTGTCGCAGCGCGGCGAGGATCGCAAGCGCTCCCATCACCCCACCGGTGATATCGATCACCGACGATCCCGCCCTCAGCGGTTGACCAGGCGGCCCGGTCATGTAGGCAAGGCCGGTCATGTACTGCGCGATTTCGTCAAGCGACGGGCGATGTTCGTACGGCCCCGGCAGGAAACCCTTCAGGGCACAATAGATCAGCCGCGGGTTCATCGCGTGCACCGCTTCCCAGCCAAGCCCGAGTCGGTCCATCGTGCCTGGGCCGAAATTCTCGAGCAGGACATCCGCGTGCCTCACCAGGTCCTGCGCAACTGCCAAACCTTCATCCGATTTCACGTCGACGCAGATGCTGCGCTTGTTGCGATTGAAATAGCGGAAGAACCCGGTGGCGAAACCGTGCAGCCGTCGTGTGCGATCCCCGTCGGGCGCCGGTTCCACCCGGATCACATCGGCGCCCAGATCGGCAAGCATAACCCCACAGGACGGTCCCATCACGGTGTGGCTGAATTCAAGTACGGTCAGATCCGAGAGCGGCAGTATGGCCACCGTCAGACCCGTTCCGCCTCGAGTGGCGCCAGCCTGTGGCCAAGATAAGCTTTCAGCACCTCGTCTGGCGTACCATCCAGATGAATCCGTCCCTGATCCAGCCACAGCACGCGCGTGCACCAGTTGCGCACCACGCTGGTGTCGTGCGTCGAGATCACCAGGATCTCCGCCCCCCGCACCATGTTCTCGAGCCGCACCTGCGCCTTTTCGCGGAACTCGGCATCGCCCACCATGAACCACTCATCCATCAGCAGGATCTGCGGCCGGATCGCGGTCGCCATGGCAAAGCCAAGCCGCATAACCATGCCCGATGAGTAGGTGCGGATCGGCAGGTCCATGAAGTCGCCGAGTTCGGCGAACGTCGCGACATCCTCTTCGAGCCGGCTGATCTCCGGTCGCGACAGCCGATTGTAAAGACCGCGCAGCAGCACATTCTCGCGTCCCGTCAGCTCCACACTCATGCCGAGGTTCGGATCGAGCAGCGAGTTGAGGCTGCCTTTGATCCGCATGTGCCCCATGACCGGCTCGTAAATCCCGGCGAGCGTGCGCAACAGAGTGGTCTTGCCTGCACCATTCATGCCGATCAGGCCCAGCCGATCGCCGCTGGTCAGCGCAAAGGATATGTCGCGAAGTGCCTGCACCACCACGCGCTGCTGCATGTCCTTGCCCAATCGTCCGGAGGCGGCGGCCATTACCGTCTTCTTCAGGCTGCGACTGCTGCCGTGGTACAGCGGGAAGAACACGGAGACACCGTGAATGTCGATGCGTGCATCCTCACGCATGGCCATCACATCCAGAAAGGCACGCGCCCACGCGCGCGCACAAAGAACAGCCACGACACCACGCATAAAATTCCGCTGTAGAACAGGGCAGCTTTCCAGACCGTGAGTGACGGCACAGAGCCCAACAATGGCGCGCGGACAATTTCAAGCAGCGCGAAGAACGGATTGAATGGCAGCGTCCACTGACTGGGCCCAAGCTGTTCAGGCTGCCAGATCACCGGTGTCAGAAAGAAGGCGATCTGCATGATGCTGCCAATGATCGGGCCAACATCGCGAAACCTGGCGCAGAACGCACCAAGCAGCAGGCAGACCGCCAGCATGTCAACGATCCACACCGCCACGCCCGGCAGTGATAGCAACGCGGTCCAACCAGGGTTGATCTGGAAGTACAGGTAGACGGCGACCAGCACCAGGATGTTGTGCGCCAGCACCAGCACATTGCGCACCAGCGTGCGCAAGGCGTGCAGGAACAGGGGCATGCGAGCCGCCAGGATCATGCCCTCTGCTTGGGTGAAACAGGAGCAGCCTTCGCTCACCATGCCGGCGAGAAAGGTCCACAATATCTGCGACAGCGCGAGGAATGGCAGGTAATCGTGGATGTCGGTCTGGAACAGCGTCGAATACAGCACGCCCAGCGCGCCGATCATCACGGCGGTCGATAATGTCAGCCAGCCAGGCCCGAGCAGCGAGCCACGGTAACGCAGACGGATGTCGAGCCAACCGAGCGACCTGGCCAGGGGCCAGAGTTTCAGCCCTTCGACAATGTCCATTGCCGCCCACCTATTGCGCGAGGCGAGCGACATTTGCCCGCGAAAGTCCAGGACGCCCGCCCGGGCGACGGGATCGTGCACAGTGGAGCTCATTGAGTCGGGGCGATAGCCGATCCGAACCGGTTGGCCAAGTATCCGCAGCCGGACGGTCGCAGCCGTTGGCGCCGATCGCGGCTCGCCCGGGTCGATAGGCCGGAGCACAGCGCAGTTCTTGCCGATTCGCCGGCGGGCAGCGGCCACCCGGCCGGCCCGCTGTGGATGCAAAATTGCAACGTGCGCACTGCAATTCCCGGTCCTCTGCCCGCCAGGGCGAGACGACCTTGCCTAGAACTTCGATTTGGGTTAAGGGCTTAGGCTCGATTCCTGATCGGTTACCTGAGCGGCGGCCACCCGGCCGTCGTGCCCTCCGGCTATTTCTGCCGCGCCCTAACGTTCGGAGGTCCTGCCTGGTATGACACGCCGGAACCGTCTCATCCTTCCCAGCGTCGCTGCGCTGCGCGGTATCGGCACCCTTACACTCCTCGCCTTGCTTGCCGCCTGTGCCAGCCAGGGGCCGCGCACCAACGCCACCCAACAAGCCGCCCGCTACGCCGCGCACGCCCGCAGCAACTATGTGCCACCTGGCCCACCGGAGGACCCGTGGGGGCCCTACATCCGGGAGGCCAGCGCGCGCTTCGACGTGCCCGAAGTCTGGGTCCGCTCTGTCATGCGCGTCGAGTCTGGCGGTAACGAATACCTGAACGGCCAACTGATCACTTCGCCCGCCGGAGCCATGGGCCTGATGCAGGTGATGCCGGAGACCTACCAAGAACTGCGTGACCGCTACAGCCTGAGCGA
>JBKPSV010000214.1:0-7839 GCA_046735215.1 Pseudomonadota bacterium | reverse complement strand
GAAGCCCTCGGGTGAGACGGCGATGGCTTTCTGCATTGCCTCCCGCGCCTCAGCGGTTTTGCCAAGCTGCCCGAGGGCTGCTGCCAACCAGCGGTAGGGTTGCGCATAGCCTGGATAAGCGGCTATCGCCTGCCTCGAGGCTTCAGCGGCGTTGGCTTAGTCGCGTTCGAAATAATAGGACGCCTCAATCTGGTGCATGAATAGCGCGACGCGCTGATCGCGCGGATTGAGTCGAATGGCTATTTTCAGGTATTCACGTGCCTCTGATTCACGGCCACTCCAGGCCAGTATCAGTCCCTGGATTCCATTCGCCCAAGACGAGTTTGCATTGTAGGCGAGAGCGAGCGCAACTCGTTCGGCGACACCGTCACGGGTCCCATCAAGCATAGTAGCGAATGCGAGTGTAGCGTGAGCGTCGGCATCGCTCGGATCATATTCAACGGCTTTCTGCGCCGCCGCTTTTACATGCACAATCGTCTCATCCAGCGGATACAAGGCATGTATCGTACCTGCTTCGGTATACGCGAGCGCCAGATTCGCATAGGCGGCGGCGAAGGTCGGATCCAGGCTGATTGCACGCTCAAAGAACCGCAACGCTTGTTGGCCGTCAGTGCCACCGAACCTCGACATGTGCCACAGACCGCGCTGATAAGCTTCCCAGGCACTGAGACTTTCCGTGGGCTTACGCAAAGCGCGCCGTTGCTCCGCATCTGACACTGCCGGGTGCACCGCCGCGACCACCGCCCTGGCGATCTCGTCCTGTACCGCGAATACATCCTCCAGAGGTCGGTCATAGCGCTCCGCCCAGATATGGTTACCGGTCCCGGCGTCAATAAGCTGGGCAAGCACGCGAACCCGTCCACCGCCGCAGCGCACGCTACCTTCCAGCACGTAGCGCACGCCCAGCTCACGAGCCACCTGTCTGATGTCGACCGCTCGGACCTTGTAGGTAAAGCTCGAATTGCGGGCGATGACGAACAGTGAGCGATTGCGCGACAGCTCGGTGATAATCTCATCGGCGATACCGTCAGCGAAGTATTCCTGCTCCGAGTCGCCGCTCATGTTGGTGAAGGCCAGGACGGCAATCGATGGCTTGTCCGGCAGCGGCAACGCGTCAGCGTGGTGTGCTAGCACCGACTCGATGTGCCTGACCGCAGTTGGGGCTGGGGGCCGTAAGACGAACGCCTCCACAGGTTGCGCGATATTCTTTAATGTCAGTAGTCCGATCGATTCGAATGCGAGACCAACCCGGCCACGGACCTGGTCGTGCACGGCACGCGAGACACATACGCCCTCAGGCGGGCACTCGGTCTGCAGTCTCACTGCGACGTTCACGGCGTCCCCATGCAAGTCCGTCCCATCGGGAATCGCATCGCCTATATCGATCCCAACGCGAAAGCGGATGGTGCGGTCAGATGGCTGGTCGCCATCATATTGCGGAACCTGATGCTGGATACTCGCAGCGCAGCGGACTGCTCCATCAACGCTGTCGAACGTCGTCAGCAAGGAATCGCCGGCAGTCTGGACGATGCTGCCGCCATGCTCCTGATAGCCGGGTCTATTAGGTTCGCACGCAGAGCCTTCAGCCGCTGGATGGCACCTACATCATCAGCTGCAATCAGTCGGCTGTACCCCACCATGTCTGCGTAGAGCACCGCGACAAGCTTCCGTCCGCCTGATGTGCCGCGTGGTTTCGACGTGCTTGAGGAAGGCATGGGAATGCTCCGCACCCGTGGCGGACCTATCAGGGCGCGCCTGAACCATTGAACCGCTACCAAACCGTTCAAATCATAGCCTCATTGTGGTATTTGGTCACTATCCGTCGGCGTCGGCGTCAGCTTCAGTCCGGCCCCGATACATGCAGAAGGGTGCGGCCGCCGACCGGATACAGAATTGCTCCGAGCGAACCGAGCCGGACCGCTCCGGCAAGAATAAGATTGACCGGGCCAGGCAGACCGGGGAGAAACTGGGGGGAATGTTGCCCGATCAGGATCCGTCGAGACGATCGGCGCTCGCTGAACTGGGCGACGCGCTGTCTGGTTTCTTCGATCCCGACTGGTACGTGGCGCGGTACCCCGACGTCGTCCATTCGGGCACCGATCCCCTCCTGCATTTTGTCCACTTCGGCGCAGCCGAGTGTCGCGACCCGAATCGCTTCTTCGACTGCGCCTGGTACTTGGCACATTACCCGGATGTTGCGAACGCAGGACATCACCCGCTGGTGCACTATCTGCAGACGGGTGCTGCGGAACTGCGCAATCCTCATCCCCGCTTCGATGCCACCTACTATGTGGGCCAGCATCCAGAGGCCGCCGGCAATCCTCTGCTGTATCACCTCCGCTATGGCGTGGCGCGCGGCTGGCTCACCGAAAAGCCGGTCACCATTCGCGATTACCTGCCGAGTGGTGCTGCGTCGCCCACCGCGCCGCACGGCATTGTGGTCGACGTGGTCATCCCGGTCTATCGTGGCCTAACCGAGACCCGGCGCTGCATCGAGTCGGTCCTGCGGGATCCGGAACGCCCGCAGGGCCGGGTGATCGTGATCGACGACCGTTCGCCCGAGCCCAAATTGTCTTCCTGGCTGGATACGCAGGCCACCAAGGGCCGCATCGTCTTGCTGCGCAACCGGCGAAACGTCGGTTTCGTCGCCTCGGTCAACCGGGGCATCGAGGCAGCCGGGACGAACGACGTCGTGCTGCTGAACAACGACACCGAAGTTCCCAACGGGTGGCTGGCGCGCCTCGCCGGCCATGCCTATGCGACGCCACGTGTGGCCTCGGTATCGCCATTTTCCAATAACGCAACGATCTGCGGGTATCCGAGCAACGAACCCAACCTGCCGGCATTCGGTCTCGGTGTAGCTGAATTGGATGTCGCGTGTCGTTCGGCGAACGCCGGACGCAGTGTGTCCGTACCGACCAGCGTCGGATTCTGCATGTATATCCGCCGTGCGGCGCTGGCCGAGACTGGGCCGTTCGACGCCGAAGCGTTCGGCCGCGGCTATGGCGAAGAGAACGACTTCTGCCTGCGTGCGACGAAGCACGGCTGGCGACACCTCCTCGCCTGCGATACGTTTGTATATCACCAGGGCTCGGTCAGCTTCGGTGCCGGCGCTGCGACTGCCGCGGACGCAGGAATGACGGTGCTCACGCGCCGGTATCCGAACTACAGGCACATCGTCGCCGAGCATGTCCGGCGTGATGCGTGGGTCCGTACCGCTTTGCGGTCAGCCTGGAGCTGTTGCGCCGCTCGGGGCGGCCGACGATCCTGATGTTGGCACACGATCTCGGCGGCGGCGTACGGCGTCACATCGACGACCTGGTGAGGCGCATCGACGGCAAGGTCAACTGCCTGTTGCTGGCGTCGACTGTGCGTGGCGCAGCGCTGTCGGTTCCGACGCTGCCAGGCCATCCCGAACTTATACTGCCGGCGGATCGGCTGTCCGATCTGGTGATGGTGCTGCAATCGGCAAACGTGACGCGCGCGCATATCCATCACCTGATGAGTATGGATATCGACGCCCGCGCGCTGCTGCACCGGTTAGGCGTGCCATTCGACGTGACGGTGCACGACTATTTCGCAATCTGCCCGCAGGTGAATCTGCTGCCCCTGCTGCAAGGCAGATATTGCGGTGAGCCGGACATTGCGGCGTGCAACGCCTGCATCGCCAACCGCGCGAGCCATGGCGCACGCGACATCGTGTCGTGGCGCGCGAGCAATGCCTGGCAGTTCCTGGAAGCCGACAGGGTCTTCTGCGCGAGCGAGGACGTGCGCGCTAGACTGACCCGCTACGGCCTCGATCACCAAGCGATCGTAGTCCCGCACGAGCCGATCGTCGGGCCTTGGAAGCTGTCACCGCGCCCGGTCGCCAGAGGCCCGTTGCGAGTGGCGGTGATCGGTGTGCTCGCCTACCACAAGGGCGCCGTCAGTGTGTTGTCGGTGGCCTCAGTCCGCAATCCGGCCAGACTGTCAATTCACGTGATCGGTCGGGCCGAGCGGGAACTGCCGCAGGCACCGATCACCATCACCGGCGAATACCAAGAATCGCAACTGCCCGCGCTGATCGTAAAGGTAAAGCCGCACGTGCTGTGGCTGCCGGCACAGTGGCCTGAAACCTACAGCTATACGCTGAGTGCTGCGATCGACAGCGGCCTGCCGATCGTTGCCGCCAATATCGGCGCGTTGCCCGAGCGTTTGGCGGAACGGCCGATGACGTGGCTGGTTGATCCGCAGGCGTCAGCCGAGGAGTGGATCGGCGTGTTCGAACAGGTGCGCGAGGAGTTGGGGCGACCGCGCAGGATGATGGCCAAGCCACGCAAACCGGTTGCGGACTATTACGCGGAACACTATGTACGCGCACCCTCAATACGTGCCGCGCGCCATCTGGTGGACCTGCGGCGCAATGGGCGGGTCAGTGTGATCGTGATCCCCGAGCGGTTCAACAGCGGTGTGCTGACACCCTGTGCGTATATCCGCTTGTTGCAGCCGCTTTCTCATCCGAAGATCGGTGGCGATTTTGATGTCGTGCTCGCGGACGCCGACGAGGCATTGAATTATCAAGCTGATGTCGTGGTGACGCAGCGGTTTGCCGTGGGCGGCCTGGATGCCGCCGAGGCACTGATCCGGCACTGTCGCCGATACGACATTCCACTGCTCTACGATCTCGACGACGACCTGCGGCGCATACCGCGCGATCACCCAGACGCCGAACTGCTGCGGCCCCGGACCAAGCTGGTGTCTCGTCTGGTTAGGGAAGCGGATGCGGTATGGGTCTCGACAGGAGCGCTGGCGAGCGCACTGGGCAAGGTTCGCGAGGACTTGCTGGTCATAGAGAACGGCATCGACGAGCGACTCTGGCTGGCCGGGACGCCGCCGGTCGCGCCGCGGGAAGGCCCGTTGCGCGTGCTGTTCATGGGCACGATGACCCACGACGCCGATCTTGCCGTCGTCGACGTGGCTCTCGCACGACTCAAGGCTGTGTTCGGCGACTTCATCTCGATCGATCTCCTGGGCATCAGCAGCAAGCCTGACATGCCCGCCTGGGTGAACCGTGTAAGCATGCCGGTGCATGCGACATCCAGCTACCCAGGCTTCGTCAACTGGATCACGCAGCAGCACTGGGATATCGGCATCGCACCGCTTGCTGACACGCCATTCAATCGCTGCAAATCGGCGCTGAAGGCTTTGGACTATGCCGCGATGGGGTTGCCCATCCTGGCGTCGGACAGTGTGGTTTATCGAGACAGCCCAGCCGACGGGCAGGCCGGATGGCTGCTGCCGGACGATCCGGATGCATGGTTCGTCGCGCTCGCACGCCTGCTGCGCGACGGCGCCTTGCGACAGCAATTGGCTTCACGCGCACGTGACGCTGCCCGTGCCGGCACGCTGGCCGCCCAGGCGACTCAGCGGCGAAGCGCCTGGCTCTCGCTGGTGCGGCGCATACCACGGTCCCGATCCGCAACGGTGCAGGCGGCGTAGCCGGCATCAATTTACGGTTCCTGTCGGCAACCAGGGCCCCTGCCCCCGGTTTATTCGGGCGACCATACCTCCGGAGGGGACCCCACCGATGAAGGCTAACAATCTCGCAGCGCTTCTGGCGCTTTCCGGCGTCGCCCTACTTCCCGCCTGCTCGATGTTCGGCGGCAGCAACAGGAACGGCAGTGCGGCTACTGCCAGCAGAAGCTATGCGGCTGCACCAAGTTCCAGCTCGGCACAAGCTGCGTCCGGCTGGCAGAGCAGTCAATTGACGCCCGACATGGTCCGGCAGGTGCAGCAAAACCTGAGCCAGGCAGGGACCTACAAGGGTCGCGCGGACGGCGTCTGGGGCCCGCAGACCGAAGCGGCGGTCCGCGACTACCAGCAGCAGCACAACCTGAACGCCACCGGTCAGCTTGATCAGCCGACGCTGAGCGCGATGAACCTCGGGACGAATACCAACCAGAGCTACAACCAGGACACCAACGGCCAGCCGCCAAACCAGCGCTACGGCAGCAATTACAACCCGCCACCGAACCCCAACACGCAGCCGAACTACAATCCGCCGCCAAACGCCCCCAACCAGACGACCAACGATACCGGCACGCCGCGCTAATTTTGATCAGAGCAGGTCACGTACCCGCTCGATGTCATCCAGCACGGCGTGGTGCGATACCAGCAGCACCTCGTCGAAGCCGATCTGCTGCATGCGCCTAAGCTTGGTGCGCACCTCGTCCAACGAGCCAATCAGGGCCGGTTCCGCAACCTTCGCCAATTCGGCGGAACCGGATCGGTTGTTCAGATCGACCGCGCAGTTGGCGAGCACCGCATTGGTGCCGCCGGCTTCGCGGAAGACGCGCATGCCTGCTTCCAGATCCTCCCAACTGCTATAGCGCCCTGACGGCGTCCAGCCCTGGTATTCCTTCGCTGCCAACGTGATCCATCGATGGCTGCGCCATGCGCCGATCAGGATCGGCGGCCCGCCCGCACACCCCGGCCAAGTGGACAGCGCTGATTCGCCGCGCCAGCTCGCCTGCATGCTGCGCAAGTGCGAACGCAGCATGCCGAACCGCTTGTCGTAATCGTAACCCAGCAGATCGAAGTCGTCCTTGGTCGAGCCGCTGCCGACGCCAAGGACCAGACGGTTGCCCGACAGCGCCTGCACCGACTGCACCCGGTGCGCCAGCTCGATCGGGTGACGCAAAGGCAACTGCAGCACGCCGATTCCCAATTCCACCTTACTGGTGACCGCGGATAGCACTGCCAACTCAACAAGCGGGTCCAGCGTCGGCCGACCGCGGCCAAGTGAATCACCCACCCAGATGCCAGGAAAGCCGGCTGCCTCGATGCGGCGTGCATAGTCGGCGACCCGATCCAACAGCCGGTCTTGCGGGTCGTCGCTGGGCGTGAATCGGATCATCGTGCCGATGCGCATGTCCACCTGCCTGTCGAAGCGTTGAGGGCGGCGAGATTGCATCACATCGACCAGCCGCGCCATTCTGCACCGATCACATACGCTGGGGAGGTGATGGCCATGCCAACAGACGCCCTTCGCTCGATCCTGCCCGCGGCCGGCCTGTCCGCCGATCGCGCCAGCACCGTGGCGTTCACCGGTGGCACTGACCCGATCCTGCCGACGCCGTTCCGCATCGGCGTCGCCGGCTCGGCAACGCTCGCGGCAACCGGCTTGGCCTCGGCCGATCTTTGGGAGATGCGGACGGGGCGCCGACAGTCGGTCGGCGTCGATGTGCGGCGCGCCACTGCGTCGTTGCGCAGCGGCCATTACATGCAGCTCGGCGACGGCGAGGTGTCCGCGCGCCGCAACTCCATCATGGGCGTCTATCCGACGAAGGACAGCCGCTGGAGTTATTTGCACTGCAACTTCCCGAACCATCGCGCCGCGGCACTCAGCGTACTGGGCGTATCGGAAGATCGCGATGCCGTGGCCAAGGCGGTGCTGAACTGGAATGCGCAGGATCTCGAGGAGGCGATCATCGCCGCCAAGGGCGCTGGCGGCATGGTACGAACGCACGCCGAGTGGGCGAAACATCCGCAGGCAGCGGCGATAGCGTCGCTGCCGCTGATGGAGATCGTGCGCATCGGCGATGCTCGACCCGCGCCGCTGCCGCCCGGCAATCGTCCGCTGTCGGGCATCCGCGTGCTTGACCTGACGCGCGTTCTCGCCGGCCCGACCTGTGCGCGGACTTTGGCGGAGCACGGGGCGGACGTGCTGAAGATCACCGCGCCGCATCTCCCAAATCTCGGTTACCAGGAATTCGACACCGGGCACGGCAAGCTGTCGGCGCATCTCGATCTGCGCGAGGCGCGCGATGTGGACGTGCTGCGCGGGCTGGTGCGGGACGC
>JBKPSV010000213.1:0-21287 GCA_046735215.1 Pseudomonadota bacterium | reverse complement strand
GCGCCTGACCGACGACGGCGCGTTGTTCATCGGCCGTATCAAGAGCTACGTCATCGAGGAGAAGCAGATTATCCCTGCCCCCTCCCCCTAACCCCCTCCCGCAAGGGGAGGGGGACGCTTTCACCTCTACTCTGCGGCCGGACTGAGTGTATCCACCGCGTCGTACGGGAAGCGCTTCACCTTCTCCATATTGATCCCCTCGATGCGCAGCAGGCGAGTGGAACCCTCGCGGCGCGGCGAGTGCAGCACGCCCGGATCATACAGGTATGCATCGCCCGGCTTCATCGTGTAGTCGCGAATGTGCTTTGCCTTGCCAGGCACGGTCTCGGTCGGACGTGACAGGCATTCCCAGTCGGTCATGATCGTCTCGCCTGCGGCCTGGCCATAAATCGCCCAAGAGGGGCCATGGTCGTGCGGCTTGCTGTTCTTCGCGCCGACATAGGCGTGCGCCAGGATAGCGAACCCCAGTTCCGGATCCTCGTAAAGAACTTTGCGCTCCGGCGTGCCTTCGGGGATGTAGTTGGCAACGAATTCCGGCTCCTTCAGCACATCTGATACCAGCCCGCGCACCGCTTGGCGTCCAGCCGTTCCCGGCTGGCTTTTCAGCGCGTCCTTACACTTGGCGGCGAACTGTTCGAGTGTGGTGCTCATTCGCGGCTACCTCCTCTGTGGATTCATTCGCGGCGATACGGATAGCAGTGCGCTCGATCGAGTGACAGATCGAAATGTTCGGCCAGAGCCTCGATCGCATCGGCGTGCTGCTTGTAGGGGTCGCCGTTGGCGGGCCCGACGATGATACAGCCGAACGACCGGTCGCGACGACCGCCAGACGGCAGCATCGCGGTGACCAGCGGGGCGCCCTCGCCATCCCGCAACGTCAGGAACAACGGCATCTCGCGCTGAATGTGCGAGGCCTTGCCGATGTCCTGCTCGATGTAGACGGAAGTCAACGGCTTGAAGCTCTCGGCCGCCTTGTCCCATTCGCGCCGAAAATATTTCTCTACGGCGTGGCGCATCTGCTCGGATTCGGCCGCGGCCTCCCCCTCGCTGACCAGCCGAAACCAGGTCCTGTCACCCGGAGCATCGCAGACATACTCCATGTGTCCCTCCCACCCGGCTTGGATTGACGTACGGCGCCAGCTTAGGATGACGCGACGCGACAATCAAACACCGGGGGAAGCGCATGCCGGACGGCGACTCGTTCGACTATGTCATCGTCGGCAGCGGCGCCGCGGGTTCGGTGCTGGCAAACCGCCTGACCGAGACGCCGGGGGCGACGGTATGCGTGCTGGAGGCAGGGCCGCCCGACCGGCACCCGTACATCCACGTGCCGGCCGGGTTCATCAAGATGCTGTTCAACCCGGACTTCACCTGGCAGTTCAAGACCGAGCCGTCCGAAGGCAGCGGGGGCCGGCCCATTCCCACCACGCAGGGGCGGACCCTGGGAGGGTCCAGCTCGATCAACGGCATGATCTACAACCGCGGTCAGCGCGCCGATTTGGACAGTTGGGCGCAGCGCGGCAATCGCGGCTGGGGCTATGTCGACATGCTGCCCTACTACAAGCGGACCGAACGACGCATCGGCATCGCCGACGACCGTATCCACGGGCGAGCGGGCAACCTGCCGGTCACCGACATCGACTGGTTCCATCCGATCTGCGAGGCGTTCATTGCGGGCGCGGTCGGCATGGGGCTGCCGCGCTGCGTCGATTACAACAGCGGCGACAGGCAGGAGGGCGTCGGCTATTTTCAGCGGGCGATCTACCGCGGCTGGCGGCATTCGGCCGCGCGCGTGTTCCTGCATCCGGCGAAGGCAACCGGGCGGCTGGAGGTGCGAACCGATGCCCGCGCCGCCGCGGTGCTGTTCGACGGCAAGCGTGCGGTGGGTGTGCGCTATGTCAACGATCGCGACCGCAGCGAGCACGAGGTGGTGCGGGCACGGCGCGAGGTGATCCTGTGTTGCGGCACGGCCAACACCGCCAAGCTGCTGCAGATCTCCGGCGTCGGCCCGGCACCGCTGCTGCAATCGATCGGCGTGCCGGTGGTGCACGAGCTGGCGGGCGTAGGCGAGAATTTTCGCGACCACTACGCCGTGCGACTGGTGGCACGCGTGAAGAACAGCGTGACGATCAACGAGCTGTCGCGCGGCCTTGGGCTGGCGAAGCAGATCGCCCGCTGGGCCATGGGCAAACCCTCGATCCTGGCGTTGAGCCCTTCGTTGGTGCACTGGTTCTGGAAATCGAACGAGACCCTGGACCAGCCTGACCTGCAAGGTGTGTTCAGCCCCGCGAGCTACAAAGAGGGCTTCGTCGGTATGCTGGATGACTATCCGGGGATGACGTGCGGTGTATGGCAGCATCGGCCGGAGAGCACCGGCTTTGTGCGCGCTCGTTCGGCCGACCCGTTCGCCGACCCGATGATCCAGCCGAACTATCTGGCCGACCCGATGGATCGGCGGGTGCTGCTGTCGGGCATGCGTCTGGCACAGGCCTTGCTGCATACGCCGCAACTCGCGCAGTATTTTGCCGGTGATCAACTCCCCGGCCCGGATGTGCGAAGCGACGATGAGTTGATGAACTATGCCCGGCGCTACGGCTCGACCGCCTATCACCTGATCGGCACGGCAAGGATGGGACCCGCGACCGATCCGACAACGGTGGTCGACGATCAGCTTCGCGTGCATGGGATGGAAGGGCTGCGCATCGCCGACGCCTCGATCATGCCAAGCATGCCGTCGGCCAACACATACGCCACCACGATGATGATTGCCGAGAAAGCGGCCGACATGATCCGCGGCCGATCGCCGTTGGCGCCGATAGAAGGGATCGCCGCCTGATATACGAGCGCCAACTGGTAGAGGTTTGGCCATGGAGATCACGACGCGCAAAGTCTACGACATGTTGGTTGTCGGCATGAGTGGCAGGCTCGACAGCCATACATCGGGTGACGCAGGCGATCGGTTTGTCGAGATCGTCCAGGGCGGCGACAAGCGGATCGTCCTCAACCTCTCGCAGCTCGACTATGTCAGCAGCGCCGGGCTCCGCGTCATTCTGCGTGGGGCGAAGCTGCTGCAGGAGAAGCTTGGCGAGCTGAAGATCTGCAACGCCAGCCAGAGGGTTAGCAACGTCCTCGTGACCGCCGGCTTCGACAGCCTGATCAAGCTGTATGCCACCGAGCACGAGGCGTTCGCGGCATTTCGCGGGTAGATCCTGTTCGGTCAAAGCAGGCGCTCGCCGTAAAGCGGACAGCTTGCGACTTCGCCACAATGGCCTGACACTCATTCCGACGATGGCAGGAAGGAGCCTAGGGTGAGCGCCGCATTCAAGAGCACCGAACGTTATATTGCCAGCCGCGACCTGGAAGTGGCGGTGAACGCCTCCGTGACATTGCAGCGCCCTTTGCTGGTGAAGGGCGAGCCGGGCACCGGCAAGACCGTCCTGGCCCACGAAGTTGCGGAGTCCCTCGGGCTCGAGTTGATCGAATGGCACATCAAGTCCACCACCAAGGCACAACAGGGCCTCTACGAGTACGATGCGGTGTCGCGGCTGCGCGATGGACAGCTAGGCGACCCGCGCGTGCACGACATCGCCAACTACATCGTCCGTGGCAAACTGTGGGACGCATTCGAGTCAGAACAGCCGGTGGTGGTGCTGATCGACGAAGTCGACAAGGCAGACATCGAGTTCCCCAACGACCTGCTGCTGGAACTCGATCGTATGCGCTTCTTCGTCTACGAGACGCGCCAGACCGTTAGTGCCAGGCACCGGCCGATCGTCATTATCACCTCGAACAATGAAAAGGAGCTGCCGGACGCCTTCCTGCGCCGTTGCTTTTTCCACTACATCCGCTTCCCGGATCGCACGACGATGGAGCGTATCGTTCAGGCGCACTATCCCGACCTGCGCCACGACCTGACCCGTGAAGCGCTCAACGTATTCTTTCAGATCCGCGAGGTGCCGGGACTGAAGAAGAAGCCGAGTACGGCTGAACTGCTGGATTGGCTGAAACTGCTGATGGTGGAGGACCTGCCGGTCGAGGCGCTGCGCACCAATGAGAAGCACCTGGTGATCCCTCCGCTCTATGGTGCGCTGTTGAAGAACGAGCAGGATGTGCACCTGTTCGAGCGTTTGGCATTCCTGGCACGACGCGGCGCCTGATGTTCGCGCATCTCATCGAGGGGCTGCGCCAGGCAGGATTGCCGACATCGATTACCGAGTACCTCACGCTGCTCGGCGCGATGAAGGCGGGCGTGGCTGAATGGAGCGTCGATGACTTCTACTATCTGAGCCGCGCAACCCTGGTGAAGGACGAACGGCACCTCGATCGGTTCGACCGCGTGTTCGCTCAGTGCTTCAAGGGGCTGGAGAGCGAAGATGGGGTGTTGCCACGCCATCTACCGGAAGAATGGCTGCGCAAGCTCGCGGAAAAATTCCTGACGCCGGAGGAGATGGCGAAGATCGAGTCGCTGGGTGGCTTCGAGGCCTTGATGCAGCGCCTCGCGGAACTGCTCGCACAGCAGAAGGAACGCCACCAGGGCGGGTCGAAGTGGATCGGCACCGCCGGCACCTCGCCATTCGGCGCCTACGGCTACAACCCTGAAGGCGTCCGCATCGGCCAGCACGAGTCACGGCACCGACGTGCAGTAAAGGTGTGGGACCGGCGCGATTTCCGTGACCTTGACGACACAGTGGAGCAAGGCACACGCAATCTTAAGCTGGCGCTGCGCCGACTGCGCCGCTTCGCGCGACAGGGCGCGGCAACCGAACTGGACCTGCCCGATACTATCCGTTCAACGGCAAAGAACGCCGGCACGCTCGACCTGAAGCTGGTACCAGAGCGGCACAACGCGGTGAAGGTGCTGTTGTTCCTCGATGTCGGCGGCTCGATGGACGATTTCGTCAAGCTGTCCGAGGAGCTGTTCTCGGCCGCGCGTTCGGAGTTCAAGCACCTGGAGTATTTCTACTTCCACAACTTCCCGTATGAGCGGGTATGGCGAAACAATCGTCGCCGTCATGACGAACGTATTTCGACCTTCGAAGTCATCCGCAAATACGGCCCGGACTACAAGCTGATCTTTGTCGGCGATGCGGCGATGAGCCCGTACGAAATCACCATGCCCGGCGGCAGCGTCGAACACATGAACGAAGAGCCAGGGAGGATTTGGCTGGAACGCCTGACCTCGCACTACCGCAACGCGGCATGGCTCAATCCAACGCCCCGCGCCTCGTGGCAACACGTCCGCTCGATCGGCATGACCAGCGAGCTAATGGAAAGACGGATGTACCCGTTGACGGTGAATGGCATCGACGAGATGGCCCGCGAACTCAGCCACTGATCCAGTGGTCCGTCGGCGGCGCCGCGTGCTATCGATTGCGATGAGGCTCGTCGCTGCGCTGCTGGCCTTCGCGTTGTGTCCGCTATCGACGCTCGCGCAGGCGCGTAGGTTAGACACGCCGCACTTCGAGCAGTTGATCGGCTCCTGGCTGCTGTTCTGCGCGACTGATCCTATGACCGATGTGCAGGCCTGCCGTATGCGCACCAAACTCTGGTTGGTGGCGCCGGCTGAGAACCAGGTGGGCATGGCGTTGGAGGTGCAACAGCGGTCTGGGCGGCTTGTCCCCGTCGTTGCGGTGCGCGAGCTGTCGCTGAACACCGCCTGGAGCGGACTGCTGGCGCTGACCGCGACGGCACAAATGCGCTTCGATGGCGGGGCAATGGCCACGTTGCCATGTATGTTGGAGGGTGCCTCTGTCGTCTGTGCGCCGACACAGTCGGATGTCGGTCGACTGGCCGACGAGCTGGCCAAGGCAAGGACAGTGCTGGTCCGGTTCCGTGTCGTCGGAAATCTGCCCTTGTCCGTGCCCGACGGGCCACTCGCGCTGGACCTTGATCACACGCAGGACGCGTTGGCGCGGTATCGCGCGGCTGGTCCAGAGTTGGCGCCAGAACCGTCATCCTTCTTTCGGGATCTGAAGGACGCGGCCGAGCGCCTGTTGCGAGATCTGGGCATAGCTGAAACCGATGCTGGGCAACGGCCGCCGAAATAGCAGGAAAGCGAATAGCCAAGCCCTGGCATCGTCCGCGCTTCCCTTGTTAGAAGCGCCGTGACAGGCGGCGCTGGGCGCAGCCGGAAAAGGTGATGCTGAAGCGAATACCCGCCGTCCCCCTGCTGCTGCTCCTTGGCGCCTGCACTGTCGGTCCGGACTTCACACCGCCCGAATGGCTGTCGCCTGCTTCGTGGTTCGCCAAGAAGGACGAGCCGATTCCGCGAGAGGCGAGTGTGGCGGTCGCTGAACCGATCGATCCGACCTGGTGGAAACTGTTCAAGGATCCGTTGCTGACGAAGCTGGAACATCGGGTCGTTAGCGAGAACCTGGACGTGAGGATCGCCGGCGTGCGGATCGCGGAATCGCGGGCCCAGCTTGGCATTGTCGGTGCAGCGCAGTTCCCAACGTTGAACGCCAATGGCTCCTACACCCGCCAGAAGGCGAGCAATCTCGGCGTATTCTCCAATTCGCCCAACGCATTGGGCGCCAATGGCGCGTTCGGAAACACGACCGGCGGCATCAGGGGCGGAACGCTTGCGCCATTCGATGTTTACCAGGTCGGATTCGACGCCTCCTGGGAGCTCGATCTGTGGGGCGCGGTACGGCGTTCGGTGGAGTCGGCCAGTGCATCCGTGGCGGTTTCAAACGAAGCCCGACGTGGTGCACTGCTCAGCAGCGTCGCAGAGCTTGCGCGCGACTACATCCAGTTGCGCGGGACACAGGCACAGCTGCAGATCGCTCGGGACAACCTGAGGACTGCGCAGCAGAGCCTGCAACTCACGCAGCAGCGCGCGATGGGTGGCGTGACCACAGACCTGGATGTCGCCAACGCGGCGGCGCAGGTGCGCTCGACGGCCGCCGAGATCCCGCCGCTGGAGCAGCGGGTATCCGAGCTGATCAACGCGATCAGTCTGCTGTTGGGTCAACCGCCGAATGCGCTGCAGGCGGAGCTGATCAAGGCCAAGCCGGTACCACCGTTGCCGCCCCGGGTTCCTGTCGGCCTGCCGTCCGAGCTCGCAAGACGCCGGCCGGATATACGGCAGGCAGAAGCCCAGCTGCACGCGGCAACCGCCGACATCGGCGTTGCGGTAGCGAATTTCTATCCATCGGTGACACTGTCCGGCAGCGTTGGATTGCAGGCGCTGCAACCATGGAAGATGTTCGACATCAACGCACGCAACTATGCGCTTGGCCCGGGCATCACCATGCCGATATTCCAGGGAGGCCAGCTTCGCGGCACTCTCGAGCTGCGTAAGGCACAGCAGCAGGTGGCCGCTATCACCTACCAGAAGACGGTGCTGCAGGCCTGGCACGACGTGGATAATGCGCTGACCGCCTATCGGACCGAACAGGCGCGGCGCGACCAGCTGACCCTCGCGGTCACCCAGAACCAGCGGGCTCTGACGCTGGCACAGAGCCGCTATCAGGAGGGTGTCGCAGACTTCCTGCAGGTGCTGACAGCGCAGCAGAATCTATTGTCGACGCAACAACAGCTGGCGATCGCAACGACCAACGTGTCGGCCAACCTCGTCGCGCTTTATAAAGCGCTGGGTGGCGGCTGGGAGACGCAGCTGCCGGTGGCGAACGACAAGCTGACGCCTCTCGGCGCTCCACACCTTTAGCGGTCCCGCCCTGCGGTCGCCCGGGGGGCGGGCTTGTTCAGTAGGCGATGTAGTCGCGATCTCGCGGGCGACTGGCAGCGAAGGCCGGGTCGAACACCCGCGACAGATCAGCTCTCGACAATCCTATGTCGGACAGTTCGCGGTCGGTCATCAGGGCGAGTTCGGTCATGACCTGACGACGCTGACGCCACTGCCGCAGCCAGCCCAACACCGCGTGCTTTGTAGCGACCGGGGGAGCCGTCGGCTGCTCGTCATAGCTCGCATCAATGTACGACAGATTGCCTAGTGAGAAGGCCAGTTGGTCCTTGGTGAGTTGAGCGGTCATAGTTCCAGTCCAAAATGAGACCGGGTCTGGCACTCCGTCCGCACGGCGAGGCGCCCTCGGTCTCTTTGCGTCCGTAAAATAGCCTTCCTTGCCGCAACGCAAGAATGCTGATTGATGTCGGCCGCCATGCGTCAGGCGCATGCATCCTTAACAGGATATGAATATCTCGCATGCCCCAGCAGCGTCGGGCGCTGCAATCATCCTGTTGCATTAAACTGATCGTAGGTTGCCTGCGGCATGGTCAGAAGCCATGCCCGCCCGCTTTGCCTGGTTTCGGCTCGGACGTCGCCTTGGGGCTGGGGTTCTCGTCTGCACCCTCGCCTATGGTGGCCTGCGGGCAGAATTGCTGTCGGAGTATTTCCCGAACGGCGTTCCCGGCTATGACACTGCTCCCGGCGTCACGGTGGCGTCGCGAAAACGGCCGAGCTTCGACCCACTCGGCGTCCGCACCGGCAGCTTCGTCCTGCGCCCTCAGGTTGAGGAGGGTGTTGGCTACGACAGCAACGTATTCGGCAGCGGCAATCACGCTCCGGGAAGCTGGTTGGTCGGCACCCACCCCTCGCTGCTGATCGGATCCGACTGGTCCCGCAACAGCATTGGCGCATATGTCGGGGCAAGCGACCTACGCTACCTGGATCAGCCGCGTCAAAGCTACACTGATTGGACGGCCTCTCTCGGCGGCACATTGTCGGTCGGGCAAGATCAACTCACCGTCGCTGCATCGCACCTGCAACTGCACCAGCCGCGCACCGATCTCGACGCCCTGCCCTCCGATACGCCGGTCGCCTATCGGGTCAACGACGTAAGGGCGAGCTATCTAATGCCGTGGGGTCGCTTTTCAGTAACACCGAGCCTAGCGTTCACCACCTACAACTACGCCGCGACCACGATCTTCGGAATTCCCACCTCGCAGGCATATCGCGACCGCAATGTGCTGCAGGGGGCTGTCACCACGCGCTACCAGCTGTCGCCACAGCACGATTTGCTCATGGTGGGCCGCCTTCTAGGGGTCAACTATACCGCGCCCCAGCCGGGACAGCCGACGCGCAACTCGACCGGGGCCGAGTTTCTGTTGGGAATGGCAAACGAAACCGACGCCGTATGGCAATACCGGGTGCTGGTGGGCTGGGAGACGCGGTCGTTTGCGGCTTCGCAGTACTCGACCCATCAGGCGCCAATCGCCGAGGCTTCCGTCACCTGGAATCCAAGCGGAGTGACCACGTTGACGGCCATGCTGACCCGCGGCATCGAGGACGCGGCGCAGGAAGGTATCGTGGGCTACACCTATACCAGTGGCCGGCTGGTGGTGGACCATGAGGTGCGGCGCAATCTACTGCTGCAGGCCTCAGCCCGCCTGCAATATGCGGACTATCTGCAAGGCGGCGGCAACGCGAGCGGGTTTTCGCTAGGTGCGGGCGCGAGTTGGCTGGTCAATCGGCACATGCGGGTATCGGCCACCTACGACTTCACCGATCAACGCGGGACCAGCAGCCCGACGTTGCAGACGACCGGCAACTACCTGCGCAGCGTGGGGCTGATCACCCTCCGGTTCGGCATGTGAGGCTTGTGAGGCTGGGTCCCCGCATGGCACGGTCGCCGCGCCGAACAGAAGCAGCGAGCGACGTCCGTGACCCTCATCCTGGCCAGCCGTCCGAACGTTTATTCATCCAGCCCGCTGGACCGCGCCGGCACCCGCCGCGATGACGCTGAATGGATCGAGGGGCAGTTGCATGCCCCCGATACGTTGTTCGTCCCGGTCTGGCGCAACCGGAATCTGGTCCGAGGCATGGATAACGGCGCTCCAGAGGCAGTGTTCATTTCGGGCGAAATGGCCCAGACGCTTCGCATGCAGGGTGGACCATGGGCGTTCCTGGGGCTGCATGATGGGCTCGCGATCTTCGCCGTCGACATCAGCACCGCGGAAGATCCGGTGCCGCTGTTGTCCGAGGAGTTGGGAAAATTCGTTGACCTGCGTTCGGTCGGGTGGGGCGTGGCCCGGCCGGAAGCATCGATCCTAGCGCACGCGCGCGGGCTGATGCACTGGCGGGCACGGCATCGGTTCTGCGGCGTGTGTGGCGCGGTATGCGATGCTCGCAGCGCCGGTCACATGATGGCCTGCACGGCCTGCGAGGCGCAGCATTTCCCCCGCACCGACCCTGCCGTGATCATGCTGGTGACACGTGGCGACCACGCGCTACTGGGTCATTCGCAACGTTTCCCGCGCTCGAACATGTATTCGACGCTCGCCGGGTTCGTGGAGCCAGGCGAGACGCTGGAGGAGGCGGTACGGCGCGAGGTGCTGGAGGAATCCGGCATCCAGGTCGGCGCGGTTCAGTATCATTCGAGCCAGCCCTGGCCGTTCCCCGGCAACATCATGCTCGGCTTCTACGGTGAAGGCCTCAGTGAAGCGATCACCATCGACCCCGAGGAGATGCTGGACGTACGCTGGTTCTCACGCCAACAGATCCGCAATCCCGACGTACACGGGTTCCAGTTGCCGCGGGTCGACAGCATCGCCCGCCGCCTGATCGAGGACTGGGTGGCCGCGGAGTGAGAGGCTGGTGTTGCGTGCTCCTGCTGATGGCCTCTTGCAGTGCTGACAACACCCCACAGGCGCAGTGCGAACGTCAGGCTGACCGGGACCCCACCGTGCTGTCGATTTATCGCGGCGACCAGGGCGACTATACGCAGGTCGGACTGGCACGTTCGAACCTGCTGTTTGCCAAGCGCCTGGCGACGATAGCGTGCCTCCAGGCGAAGGGCGTCCTGCCGCCGGGCGGAGTCGAGCCGGTCCGGCCACCGGTGTATTGATGTCAGAGCCGTTGCTGACCATCGGCTACGAGGGCTGCACGATCGGCGATGTTCTGGCCGAGTTGAAGGCGGCCGGGATCAATCTGCTGATCGATGTCCGGGCTGTGCCGCAGTCACGCAAGCCGGGCTTCTCCAAGCGGCAACTTGCCGCTGGTCTGGACGAGCAGGGAATTGCGTATTTGCACCTGCAGGGGCTGGGCACGCCCAAACCTGGTCGCGACGCGGTGCGTGCCGGGCATCCGGAGCGCATGGAGCCGATCTTCCGCGAACACATGCGTTCCGACCGCGCCCAGGCGGAACTGGCACAGGCCAAGCAATTGGCGCGCGAGAGACGCATTTGTCTGCTGTGCTTCGAGCAGGACCCGATGCATTGCCATCGGCGTTTTGTCGCCGAGATGATAGCCGACGAGACAGCACAACCGATCGTGCATCTGCACGCGCGCCGCTGATCTATCGTGCGGCCGCGATGGCCGCCTGAATGGCTGCTTCAGCCTCTGCCTTATCCGTCCAGCCGATCACCTTTACCCACTTGTCCGGCTCGAGGTCCTTGTAGCGCTCGAAGAAGTGCTCGATGGCGGAGCGCGTGATGGCCGGCAGGTCGAATATGCTCTCGACACCCGCATACTGCGGATGCACCCGTTCGTGCGGGACACAGATGATCTTTTCATCGAGTCCCTTCTCGTCCTCCATCTTCAGCATGCCGATAGGCCGGGCGCGAATCACGGCACCAGGCACCACCTGGGCAGGGATCAGCACAAGTGCGTCGGCAGGGTCGCCATCTGCCGCGAGAGTCCCTGGAATGAAGCCATAGGCGGAAGGATAGGCCGTCGCGGTGAACAGAAACCGATCGACAAATACCGCGCCGGAGTCTTTGTCCACCTCGTATTTCACTGACGAGCCCTGGGGAATCTCTACCACTACGAAGACATCGTGGGGTGGCGCGCGGCCGGTTGGAATTTTTGTGACATCCATAAGAGATCTCCTCTGCCTGCCGATAGCATCGGCCGCGTCACCGCCCGCCGCGCTGACGCGCAGTGGGGCAGTGACACTCCTGTGTAATGCCTCTGCCGTTATCGCGCACCCCAACGTGCGTGCGATGGGAACCAAAGTCGTGATAGTGAAGAGTCCTGAGCGGCCAAGCCTTGCTGCCGCCCCAGCGCGTCCGAGTGGCGCGCCATTGGCACTGGCCGGGATCCGGGTGGCCGACTTCGGTCATTTTATTGCCGGCCCCATCTGTTCAATGATTCTCGGCGACCTCGGTGCTGAGGTGATCAAGATTGAGAAGGTCGACGGCGGGGATGATTTCCGCCGGCTGCGCCCCCCGGTGACCGAGCAAGGGGGCGGCCCCTATCTTTGGTGCAATCGCAACAAGAAGAGCATAGCGCTGGACCTTAAGCTGCCCGAGGGGCGAAAGGTCGCGCGCGAAATCATCGACCGGTCGGACGTGCTGGTAGAGAACTTCGCTACCGGGGTGATGGCCAAGTTTGGTCTCGATTATCCCACCGCCTCAGCCACGAACCCGAGGCTAGTCTATGCCTCGGTGTCCGCCTATGGCCGCGACGGCAGCCAGAAGGACCGCGTGGGATTTGACCCGATCGCCCAGGCGGAGTCCGGGTTCATGTCGATGAACGGCGAGCCTGACAGAACAGGCGTGCGTACCGGGCCGTCCGTCATGGATATGATGACCGGGGTGATGACCGCGAGTGCCGTGCTCGCGGCGCTTTACGCGCGTGAGCAGCTTGGGCATGGCCAGCTGGTCGAGACGGCATTGTTCGACACGGCGGTCAATATGCTCGGGTTCCACGCGATGAACTACCTGGTAAGCGGCCAAGAGCCGACGCGTTTCGGCAACAACAGCCGCGACACGGTGCCATGCAACGTGTTCGAAACGGCGGATGCACCGATCTTCATCGATTGCGCCAATGACCGCACGTGGCATCGCCTGGCGGCACAAGTGCTGGAAAGACCTGACCTGGCCGAGCATCCCGACTATGCGAAGACGCCGGAACGGCTGCGCAACCGCGACGCTCTGATACCCATTATCGGGCAGAGCCTAAGAACCATGCCGCGCGCCTTCTGGCTCGCGCGTATGCGCGCGGCTGGCGTTCCAGCGGGTGCCATCAACTCGATTGCCGAAGCGCTTGCCTCGGAGGGGTTGGCGGCGCGCGGTCTGGTGCACGCCATCCCGCACCCGGTGATCGGATCAGTGCCAAACATCCGCTTGCCATTCCGGCTGCACGACACGCCCCTGGCTGACCCGGTCGCTGCACCGGGACTCAGTCAGCATGCGCTGGAGATCCTGACCGATGTTCTGGGGTACGATGGAGAGCGGATCAGCGCAGTAGCCGGATCCGGCGCTGTC
This sequence comes from Pseudomonadota bacterium, assembly GCA_046735215.1. Taxonomy (GTDB): domain Bacteria; phylum Pseudomonadota; class Alphaproteobacteria; order Acetobacterales; family Acetobacteraceae; genus JAMXLO01. The sequence continues at coordinate 8,120 of JBKPSV010000213.1, read as the reverse complement.
ACTCTCCGCTGACCATCTAGGCCGCGGTCTGCCGCGATGTACTCGCATTGAGATCCTCTGGCAGCCGCAAGGTCAGCGTCAGGGCAACAAGGCCCATGCAAGCGGTCAGTAGAAACACACTATGAAATGCGTGCGAAGCGGCTTGCGCTAGATCCGCTCGCTCTATGATCGCGATCGTGGACGGATGGTCGAGCAATCGCCCCAAGGGGTCGGGGACGCTGGGCAGCAGGCTTCGCAAGCTGGACGACAGGATGATGCCGCCTACAGCGGCCCCGAGTGCCTGACCCAGAAATCGCATGAACATTACCGCGGAGGTGGCCGAGCCGCGTTCGTGATACGAGACGCCGGTCTGCACGCACACGATCCAGGTCGTGTTGCAGAACCCCAGGCCGATGCCGAGAATTGACACTCCTACCACGACGTCGGCAACCGAGGACTGCGGGTTGAGCATGGCCAACAGCAGTGCGCCGGCAATGATGCCGCACGCGCCGGTGTAAGCTGTCATGCGATACGAGATATGGACCATCAGCCAGCCCGAGCCGATGCTGCCGAATGTCCACACAATCACCATGATCCCGAGGAGGAGACCAGCAGTAGCCGTCGTGCCGCCCATGACCGCCTGCACGTAGCTAGGCAGCGAAGCGATCACGCTCATGATCGCGCCACCGACGGCAAACGCACCCAGGCTGCCCACCACAACGACTCTATTTCGCCAGAGCGCCCGCGGCACCATTGGCGCGGATGTCCTCACCTCGTGGCGGGCGAAAGCAATCAGTGCGGCTATCCCGGCGACGAATGAGCCCAGCGCGAAGGCCGCCCCAATGTGTCCCCAGCGATCCGCAGCAAAGATCACACCGGCTATCCCCGCCATCAACAGGATGGCGCCGACAACATCGATCGGTTGGCGGCGCGGCGTGATGTTCTCATGGAGGAAAGCGACCAGCATGGCCATAGCGGCACCGACGATGGGCAAGTTGATCCAGAACACCAGTTGCCAGGTAAGTTGAGGGACAAGCAGCGTCCCGAGGCTCGGCCCGGCAATCGCAGCGACGCCGAACACGCCCGACAGCATGCCTTGAATGCGCGCCCGCTCCACCGGGCGATATATGTCGCCGATAATCGTATAGGCGATCGGCTGGACACATCCGGCTCCGCAACCTTGTATAGCGCGGAACGCAATAAGGCCTGGGATGTCCGTGGCAAGGCCGCATAACGCGGAGCCGATGAAGAAGATCGCAGCTCCGACCAAGAAAATCTTCTTGCGCCCGTATAGGTCCGCGAGACGGCCATAGATCGGTATGGTCACGGCCTGCATCAGCAGGTAAGTCGAGAAGACCCAGGACGTCAGTCCGGCTCCCTGCAGTTCGACGGCAATGGTCGGCAGCGCCGTTGCCACGATGGTGCTCTCCACCGCAGCTGTGAAGGTCGCCATCATGCAGGCCGCGAGCACGAGGCTGCGCCGCGCGCGAATGGGTGCAGTATCGGACACTATGTGAAGTCCCTTGAGAGCCGGCGCGCGCGAATAACGTCTTGTAGACGTAATAACATCAATTTCGTTAGAATGCACCGATGAAATGTCATCGTCCGGGAGAACTCGCATCAATCCTCGCTTCGTAGCGGTCGGCGATACTGCCCTGTCTATTGAGTTCGATAACGCAATAGATCCGCAAGTCAGTGCACAGGTACGCGCTCTGGACCTGGCGATCGCCGCGTCGGACATCCCAGGCATCGTCGAGACGGTTCCGAGTTTCCGTGCACTGCTTATCGTTTACGAGCCGGAGGATGTCGGATTTGCGTCGCTGATCCAGCAGCTATCGCAGTTGATCAGCCTTGGCCTCAGCGCGCGGGCGAATAGCGGCCGGTCCTGGATCGTGCCCGTGGCATACGGCTTTCCTGACGAAGACGATTTCCACGAAGTCGCCGCGGCAACCAGGCTGACGTCGGACGAGATCGTCGCAATCCATAGCAGCGCCGTCTTCCAGGTGTATGTGGTCGGGTTTGTTCCTGGTCTGCCGGTGCTGGGCGGTCTGCCGGCAGCGCTGCATCTATCGCGCCGCCCCGACCCGCGACCCGATCTGCCGGCCGGTCGCGTCATGATCGGCGGCATGCAGGGGATTATCGTGCCGATGCCGATGCCCTCTGGCTACTACAGCCTTGGGCAGACGCCGTTGCGGCCTTACCAGCGCGGCGCCGCCAATCCATTCCTGTTTCGACCTGGCGACCGCATCCGCTTCCAACCGATCACACCGGCCGAACTCGATGTGCTGGCGGGCACGTCCGGTGACCGCTTCCTCGCCGCCGGAGACGGATGATGCAGGGTCCGGCGCTGCGAGCCATCGCCCCCACTCCCTTTGTCACGCTGCAGGATGGTGGACGTCGAGGATGGCGGCGTTTTGGCCTGTCTGGCGCCGGAGCCATGGACAGAATGTCGCTCGCAATCGCCAATTCGCTCGTCGGCAACAGGGCAAGCGAGGCGGCGCTGGAATTCGCCTACGCGGGTGGCGAGTGGACCGTTGAGGCTGCCAGTTGCCGTATCGCGGTCGCTGGCGCCGGCTTCGCCACGACAATCGACGGTGTCGCTGTGCCACCGCTGACGTCAGCCATCCTCCGGGGAGGGCAGCGATTGCGCATCGGTGGCTCGCCCCACCGAGTCTGGGGCTATCTTGCTGTGGCAGGCGGATTCGCCATCCCGCCGGAATTCGGCAGTCGCTCGACCCATGTGCGGACCAGGATCGGCGGACTGCGTGGCAGAACCATCCAGGCGGGGGCGTCATTGCCGTTGGTCGCTTTCCGGGCAAACGATGACCCTGAACGGACGATGAGCGTGCCGCATGAAGAGGAGGGGCCATGCCGCATAGTACTTGGCCCTCAGGACGACTTCTTTGACGAAGACTCCATATCCTCACTGCTGAACAGCGAGTATCGGATAACTTGGCAGCAGGACCGGATGGCATACCGGCTGGATGGCCCCAATCTGCGCCACAGCAAAGGCTTTAATATCATCTCCGACGGCGTCATGCCGGGCTGCATTCAAGTACCGGGCACCGGTATCCCGATCCTGCTGATGCGTGATGCCGGGACCGTTGGCGGATATCCCAAGATCGCCACGGTGATCGAGCCTGACCTTCGCCGAGTGGCACAGATGCGCCCAGGCAGCGTGGTGCGGTTTCAGGCCGTCAGCATTACCGAGGCGCATGCCATCCGCCGGCGTTACCTGGCCCGACTGCAGTTGATTGCCGAGGAAAAGGGATCTCTGCCGAGCGCGCTGACGTAACCCGCTAGCCCGTCGCCAGTTCTCTGACTAGAACTCTTGCCTGTGAGGCACCTGCCGTCACCGCTCCCGGTAGGGGTAAGTGGCGCGCTCGGCCGGACGCGGTTTGAAATCGCTTCGACAGGCCTGTCGCGCCACAACGCCCCAGCAACTCACCGAATTGCCAGGAAACGTGGGGACGGCTGACGATGATGACCTGAAAATCGAACATCAGCGCGGCACACGCCTCGCGCGCCTCTGCCCGCGACCCGGCATCGGTCAGACGGCCTATTCTGCGCATTTCATCGCGTACATATCGAAGGTCGGTTCCAGGCCGAAACGGGTGGCCAGGAAGCGTTTCTCGCTTCAAATTAGTTTCCAACATCGTCTCATTTGCCTGTCCAACAGCAAAATATTGCACCAAACCCAGTTTCGTTAAGGTTTCTGTCTCGTACTGACATGTCGACTCTAGGGTAACGTTCCATCATCTAATTTTCGCGGAAGGCGTCCTGGGGCACCTTATAAGAGCAGCGTCCGGTGATATGACATTCAGCAAGATCCTCTGCGGCTTGCAATTGGCTGACCCCATGCGAGTCCCACTAAGCAAGGTGTCGTCTTTCGGCACAGACGCAGCCCACCGGCTCTGGCGTCTGATGCGGCGAGCCTTGTTCGGTCGTGGCCTGCGCAGCGTTCTGCCAGAAATGCTCGCTATCCTGGGCTTGCTTGGCATGATCTGGGTGAGCACCGTCATCATCCTAGAGCGGGAGCGCGCGCATGAACTGGAGACAGCGCGCAGCATGACAGTCGCGTTATCGGAAGCCTTTGCCGAAACAACCGCGCGCATCGTGTCGGAGGTGGACCAGACGCTGCTTAGCGCCCGGACCTCGTTGGCGCAGCTTGGCAAAGACTTCGACATTCGGCGGTGGGCCCGTGACCAGATCCGCAATGACCAGCTGCGCGTACAGGTCGCGCTGATGGACAAGGACGGCGATGTCATCAAGTCCACATTGGAACGTTCAAACCAAGCACGGATCAATATCGCGGACCGGCCTCATTTCCATTACCAGCTCGATCCCTCCCGCGATGAGCTATACATCAGCGATCCCGTAATAGGCCGCGGCAGCCAGGAACGGACCATTCAGTTCTCACGCAAGGTATTCAACCAGGATGGCGAGTTCACTGGCGTCGTGGTCCTGTCGCTGGGCTATGCGGAACTGTCCCGCTTCTACAGTACCGCAGGTACCGATGAAGGATCGGTCACAATAGCCAACGAACGCGGCGTGATCATCGCCGCAAGCGATACCCCGCAAGAAGTTGTGGGGTCAAAGGCCATGATACCACCCAGCGCTGCCACGACAACGGATAGCGGCCGACCCTTTGTGCTTGTGACCAAGCACGACGACCTGCTGGCCTATAAGCAGCTGAAGCGCTACCCGATCACCACGATTATCAGGCGTAATGCGGACCAGATCTACGCCCGCTATTGGATCACCGCCAGACACTTTCTTGTCGCCAGTTCGCTCGCCAGCTTGATGGTTCTACTTCTCGGCATCTTCTGGGTATCGCAACGCCGGCGGGCGGTGGAATCATCGCACGCGCTGTCGGTCACGCTTGCCAGCGTCGTGCAAGGCATCGCAATGATCGACTTCCAGGGCAGGATTTCGGTCATCAACGATCGCGCCCGAGCGCTGCTGGGCATTTCCAAGCAGACCAGCAACGCGGCAGAGGCGATGATCGATCGCATGGTCAATACCGGCAGTCCTTCCTTGATCGCTGGCCAGCCGGACACACCAAATCCGACGCGGCAATCGCTGGTTTCGGTTGCAGAGGATGGCCAGGTGATCGAGATAAGCACCACCAGCCTGCCGGATGGCGGCAGGGTGCACACTTTGACCGACATCACCGAACAGCATAAGGCACAGTCAAGGATCCACTATCTCGCTCATCACGACGCCCTAACTGAACTGCCCAACCGAGTTCTGCTGGCAGATCGGATCCGTGCGGCGCTGAGCAGTGCTCAGGTTACGGACCAGAAAGTCGTCGTGATGTTTCTCGACCTAGACGGCTTCAAGGGCGTGAATGATACCCGCGGCCACTTGTTCGGCGACCGCCTGCTCCAGCACGTTGCCGGCCTTATCAAGGCTACAATTGCCCCGGATGATTTCGTTGCTCGCCTTGGAGGTGACGAATTCACAATCGTCCGGGAAGGGGTCAGTGATCTGACGGAAGCGCTGCGACTTGCTCCTGTTCTCATCGACCGAATCAGCGACTCAATCACGATCGACGGGCGTGAAGTTCGGGTGAGCGCCAGCATCGGCATTGCAGTCTATCCACGTGACGGTGCTGACCATCACGAATTGTTCAAACATGCCGACATTGCGCTGTATCGGGCGAAAAATGAGGGGCGGGCGACATATCGCATGTTCCAGCGTGGCATGGACGAGAGCCTCCAGCGTCGAATGCTGCTGGAGGAGGAGCTGAGGAGTGCTCTCGATGCCGGCAAGCTCGAGGTGCATTTTCAGCCGCAAATGGAGATCGGCTCACTGCGCATCGTCGGGTTCGAAGCTTTGGCACGGTGGCCGCACCCTGTTCTTGGCTGGATACCACCCACTGACTTCATTGCACTCGCCGAGGAGTGCGGGTTGATCAATCGACTTGGTGCATTCGTGCTACGGCAGGCTTGCAAGGAGGCAACCAGTTGGCCTGCGGCCTGCTACGTTTCGGTCAACGTATCCCCGTTGCAATTGCTCGATAGCGGGTTTCCAGAGCTGGTACGGAGCGTACTGATCGAAGCGGGACTGCCACCGCGTCGTCTTGAACTAGAGATCACTGAGAGTGCGATGACTGACAACAGCGGCCACACGATGGCTGCGCTCGAGTCATTACAGGCACTCGGCGTGCGCCTTGCGCTGGATGACTTCGGCACCGGCTACTCCAGCCTGAGCAACCTCCTGCGGATCCGCTTTGAGAAGGTCAAGATCGACTCGTCGTTTGTTCAAGGTCAGTTACACGATCCCAAGGCGCATGCGATTGTTGCCGCGATCCTGGCGATGAGCCAGCACATGGGGTTGACCGTGACGGCCGAGGGTGTGGAGACGGAAGCTCATCTGGCGATGCTGCGCGGGCAGAAATGTCCACTTATTCAGGGCCATCTGTCCGGCCGCGCGATCGCTGGTGGCGAAACGCTGATGCTTCTGCGCGATAGCCAGAGCAGCCGCCGCGTCGCACGCCAGATTGCTGAAATTGTGGCGGAACATGCCGCCGAACAGGTGTCGCTCACACCACTCGTCGAACGATAGCCTTTGGCTGGGCATAGGATCCAGCGCGCATCACGCTTAGTCGAAAATCACTTCGCTGAAATCCGGCGGACCATTGATTTCTGGCGTACTCCGCCATTGGCAGCGGCAACCCCAGACAGCTTTCAATCGATAAAACGCTGCACTACGGTGCCCGCCGACCAATTATCAGTCAGATAACAAACGAGCTGGAGACGCCCGCCATGCCGACAACCCGCCGATCCCTCCTCGGCGCTGCGACTATTGCCGCCATGTCCCGCCGCAGCGCACGTGCCCAGGCCCGCGCGGTAATCCGGATCGGCGTTATCAATGACCAATCGGGTCCGTATCGCGACGTCAACGGGCCCACCAGCATCGCCTGCACCCGACAGGCAATTCAGGAATTCGCCGCCGGCGGTTTCGACGTGGAAGTTCTGTCCGCTGATCACCAGAATAAGCCCGATGTCGGGACGGCGATCACCAGACAATGGATCGATCAGATGGGCGTGGACTTCATTCAGGATGGCGCATCATCGGCAGTCGCGCTGGCAATAAACTCGATCTGCCGCGAAAGAAACAAGGTGTTTGTACCTACGAGTACTGCCACCTCGGACCTGACGGGCAAGGCGTGCTCTCCGAATACCATCCACTGGGTATACGACACCTACATGGAGGCTAAGTCCACTGGCGGTGCCATGGTGAAGGCGGGCGGTGACACCTGGTACTTCATCACGCCGAACTACGCGGCCGGCCTCGCTTTCCAGCGCGATACCTCGGGCTTCGTAGAAGCCGCAGGCGGGAAGGTCCTTGGAAGCCACCAATACCCCTTCCCCGAGACCTCGGATTTCTCTGCACCGCTGGTGGAAGCGAAGGCGTCGCGTGCAAAAATCCTGGGTATCGCCGGGGCCGGCTCCGACCTTATCAACATCGTCAAGCAGGCCCACGAGTTTGGCGTGCAGAAGACGATGAATCTGGCGGCGCTGATTGCGTATTCGACCGACGTTCACTCAATGGGGCTGGAAACGGCGCAGGGACTGCGTCTGTCAGAGACCTACTATTGGGACCTCAACGACCGAACGCGGTCCTTTCAGAACCGGATCAAGGACAAGGTCACGCTGTGGCCGAACATGTCGCAGGCGGGCAACTACTCCTGCACGCTGCATTACCTGAAAGCAGTGCAAACCATGGGCGCAGCTGCGGCTAAGGCTGACGGTGCGGCCACCGTTGCACGGATGAAGGCAATGCCGACGGATGACGACTGCTTCGGCGCAGGCCGCATCCGCGAAGATGGGCGCAAGATCCACCCGGTGTATCTGTTCGAGGTAAAGCAGCCGTCAGAGAGTCGACACGAATGGGATCTGTATAAGCTGATCGCCACCACGTCCGCCGAGGAGGCTTGGCGGCCGCTGTCGGAGCGGGCCTGCCCACTGGTCAAGGCGTAGCGAGGTCATGAGCTTAGCTACTTTCCGGCGCAAAATTGGGCCGAGGAATTGGCTTGTACTGCGACAGCTGGTCGCTCAAAACTGCACAGTAGTACGATGTGTCGAAATGGCCGAGACAAGGCAGAGTACAAACCAGATAGTGTTTCGGCATAG
>JBKPSV010000212.1:0-10998 GCA_046735215.1 Pseudomonadota bacterium | reverse complement strand
GTCCCCGACATAGAGATGCAGGCATTGATCTCGGTGCTGGATCTGGTGGTGACGATCGATACATCGGTTGCGCATCTCGACAGTGCACTGGCGGCACCGGTGTGGATCATGCTGCAGCCAAAGTGTCGATTGGCGCTGGTTCCTCGCGCGCGAAGACAGTCCCTGGTGTCCGACCGCACGGCTTTTTCGGCAGCTGCAGGCTGGTCAATGGACTGATGTTGTGGCCAAAGTGGCAAGTGCGCCGCACCACTGGGCCGGACTGCGAGATGCGCAAGGCAGCGGCGCACGTCAGCGCCCCACTGCGTAGCCCTGCATTCCTCTCGGGTTGGCTCCTGCCCGCATCTGGCCGTTCTCTATACGGGCGGCAGACAGGCGCCCTTCCGACCACTCCTCGCCTTTCTCCGCCCGATGATCGCGCGCCTTCAGCTCATACATCACTGCGTCGGAATAGCGACCTTCCAGCACGACCTTGCCTGGACGCGCAACGCGCGGCCAGAAGCTCGAGGGCCAATGTTCTGTGTGGAACGACGGTGCGTCGATGGCCTCCTGGATGCCCATGTTGTGGTGGACCATGCGCAGGAAGAAGGTCAGCGACCATTGGTCCTGCTGCTCGCCGCCGGGCGTGCCAAACGCCATCCACGGCTTCCCTTCACGCAACGCGAAGCTCGGGGACAGCGTGGTGCGCGGGCGCTTGCCGGGTGCCAAACTGTTGGGCAGGTCGGGTCTCAGCCAGAACATCTGCCCGCGTGTGCCCATGCAGAAGCCGAGTTCCGGAACCACCGGTGAAGATTGCAGCCAGCCGCCGGACGGAGTGGCGCTGACCATGTTGCCGTCCTTGTCGATCACATCCAAATGGCAGGTGTCGGCGCCGATTACACCAAGCCGCGCCACCGTCGGCTCACCAACGCCATGCGAGTCCGTCAACATGTGGGCGCGGCGGGCACCGTCACGATCCACTACCGGCGTGTAGCCGGGCACACTGCCCGGGCGCAGATCCAGCGAAGCGTTGCGCCCAATCAGCCGGCGACGTGTCGCATTATACTCGTCCGACAGTAATGCTCCGAGGGGAACAGTGCTGAAGTTTGGGTCGCCGTAATATGCTTCGCGATCGGCATAGGCGAGCTTGGCGGACTCCACCAAGGTATGGACGAACTCATTGCCGAACGGATCCATCGAGCCGATGTCGAAGTCGCGTATCAGTGCGAGCTGCTGCAGGAACACCGGCCCCTGGCTCCATGGCCCACATTTCAGCACCGTGTGGCCATGATAGTCGTAGGCGACGGGGTCTTCGACGGTGGCCGACCAGCGGGCAAAGTCATCGGCTGCCAGCAGGCCGCGATGGCGACGTCCCGACACGTCCAGCACATCGGTCGAGCGGAAGAACTTGTCCACCGCCTCGGCAACGAACCCGCGATACCAGGCGCCGCGCGCCGCATCGATGCGGGCTTCGCGCGAATCACCGACAGCCTCGTTGCAGATGCGCTCGTAGGTCGCGGCCAGTGCGGGGCGGGCGAATAGCGATTCCGGCGCGGGCACCTTTCCGCCGGGCAGGAACACTGCGGCAGATGATGGCCATTCCGCCTCGAACAGCATGCGCACGCTTTCGATTGTGGCGCTGATGCGCGGCACGATATGCACGCCGTTCTTCGCATAGCCGATGGCGAATGCGAGCACATCGGCCAGTTCCCACGTGCCCCAGTCACGCAGCAGCAGGCACCAGGCATCGAAGGCGCCGGGCACCACCGCCGGCAGCACGCCCGTCGCCGGGATCAGGTCGATGTCGAGCTGGCGGAATTTCTCCAAGGTCGCCGCCTGCGGTGCGACGCCCTGGCCGCAGATGACGTGTTGCGACCGGCTGCGGGCGGAATGCAGGATGATCGGCGCGTCGCCACCTGGTCCGTTCAGATGTGGCTCGGCCACCTGCAGGGCGAAGGCGGTCGCGGCTGCCGCGTCGAACGCGTTGCCGCCGCGCTCCAGCACCGCCATCCCGACCTGGCTTGCGATCCAGTGCGTGCTGGCGACGACACCAAAGGTGCCGGCAATCTCCGGGCGGGTGGTGAACATACTTGGCTCTCCCTCGCACTGGCAGTCGCTCTGGGTCTAGTGTCGTCGCCATGGCACTTGCCAGCAAGACCTACGACGTCGCCGACATCCATGCGGCGCAGGAGTTGTATCACGCCAATGGCTGGACCGATGGCTTGCCGATCGTTCCGCCCACAAGCGATGCCGTGCGTGCGTGCCTTGAATGGGCGATGCTGCCGCCGGATCAGCTGATCGGCATCGAGCCGGTGCGTGAGGTGGCGATCACCGCCGAGAAGCTGGCGATCAACGCAGTCATGGCCGGCTGCCTGCCGATGCATTTCCCGGCTGTGGTCACCGCGACCACCGCGATGCTGCAGCCCGAGTTCCTGTTGCATGGTGCGACAGCCTCTACCGGCGGCTGCGCGGTGTTCATCGTACTGAACGGACCGGTGTGCCGCGAGATCGGTGCGGTGGGCACATTTAACGCACTCGGCAACAGCGATCGCGCCACCGCGGTGATCGGACGCGCAATCCGGCTGGCGCTGATCAATATTCTTGAGGTGCGGCCGGGTGGCATCGACCGCTCGACGATTGGCCATCCGGGCAAGTTCAGCTTCTGCGTGGCCGAGGAAGACGAGGACGGCGCCTGGTTGCCGCTGCACGCGCAGCGAGGTCTGTCGGCGGAGGTGTCGGCCGTCACCGTTATGGCGGCTGGCGCGCCGCGGCAGATCATGAACGAATGGACCACGACTCCGGAAGACATCCTGGAAACCTTCGCCGCCGAAATGCGTGCCAACATGCGCGGCTACTCGATCTGGGGCGGCAACTATGCGCTGATCATCCCCAAGCAGTTGCGCGATCACCTGCAGGCGGCCGGGTGGAGCAAGGCCAACATTGCGACATTCGTCCATGCGCGTGCGCGCATTCGTCGCCGCGAATGGGCCGACGTGGGCAAGGGCGCAGTAGTGCGGGACCGCGGCGATATGGAGTATGCCGCGCTCGAGAAGCCCGAGCAGCTTCTGGTAATCGCCGCCGGTGGCCCCGCTGGTGGGTTCGGCGCAGTGATCCCACCGTGGCTTGGCACCAAGAGCCGGGCCGTCACACTGCCGATCGGTGCCTGCGTTGACTGCGTGCGGCCAGGGCAGTGAACTGACGCGATGGTGCTTCAGGTCCTCGATCCTACCAACGAGACTGCGCCGCCGCTGGGGCAACGGGCGCAGCGTCCAGTGTCGCTCGCCGGCAAAACAATTGGCGTGATTTCGAACGGTAAGGAAGGAACGAAGGGCTTCTTCGCGCATCTAGATCGCATCTTTCGTGCAGAGTTCAGGGTCGCCGACGTCGTCTTGCGCGTGAAGTCGAATTTCAGCGCGCCGGCGGATCGGCATATCGTCGATGAGATCGCCCGCTGGCACGCAGTGGTCACCGGGATCGGCGACTGAGGCAGTTGTTCGTCGTGCAGTCTGCATGACTCCGTCACTGCCGAACGACTGGGCATCCCCGCGATGGCGGTAATGACTACCCGCTTCGTCAGCGCCGCTGAACTGATGGCGCGCGTGCTCGGGTTTCCAAATTACCGGTTCGCCGTGATCGGGCATCCGATCAGCAGCGCTGACGACGACGCGCTGCGCATCATGGCACAGGCTGCGGCGGATCAGGCGCGGCGGCTGTTGCTCGACTGAGCGACGCGACTGTCGGCCACCACGCACAGCAGTTCGAACAGCAGGTTCGCCGCGTTCAATGCGGTCTGGCCGGTCGGATCGTACATCGGCGTCACTTCACAGAGATCGGCGCCGACGAGATGGCGTCCGCGAAGGCTCTGCAGCATCACCTGCGCGTCGCGAACCGAGTAGCCGCCGACCTCTGGCACGCCGGTGCCCATCGCATGCACCGCATCCAGGCCATCGATGTCGAAACTGACATAGGTGGGCCCATCGCCGATCACGCGGCCAATCTTCTCGATCACCTGCGCACGTCCCAGCGGCTCAAATTCGTCCATGGTGATGACGCGCATGCCGGCCTCGCGGCTCCAACTCGCGTCGTCGGCGCTGAACATGCTGCCGCGCAGACCGACCTGGACGGCGCGCCGAGGATCGATCAGCCCCTCTTCCACCGCGCGACGGAACGTCGTGGCGTGGTTGATGCGCGTGCCCATCAGCGTGTCCAACGTGTCCGGATGGGCATCGAACTGCACTAGTCCCACCGCCTGCTGTTTGGCGAGCGCGCGCAGAATGGGCAGCGGGATCGTGTGGTCGCCGCCCACCGACACCGGCGCGATCCCCAGGTCCTGCAGGCGCTGGAAGAAGCCCTCGATCGCCGAGAGACTCGCGGCGAGATCCATGGCGTTGATGGCAACATCGCCGACATCGGCGACCTGACAGAGGTCGAATGGTGCGATCCGGCTGGTGGGGTGTACCAGGCGGATGGTGCGACGCTTCGCGTACGGCCGCCGGACCGCCGCGTGCGCCCGTCCGATAGTTGGTGCCGAGATCAAAGGGTACGCCGACCAGCGCAATGTCGATCCCCGCGCGTGGCGGCACGCGGGGCGCGCGCAGCAAGGTCGCCACGTCGCCGAAGCGAGGCGACACGGCGGGGTCCATCGGCTTCAGGCGGTCATCAGTCATGGCGACCTAAGGGACTATCGGAGCTTGCACTCTCCTGCCATCCTGGCCCCGGTGTCCACAGCCCGGGAAGGCCCCTTCATGCAGGTCGAGATCGAATACTGCGGAATGTGAGGTTACGAACCGCGCGCCCGTGAGGCGGCAGATCTGATCCGAAAGACGCAGCCAGCGGCGCAGGTGGACCTGCGTAAGTCTGGTGGTGGCGTGTTTGAAATTACCGTCGATGGCAAGCTGGCTTACTCGAAGAAGGCGAGCGGCCGCTTTCCGACCGAGGACGAAGTGATGCGTGCGCTCGGCTGACGCGCTCTAATCACTGCTCCGATGGCGGCGGTGCGTGCTGCTTGTGCACGCCGTTGAGCCGCTTCATGTGGTCCTGCAGCCGGCGGCGCGCTGCATCGAACGCATCGCGGACGGCGACGTGCAGGTCCTCATGTGCATGGTCCTCGCCAGGCTCGCGATTCACCACGATCTTGCCACCCGGAACCGCGAGATCGAGGCGAACATGATAGACATTGCCATGCCGATGATGGCGATGCCCCGTCTCCAGGGTGACCCGGCAGGCGCTGATACGATCGGAGAAGTGCTGCAGCTCTTCCACCTTGTGCCGCACCTGCGCCTCGGTGGACGGCGACGACTCCATGCCGCGAAACGTTATCTGGACCTCGGGGACCATGCCCATCTCCTTACTGAGTGGTCGCAACAATACCGGCTGTGTGCGGCAGGGCTTTGATCTCGATCAATGTCGCACAAATCCGTTGGTCAGCCTGACCGAAGGCTGAGGATGTAGGAGGCCAGATCATCCACCTCGTCGCGGGTCAGATGCAGATCCGGCATCCTTGCGTGCGGCGTCTGCAGAAACGCCCGCAGCGACAGAACGGTGACCGACTTGTCCGCCGCGATGGCCGTGAATGTCGGCGCGCCGTTGCTGACCACCGCGCCGTGCGGCGCTCCCACCATATGGCAAGAACTGCACCAGGTTTCTGCCAGTTTGTGGCCGGCGGCGACGTCGCCGAGGTTCTGCGAGCTTGAGGGCGTGGCCGCAGCCGCCAGCAGCAGTCCGAACACCATCGTGGCCAGCCATGCATTGTATTTCGTCATGCGTCTCCCCCTCAAACGCCGATACACGTGATCAGTGCGCCATCAACACCGGCAAATCGGCATCCGCCAACATACGGCGGGTGAAGCCGCCGAATATGATCTCGCGGGTTCGGCTGTGACCGTAACCTCCCATCACCAGCACGTCGGCGTTGACTGCATGTGCAGCCGCCAACAGCGCTTCCACCGGCGGACGACCATGCGGCTTCACGCACTGCACACTGACCGCAGGATTTTGCCACGCCAATGCACGACGGAGCCGCTCGCGCGACGGTTCGTCACTCGCGGCATCCTCGCTGACCGACAGGATGACCACCTTGTTGGCGAGTTGCACGAACGGCTGTGCGACTGCAACGGCGCGCGCCGCTTCAGCTCGGTCCTTCCAGGCGATGACCACCACCCCCGACAGTCCTAAGCGCGCATCCTTCGGCGCAATGAGGACCGGCCGGCCGGAACCCAATAGCGCCGCTTCCAGCATGTCCATGGCAACGGCCTCGCCATCATGCGGACGTCCGATCACGATCAGGTCCGCGGCCCGGCCGTGTTCCGCCAGCCAATACGGCTCGTCGCCGGTCTCGGTGCGCCAGTCGGCTGAGGGCAGGCCAGCGGACGGATCTGCGGTCACCATGATGCGTTCGCGTTCGCAGAAGTCGCGGAACGCCAACTCGGACTTCTTCTGTCGGGCGGCTGCCTCCTGCTCAAGCGTTTCGATCATCTCGGCATAGCCGAGCCCGCCACCGGTGTCCGAAGTTGCTATCGCAGTCAGCGTTGCCCCGACATCGAGGCGGACGTGCAGAAAGGCCAGATGCGCCGGCATGATACGCGCGACCATCAGGGCCGTGGTGAACACCGGTCCGTCGCTGTCGGCACCGGTGACCGGAACGAGGAGGTACTTGTACATTGGGCCGCTCCGCGTGACACGGCTTGATGCCACGGAACTGCCGATGGCCGCGTTGACATGGATCAAATTGCCTGACGGCTATCTATTCCGGAGGCTGGCGTCACGCTTTCAGATAGCGGTCCGAGCAGCGCAACCGTGCAACGTAGTTTGAGCGAGTTGTGCGGCGTCGGCAGCTTGCTTGCCTAGATCGCCCTCACTTCGCGGTCTGGTCGGCCTTCCCCATCGCGCACTATGTCTTGTCTAGCCAGAAGATATCCTCCCGAACGACATCGTAGATGCCGAAATAGTCGTAGGGATTGTAACCTTTCAGATAGTTCCACCAAACGTCGTTGATCTGCTCCCAGCAGATCGGGAACACTGGGGGATCCTGCTCCATGATATCCTCGGCCTGCCGCACCAGTGCTTTGCGCTTCGCAAGATCGACCTCGGCATCGATCTGATCGACCAGTGCGTTGAACTTCGGGTTATCCCAGAATGAGTAGTTCTGCGGCCCACCGGTGCGATACCAGGCGTTGAAGTAGTCCGACGGGTCCAGCAGCGTCGATACGATCGCACCGACGCAGAGGTCGAAGTTCCCCGCCGTGGCATCGTCGAACCACACTGACTCGACCACCGTGCGCAGCTTGGTCTCGACGTTGATGGTCTGTTGAAGCATCGCCTGTATCGCCTGCGCCCACAGCTTGAAGCTGGCGATATCGCGCACCATGAAGTCCAGGCCCTTAATGCCGTTGCCGTAGCCGGCGGCCTTCATCAGCGCCTGTGCCTCCTTGGCAGAGGCGGTGGGATCCTCCTGATAGCCGACCTTCTTCAGCAGCTCCGCCTTTGGCGTGGCGTATTCGGAGAACGGATAGATGAAGCCGCCGACCTGCATTGGCGCCACATCCTTTACCACGTCGACCAGCACATGATGGTCGAATGCCAGATGGAACGCGCGGCGCACGCGTGGATCGTCGAACGGCTTCTTCTTGTCGTTGGACCAACAGCCCTGTATCACGCTCTGATTGAACGCGGTGGTGGACATGCCTGGCGTGGTCTTTGCCTTGCGCGCGGTCACCGGATCGACGATGCGGGCATAGTCCACGCGATTGGACAGGATGGCGGCGCCGAGTTCGGGCGAGAACGGCAGAAGATTGTAGAACTCGATCCCATCGAGATACGGCAGTCCCTTGTTCCAATAGTCCTTGTTCTTTTCCACCACCCAGACTTCGTTCTCGACGCGGCGCAGTGTCTTGTATGGTCCGGTGCCGGGAATGTTGGACACCTTGCGAAGATTATAGCCGTTTTCCTCCAGTGTCTGCTTGCGCAGAACGGCATTCCAGCCGCTGGCGATCGCGGACATCACGAAGCTGGGCGGGCGCGGCGCAGCCAGCTTGAACTGAACGGTATAGTTGTCGGGCGTCGTGATCTCGCTGAGCGACTTGAACAGGATGCTGCGCGGGATGCTGACACCCTGCGGCGGCCTGGAGATGCGATCGAACGTCGCCTTGACGTCGGCCGACGTGAGTTCGGCGCCGTCATGGAACAGCACGCCCTTGCGCAGGAAGAACGTGTAGGTCGTGCCGTCCTTGGAGATTTCCCAGCTATGTGCAAGGTCGGGGATGATGGTCTTGCCGCTGTCGCGCGGGTCACGGCGCACCAGATTGTCGAACATGCAGCCTTGGGTGCCGATGTTGCCGACCGTGCCCGATTGCTGGAAGTCAAAATGCGGCGGCCGATTGAGGATACCGACGCGCAGCACACCACCGCGCTTCGGATTAGGTTCCGGCGCCGCCAGTTGGAACTTCGACCCATCGAACTCGTTGGGGATCTCCGCCATCGCGTAATCGGGGCGCAAGCCATATGCCGCGGCCATCGCCGCGGCACTGCCCTGGAGGAACCCGCGGCGGCTCCAGCCCCGGTTACCGATCTTCTCGTCACTCATTGTATAGTCGCCTTCCCCGTGTCTTTGGATTTTCAGGTCTTGTCCAGCCAGACAACATCGTGGCGGATGACGTCATAGGCGCCGAAGTATTCGTACGGATTCTCACCTTTGACATTGCTGTACCAGATGTCGATGAGCTGCTCCCACGCCACCGGCAGCACCGGCGGATCCTGTTCGAAGATTGCCTCGGCCTGCTGGATCAGCGCCTGGCGCTTCGCCGGATCGAGCTCCCGGTCGATCTGGTCGGCCAGCGCGTCGAACGTCTTGTTGCTCCAGTTCGAGTAGTTCTGCGGGCCGCCGCTGCGATACCAGGCGTTGAAGTAGTCCGACGGGTCGAGCAGCGTGGACACCACCGCACCGATCGCCAGATCGAAATTGCCGTTGGCAACGTCGTCGAACCACACCGATTCGACCACGACACGCAGGTTGCATTGAATGTTCAGCGTCTGCTGCAACATCGCCTGCATGGCCTGCGACCATAGTTTGAAGCTGGAAACATCGCGGATCAGGAAGTCGAGCGGCTGCTTCAGCCCGTCCTTGTAGCCGGCAGCAGCCATCAGCGCCTTCGCCTCCTTCTCGGCCGGCCCCGGGTCGGTCTGGTAGCCGACCCGCTTGAACAGCTCGGGCTTCGGCGTCGCGAACTCCGAGAACGGATAGATGAAGCCACCGACCTGCATCGGCGCGACATCTTTCACCACATCGATCAGCACGTGCCTGTCCATCGCCAGGTGCAGCGCCCGCCGCACCCGCGGATCATCCAGCGGCTTTCGCCGATTGTTCATCCAGGTGCCTTGGATCACGCTTTGGTTGTATTTCGCGGTCAGCATGCCGGGCGTCGCCTTCGCCTTGCGCTCGGTCACCGGATCGAACACGCGGCCATAGTCGATGCGATGCGCCAGGATCGATGACCCCAGTTCCGGCGAGAACGGGATCAGATTGTACGACTCAACGCCATCGAGATATGGCAGGCCATTGTTCCAGTAGTCCTTCTTTTTCTCCAGCACCCAGACCTCGTTCTCCACCCGCCGCACCGATTTGAACGGTCCGGTGCCTGGCGCCAGCATCACCTTGCGCAGGTTGTAGTTGTTATCCTCCAGCGTCTTTTTCCGATAAATCACGTTCCAGCCGCTGGCGAACGCCGACATGATGAAGTTCGGCGACCGTGCCTCGGACAGTTTGAATTCGATGATGTACTTGTCGCGGACGTTGATCTCGCTCACCGCCTTGAACAGGATACTGCGCGGGATGCTGATCCCTTCCGGCGGCTTCACGATGCGGTCGAATGTCGCCTTCACGTCATCGGCGGTGAGTTCGCCGCCGTCGCTGAACTGCACGCCCTTCCGCAAGAAAAATGTATAGGTCTTGCTGTCCTTCGAGATCTGCCAGCTATGCGCCAGATCAGGGATGATCGTCTTGCCGCTGTCGCGCGGATCGCGCCGGATCAGATTGTCGAACATCGGCGCCATGGCACCGAGATTGTTAAACGTCCCGGACTGATGCAGGTCAAAATGCGGCTGACGGCTGGTGAGGCCGATCCGCAGCGTGCCGCCATACTTCGGATTGGGTTCAGGCGCTGCGAGTTGGAACTTCGATCCGTCGAATTCCATGGCGACGTCCGCCGCCACCGCGCGCGTGGGATGCAGTCCGTACGCGCCAAGGGCCAGCGCGGCCCCGGTTCCTAGTAGGCCCCGACGCGTCAACGCCGCGCGCGCGGCATCATTCTCATTCATCCCCGCTTCCCTCCCTTTGGTCTTTTAGTCCGGGCAATCACGTGCTCTGATAGGCTTGCGAACCGGCCGCTTTGTCAAAAGATTACACGCCGGAACACTGGGAGTCACGTCTTGAATGAAGTGCAGTTGCCCACTCGGGCCGCCTCCGTCGACAATGCAGTCAGGGCCAAGCCCTTACTAGAGATCGATGATCTGCAAACGCAGTTCGCCACGCCGGCGGGCATCGTGCGAGCAGTGGACGGCGTGTCCTATTCCCTCCGCAGCGGCGAGACACTTGGAGTTGTCGGGGAGTCTGGCTGCGGCAAGAGCGTCACGGCGCTGTCCATTCTCCGCCTCGTGTCCAGCCCGCCCGGCCGCATCGCTGGCGGTACCATCCGGTTCGAAGGCACAGATCTCCTAACGCTTTCGGAGAGCGAAATGGAGCAGGTTCGGGGCAACCGAATCTCGATGATCTTTCAGGAGCCGATGACGTCGCTGAATCCGCTGCTGAGTGTCGGCCGGCAGATCAGCGAGGCGGTGGCACTGCACCAAGGTCTGTCACACCGTGAGGCAATGGACCGTGCGGTCGCGATGCTGCGCCGGGTGCACATGCCGGAGCCCGAGCAGCGTGTGCACGCTTTTCCGCATCAGCTATCCGGTGGCATGCGTCAGCGGGTGATGATCGCCATGGCGCTTTCGTGCAATCCCAAGGTGCTGATCGCCGATGAGCCA
>JBKPSV010000211.1:0-8973 GCA_046735215.1 Pseudomonadota bacterium | reverse complement strand
GTGTGCCAATGGCTCCAGACTGTCGCAGACCAGGACAATGTGGACGCGATTGCGATAGCGATGTGCCAGGGCAAGAGCGAGTTCGGTGCCGCCGGCGCCGCCACCAACGACGGCAATGCGCGCGCCGGCGGACAGCGTCTCCTCCAATGCCGACAGGCGGGCGAGGAACTGGCCGATCGGTTTGACCGGTTGACCTCCATTGGGCGGCATCGCTGGCTCGCCGCCGATATCGATCGACAACAGGTCGAACGGGATTGTGGGACGGCCGATGACGGTCACCTGTCGTTCAGCCAAGTCGATCGCAGTCGCCTCTGCCAGGATCAATCGCGCGCGCGCCGCGGCGGCGAGGGGCGCAAGATCGATATGCGCCTGCTCAAAGGTGTAGTCGCCGCGAATAAGGCCCGGCAACATGCCGGTATATGGCGTCTCCGGTTCCCGACCGATCAGCGTCAGGCGCACCCCTGGCTCCGGCCGCATTGCAAAGCGCCGCAACACCTCGACATGCGCGTGACCCGCGCCCAGCAGGACAAGATCGGTGCTGGTGGGGCCGACAGAACGCATGGTGCAGCCTAGCCGGCTTGCGGCGAGTCGTCTGTGCGGTAAGCATGCCCGCATGACCTGGTCTATTCTGGCGCGCGATCCGGCCACCGGCGCTCTTGGCGCTGCGGTCGCCACGCGCTTCTTCGCGGTCGGCGCGCTGGCAATTCATGTCGAGGGCGGCGTTGCAGCTCTCGCCACCCAGGCGCTCATCAATCCGATGTATGCTGTTACCGGAATGGGCCTGCTGCGCTCCGGCGCAGTGCCCGACACGGTCGCCGCCTCGTTGCTGGAGGCGGATGCCGGACGAGATCATCGACAGTTGCACATCGTGGATGCGCAGGGCCGCATCGTCCAGCACACCGGTCATGCCTGCATCTCCTGGTGTGGTTCGGTGCGCCGCACGGATGTGTCGATCGCCGGCAACATGCTGACCGGTCCAGAAGTGGTCGAGCACACGCTCCAGGCGTTTCAACAGGCCACAGGTTCATTTGCCGAACGGCTGTTGACGGCGCTCGAAGCTGGTGAGACGGCCGGCGGCGACAAGCGAGGCAGGCAGTCCGCCGCGTTGAAGATCTGCACCCGCGATCCTTATCCGGACCTCGACATTCGCACCGACGATCACCCTGATCCGCTGCGCGAACTGCGGCGTCTGTATGCCGTCAGCCAGGAAAAGTTTGCGGTATTTCGGCGCTTCCTCGCTGGCACCGGCAGTCCATGCGGCGTATTCGACCGGGTCGTCCTGGATGCCGCCATTGCCCGTGACGGGAAATTACCTGCGTGACCGAACCAAGAAGATCAGGGAGCTGCTTTATGCGTCGCCTGCTGCTGGCCGCCGTCTGCGTCCTGTTCGCCGCGTTGCCTGTCCATGCGCAGACGCTGCGCATCGCGTTGCGGCAGGATCTCGATGTGCTAGATCCAACGCTTGCGACCACTTATGTCGGACGAATTGTATTCGCCGGCTTATGCGACAAGCTGTTCGACATTGACGAAAAGCTTCGCATCGTACCGCAGCTTGCCACAGGCTATGAATGGGCCGACGACCGGACGCTGGTGATCCGTCTGCGGCAGGGGGTGAAGTTCCACAATGGTGAGCCGCTTGATGCCGCTGCGGTAAAGTATTCGATGGAGCGCCATCTGAATCTGCAAGGCAGCTTTCGCAGGAGCGAGATCAACTCGATTGACCGTGTCGAGGTCGTGGACCCGGCGACCGCCCGGATTGTCTTGAAGAGCCCATCCGGCGCGTTCATCGCCCAGCTGACCGATCGCTCAGGAATGATATATCCCCCGAAGGCAACCGAGGCAGCAGGCAAGGATTTCGCATCGCGTCCGGTATGCAGCGGGCCGTTCAAGTTCGTAGAGCGTGTGCCGCAGGATCACGTCACGTTGGAACGCTTTGCGGACTACTGGGATGCGAAGAGCATCCACTTCGATCGCGTGGTCTATCAGGTATTCACCGACTCATCGGTACGGTTAGCCAATCTGAAGGCTGGCAGCAGCGACCTTGTCGAGTACGTTGCACCGACCGACGTGGCGGCGGTGAAGGCCGATCCGAAGCTGAAGCTCGTGGTGTCAGACGCGCTTGGATATGCGAGCATCACCAACAATCTGGACAACGGCCCGCGTGCTGACACGCCGTACGGCAAAGATCCGCTGGTTCGTCAGGCATTCGATGCGGCGATCGATCGCGCCGCCCTGGTCAACGTCGTGTTCAGCGACATGTATGCGCCAGGCGTGCAGCCGATCTCGCCCAGCTCACCGTTCTATGATGAAGCTTTGAAGCCGCCGCCGCGCGACGTTGCGAAGGCCAAGGCGCTGTTGCAGCAGGCAGGCGTGAAGCTGCCGGTAAAGGTCGAATTGCTGACGCCGAACCAGCCCGATATCCTGCAGACTGCCGAGGTCGTGCAGTCCATGACCGCGGAAGCCGGCTTTGACGTGCGCATTCAGGCCATCGAATTCGCCTCTTCCTTGCAGGCGGCGCAGCGTGGCGACTACGAGGCTTACATGATCGGTTGGTCGGGCCGTGTCGATGTCGACGGCAACACCTACCAATTCCTGCATACCGGCCAGGGCAACAACGCCAGTCACTACAGCAACCCAGCGGTGGACAAGCTGCTGGATCAGGGCCGCTCGATAACGGATCTCGCGAAGCGACGCGAGATCTACAACCAAATCTGGCCAATGCTGCGACAGGACCTGCCACTGACCTACCTTTACAATCCGCGCAACATTGTCGCCATGACGGCAAAGCTGCAGGGGTTCCGAGCCGTTCCTGACGGTATGATTCGCCTGCAGGGTTTGGAGATGGCGAAGTAGTGCGTGGACATCTAGGCACTCGCATCGCGCAGATCATCCCGACGCTGATCCTGGTCAGTGTGCTGGTATTTTGCTTGCAGCAGTTGATGCCGGGTGATCCGGCACTGGTTATGGCGGGCGAGGAGCGCGGTGACCCGCAGGTGCTGGCACAGATTCGTGCGGAGCTATGGCTGGATCGGTCGTTGCCGGTGCAGTACCTGCACTGGGTTGGCAATGTATTACAAGGCAATCTCGGCTACTCGTGGCGCATCCGCCAACCGGTGGCGCAGCTTGTTGCGGAGAAGCTGCCGGTAACGCTGCAACTTGGTGCTATGGCATTCATCATCGCTGTGCTCATAGGAGTGCCGACCGGGATCATCGCCGCCGTCCAACGCAACAAATTATGGGATTATCTTGCCAACGCCATCGGATTGGCTGGCTTGTCTACGCCGACTTTCTGGCTCGGGATCATGCTGATCCTGCTGATATCGGTCGATCTCGGTTGGCTGCCACCGTCGGGCTATGTGCCGCTGACGGAGGACTGGCGGCAGTCGCTCGCCACCACGATCATGCCGGCTTTTGTGCTGGGCAATGCCATCGCGGCAATCCTGATGCGGCATACGCGTAGTGCGATGCTGACGTCGCTGGATCAGGATTATGTGCGCACCGCACGTGCCAAGGGGCTGCGCGAGTTCGTCGTGGTGCTTCGCCACGCGCTACGCAATGCGCTGATACCGGTAGTGACGCTGGGCGCGCTGGAGTTGGGCACGCTGTTCTCGGGTGCGGTGCTGACCGAGCAGGTGTTCAGCATTCCAGGGTTCGGCAAAATGATCGTGGATGCCGTGTTCAACCGGGATTATCCGGTGGTGCAGGGCGTCGTTCTGGTGACGGCGTTCCTTTATGTGATGCTGAACTTGTTGGCCGATGTGCTCTACGTGGTGATCAATCCGCGGTTGCGGGGTGCGTAGCATGCGCGACGACCCCCTCCCCCCAACCCCCTCCCGCAAGGGGAGGGGGAGTAGAGTCGAGCCGTGAGTACCACCGTTGTTGCCCCCTCGGTCACGTCCAACGTCGCCATGCCGCGCAGTCCGATGCAGCTGGCGCTGCGTCGCTTTCTGCATCGGCCCGTCGCGGTAATCGGTCTGGCAATCATCGTGCTGTTCATCGTGGTGGCGAGCTTTGCGCCCTTGATCGCACCGTATGATCCGGTTGCAACGTCGTGGTCAGCGATCCGCAAGGCGCCCTCTGTGGCGCATTGGATGGGTACCGACGAGAACGGGCGCGACGTGCTCAGTCGGGTCATCTTCGGTGCGCGTGCCAGCCTGCTGGCCGGCGTCGTGGCTGTGCTGATTGCCGCTGGCATCGGCGTGCCGGCAGGGCTGCTCGCGGGCTTCGCCGAGGGGTGGGTGGACAGCGTATTAAGCCGCATCGTCGATGCGATGCTGGCCTGCCCGTTCCTCATCCTGGCAATCGCCTTGGCGGCGTTCCTCGGTCCCGATTTGACCAATGCAATGATCGCTATCGGTGTCTCTACCGCACCGCGCTTCATGCGCGTGGCCCGCGCGGCGACGCTGGATGCCAGCAGCAATGACTATGTCGAAGCAGCCCGCGCAATCGGCAATCCTGGCTGGCGCGTTGCTGTACGCCACGTGCTGCCGAACATCGTGCCACCGGTCATGGTGCAAGGGACGCTGGCGATCGCCGCGGCGATCATCGCCGAGGCGAGCCTGTCGTTTCTTGGGCTGGGTCAGCAGCCGCCGGCGCCGTCATGGGGGTCGATGCTGAACTCGGCACAACGGTTTCTGTCGCAAGCGCCGTGGCTCGCAGTGTTTCCGGGGCTGGCGATCTTTCTCGCCGTGCTGTCGTTCAACTTGGTGGGGGACGGCTTGCGCGATGCGCTTGATCCACGCGGGAGATGACGTTCAATCGGCGCGGTGCTTGACGCTGTCCAGATATTGCAGCCACGCCTGGGGCAATCCATGTGTGCGAGCGCCGTCGCGCAACAGCGAGATGTATCGCAGTGATGGCAGCCCGTCAGACTCCTTACCGCGCGCCATATAGGTCACGGCCGTGATGACATTCCCGTCAGTGTCCTCGGCCGGCACCAGGACATGACGGTAATTTCGGCCGGGTACGCCCTCGGTCGAATCAAGCCGCAGCAGTTCGCGTCGGGTGATCCGATACAGCACACCCCAAAGTTCGCAGTCGGGATCGAGGCATATGTTGGCCGGCGCAGCCCTGCCCTTGGGACGCCCATCCAGGTTGAAGCGTAGCCGATATCCTGGTACGCGCGCGACGCGCCACTCGGTCGGCTTCATGCCGCGACGTTCGCGGAACGCGCTGTGGTGCATGTTGGAGCCGTAGGCGAAGTACCATACCGGGTCCGAAGGACGACCATCGAGCACCATCCCATATCGGCTGTAGTGCCAGCGCGACAGGCTCCATGATTGCATCAGCAGCTTCCGCCAGCGGCGTCGCACTGCTCTGCGCGACGCATCGATGCGATTGGCAAGCCACGGCAACATGCGAGTTCAGCAACGGATCGCTGCGACGTGGCCGCGACGTGCGGAGGCAAGATTCCGGGCATCGCGTGTCACCACAGGGATACTGAGTTGACGCGCCGTAGCCACGATCATCCGGTCGGCCGGATCGCCATGAATTTCTCCAGGCAGGTACGAGGCGTGGATCGCGATATCTGGTGTGAAAGGTGCCGCTCTGATGCCTGGCCCCGCCATCACTCGTGCGAACCATGCTTGTGGAGTCGGCAAGAACTCGGACGGCAGGCTGTTGCGCCCGGACGGGCGTGCCAGGATGCCCACCTCCCACGCGGAAATGGGCGAAACGAAAATACCGCGAGACAACCCCGCCGCGATGATCGCCTCGGTGGCGGGGCGGTGCAGGCGATCACCATTGGCCAACCAGATGACAGCACAAGTATCCAGCAGCACCCCGCCTGGTGCCGCGGTCATCGATGCAATCGACCGCATGCTGCATCGAACGGTTCCTCCAATTTCGGAGCAGTCAAATCAACGCCCTTTGGCAGGACAACCGATCCGCGCAGAAAGCCATGGATACGCCGCACCGCATCCTGCTCGTCTTGCAGCGGGACGAGCATCGCTACCGGACGACCTCGCTTGGTGATCGTGACACGCGCGACTGCACGGGCGGCCACCTGATCGAGAATCTCGAGGCAGTGTGCCTTGAACTCGGCAGCTCCGATTGTCTCTTCGGCGTCCATTGTTTATCCGTCTGGTCAACTCAGATGACCACTTATACAGGATGTCCGGCAGGCCCCCGCAATGTCATTCCGGCTGTGTCGCCTTGTGCGCGAGCAGCGCCATCAGGCGACGGTCACGCCATTCGTGCCGCACCGGCTGCATGTTGGCCGGCAATTCCGCTCGCCGAGCCGACTGCAATTTGTCGATCAATGCAGGATCCCATGGACGCGGTGTCATCTGCCGCTGTAGTTCCATGTACAATGGCCCGTAGCGTTCGCAGTAGTCCTCCAATCCACCCGGTGCATTGAGATCGATCGTCTCCAATGGACCCATAAAGCTCCAACGTAGGCCAAGCCCGTCCTTGACCAACGCATCGAGATCCTCGGGCGAGACCACGTCATCGTCGATCAGCCGAAATGCCTCGGCGAGCAGCGCACCTTGCAGACGGTTCAGGGCAAACCCCGCCATCTCCTTCTTGACCGTCGCCGGCACCTGTCCCGCGCTGGCCATAAGCGCTCGGGTCCGCGAGACGACGGCCGGATCAGTCCACGGCGCGGGGCATAGTTCAACGAGTGGGATCAGATAGGGCGGATTGACCGGATGCGCGACCAGGCAGCGGGCACGCCCGGCCAGTGCCTCGGTAAAGGCGCTCGCCGGTATGCCGCTCGTCGAGCTGGCCAGCACCGTCTCCGGCCGTGCCAGGCGATCGAGTTCGGCGAACAGTGCCCGCTTGGCGTCGACCTGCTCTGGTCCGTTCTCCTGCACGTGCTCCGCCGGTGCGACTGCCTCGGCCAACGTGCCTGCGGGACGCACCCGCCGCACCACCAGTTGCGGCGGTTCCTTCAGCAGGCCCGCCTGTTCCAACTCGGGCAGGCGTTCGGCGATGAAAGAAAGCGCGGCATCGACCTGCTGGGCAATCGGATCCCATAGCAGAACGTCGAACCCTGCACGCGCGAACACGATCGACCAGGCGCGGCCGATCAATCCTGCCCCTACCACTGCCACCTGGGTCATGCCTGCCCTCCTTAAGAACCACTTGAGGTCAGCCTTGCCGCCGCACAGAGTCAACGCGTGGCATTCGATCCTGATTGGTACCGGACGATCGTCGGCCGGCCAGAACTGTTGGCCCCGGACGAGATGGGGCGTGCCGACGCCGCCGCGCCGCGCCTTGGCGTCTCCGGTGAGACGCTGATGGCAAATGCGGGTCGCGCCGTGGCCCGCGCGATCCAACGACGGTTTCGACCCTGCCGGACGCTCATACTGGCCGGTCCAGGCAATAATGGCGGCGACGGCTACGTGGCGGCGCGGCTGTTGCAGCAGCAGGGTTGGCCTGTGACGCTGGCCGCGCTCGCGCCGCCGCGCGGTGGATCGGATGCCGCCGGTGCGGCGTCACGTTGGCATGGCCCGACAGTCCGCTTTGCTGCCGATGAAGCGGCGCGCGCAGCGTTGGTCGTCGATGCGGTGTTCGGCGCTGGTCTGGCGCGCGATGTCGATGGTGTCGTTGCCGATGTGCTGCAGGCCGCCGGGCGCGTTGTCGCCGTCGACGTGCCGAGCGGTCTCGATGGCGCGACTGGTGCTGTTCGTGGCTTCGCGCCTCGGGCGGAACTGACAGTCACGTTCTTTCGGCTCAAGCCAGGACACGTATTGCTGCCTGGGCGCGAATTGTGCGGCCATATCGTGCTGGCGGATATCGGGATGCCCCCAGGCGTGTGGGACCAGGTGCGGCGCGACTGCTTCGTCAATCTGCCGGAGCTGTGGCGTCTGCCGACGCCGGACGCGCAGTCGCACAAGTATACTCGCGGCCACGTAACCATCGTGGGTGGCGCGACCATGACCGGTGCAGCACGCCTCGCGGCCGATGCGGCGCGCCGTGCTGGCGCAGGTCTCGTGACGATTGCCGCGCTCGGGGATGGTGACACCTATCGCGTCGGATCGCCTGGCATACTGGTCAGCGATGCGCCGCTGTCGGAACTGCTGCAGGATAAGCGTCGCGAGGTCTGGGTATGCGGGCCGGGTCTAGGCATTGATGCGGCAAGGGACACGCTGCCCCTGTTGTTGTCGGCGGGGCGTTGCGTAGTGGCTGATGCCGATGTGTTCTCCGCCTTCGCTGGCGCGCCCGACGCATTGCGTGGAGCTACCGTGCTCACGCCGCATGCCGGCGAGTTTGCCCGCGCATTTGGCGAAACTGGCACCGATCGTGCCGCCGCGGTCCGTGCGGCGGCCGCGCGCACCGGTGCGGCCATGCTGCTGAAGGGTGCCGACACGATGATCGCAGCACCTGATGGCAGGGTTGCGATCAATGTTTCCGCGCCGCCGTGGCTGGCCACGGCCGGGTCGGGCGACACCCTCGCCGGGCTCATCGCCGGCCTGCTCGCGCAGGGCATGCCACCATGGGATGCCGCAGCGGCCGGAGCGTTCCTGCACGGGCGCGCTGGGGCCATCGCCGGGCAGGGTCTGATTGCCGAGGATCTGCTGCCCGCCATCGCAACCGCCCTGGTCGAAACAGGGTCACCGACACATCTCTCACCGCAAGCCTCGCGCGAGGACCCAACCCATGAGTGACGTCGCCACACCTGGTCTTCTCGACCGAGCCATCCGGCGCATCACAACGGTGTGGCGCGAAATGGCCGCAGGGGTAGAGGACGAGTCGATCGCGGCACAGATGCGCGCCTGTCTTACAGCGCGCGGCGGCGAGGTGAGCGCGCGCAATCGGGCCGCCAAGCTGGCCGAGACGTATCTGCGGCTGGATGACGGCGGGCGGCGAGACTTCCTGCGAAGCCTGGCCAGCTTCGATTCTGATCCCGATGCGGTCGCGGCAGCCTATGCCGAGGTGCAGGCGGCGGAGGATCCGGCGGAACGAGCGACAGCAAAAGCCGCGTTGCGTCGCGCGCTCGAACCACCGCGGCTGCGCCTGCTGACGCAG
>JBKPSV010000210.1:0-8703 GCA_046735215.1 Pseudomonadota bacterium | reverse complement strand
GCCCCCGACCGTCCCGAGCGCGTTCTATCGCCTCCCGCGCCGCTTCGTGCACATCGAAGAAGTCATCGCCGTTCGCCTTGACCGCTGGCATACCGAACCCCGCCGCGCGTCCGGCGATGTCATGGCATCCGACAGCGTAGGAGGCCGCGGTATATTCGCCGTAGCCGTTGTTCTCGAACACGAAGATTGCCGGAAGTTGCAGCACCACCGCCATGTTCATTGCCTCGAACGTGGTGCCCTGATTTGATCCGCCATCGCCGGTGAATGATATCGCGACCTTGCCGGTGTTCAGTGTCTTCGCCGTCAAGGCGGCGCCGATCACCAGCGGCGGTCCGCCGCCGACGATGCCATTGGCGCCGAGCATCCCCTGGTCGAGGTCGGCAATGTGCATCGATCCGCCCTTGCCGCCGCACAGGCCCCCCTGCTTGGCGAACAGCTCCAGCATCATTCCGGTGACATCGCACCCCTTGGCGATGCTGTGGCCATGCCCGCGATGCGTGCTGGCAATGTAGTCGCGCGGCCCAACATGCGAGCAGACGCCAACCGCGGATGCCTCCTGCCCCGCATAAAGATGCACGAAGCCTGGAATGCCGCCCTTGGAGAATTCTTCCTGTACCCGCTCCTCGAAGCGGCGAATTGTCGCCATTGAGCGATACGCCTTGAGCAGCGCCTCGTGGCTGAGCTGCATCGTTCCCTCCCGCAGCAAACTTTCCTCAGTATGGCTGGCTCGCCGCCGACCGCATAGTGAAAAGCTTGACTTGGTCAAGGCTGGAGGGATGTCATTGCGGCAACACAGAACCCAGGAGGCGCCAATGTTCATCCGCAATGCGTGGTACATCGCCGCCTGGGCCGACGAGCTAAACGAGAAGCCCGTTGCACGACGGATATGCAACGAGCCTGTCGTGCTGTATCGCGACCGAGAGGGACGGCCTGGAGTTCTGCTCGACATGTGTTGCCATCGCGGCGCGCCGCTGCACCTGGGCAGAGTCGTCGATCAGGGCCTGGAATGTGGCTACCACGGGTTGATTTTCGATCGCTCGGGTCAGTGCGTGTGCGTGCCTGGTCAGGACCACATCATCGAGCGGACACGCGTGCGCAGTTTCCCTGTGGTCGAGCAGGACGCATTCGTGTGGGTGTGGATGGGCGATCCGGCCAAGGCAGATCCTGCCAGCATCGTGTCCTGGCCCTACCATAAAGATTCGGCCCACTGGCCGCACAAGCACACGGTGTACCCCATCAACGCCGCCGCCATGCTGATGGTGGATAACCTGATGGATCTGACCCATCTCGGTTACGTCCATACTTCGACCATCGGCGGCAATCCCTTGCAGCATGTCGAAGCGAAAATGGACATCGAGCGCACGCCGCTCGGGGTGAGGTTTACTCGATGGATGCTGAATTCGGTGCCGCCTCCCACCTACGTGAAGGCGGTTGGATTTCAGGGGCGGATCGATCGCTGCCAAAAATTCGAGTTCGTAGCACCCGGCGCCGTGCTGCAATGGACCGGCGCGGCCGAGGTGGGAGAGACCGCGACGGCAACACCGATCGCAGCAAGCTGCAGTTCCGGCTGTTTCACGGGCTGACGCCAGAGACCGAGACGACTTGCTTCTATTTCTGGTCGGCGGCGAACGGGTTTCGCCAGGATGACCCTGCCGCGACCGAACTGCTGTTTCAGCAGACCGGCGCAGCTTTTCTTGAGGACAAGGCCGTGGTCGAGGCACAGCAGGCACGACTGAAGGAATTGGGCGAAGCGAACTTGGTAGACATTGTCAGTGATGCGGTACGGCTGCACATGCGCCGCACGATGGATCGTCTGTTCGCCGAAGAGGCGCAGGCGCTTGCCGCAGAGTAGGAGCGTTCACACCAGCCCCAGCCAGCCTGCCAGACCGGCGAGCCCAACGACCACAAGCGGCTGCACTTTGGTGGTGCTGAACACCACAGTCGCCAGAGCCGTCAGACCGTATTGCGCCAACGTATGATCGGCGCCACGCGCCACGATGATACCGCTCGCGGCGATCAGGCCGACGGCAATCGGCGCGAGCCCGTGCTCGAACGCTGACCGCCAGGGCGAGCTATGCACGCGCTCCCATAGCCGCGCGAACACCAGCACCAGAACCGCGGCAGGCAGCACCATGGCGACGGTCGCCAGCAGCGCGCCGGCGACGCCCGCGGCGCTATAGCCGACCAGGGTCACGATCAGGATGCTGGGACCCGGCGCCGCCTGCGCCAGCGCAAACAGATCGGCGAACTGGCCGCGCGTGAGCCAGTGATAGGTGTCCACTGCCTGAAGCTCGATCTCCGGTACCACCGAGTTGCCGCCGCCGATCGACATCAACGACGCGCCGCCGAACATCAGGCACAATTGCAGCGCGATAGCTGGTGTCACGATGCCGCCTGGCGCCGGCGCGGCCACGCCCACCACATGGCAAGCGGCGCCAGCACAAGCAGCACGATCAGCAGCGGGAGACGGACGACCGTGCTTGCCAGCAGCGCGGCTGCGAACAAGGCCCAGGCGATCGGGCTGTGCAGACACGTCCGGCCGGTCCGATATGCCATCGACAGGCTCAGCGCGACTGCGGCGGCGGTCATGCCGCGCAGTACCGCCTGCACCGAGGCGTCGTTTCGATGTGCGATATAGAGCGCACCGAGCACCAGCACGATCAGCATAGGTGCCGCAAGAAGCCCGGTGGTCGCGATGATCGCGCCGGGGACGCCGCGTAACCGGGCGCCGACGAACACGGCGAGGTTCACCTGGTTGGCGCCCGGCAGTACGCGGCAGACGGTCATCGCGCTGAGGAACTCCTCATCGGTCATCCAGCGCCGTTGTTCGACCACCATCTGTCGCGACCAGGCCGACAGACCGCCGCCAAAACTTGCCAGTGCGATTTGATTGAAGCTGAGCGCGATGCGCCAAAGCGGAACCCGGGCGGTGTCACTCATGGACGAGGTCTGGGTCGTGCGGGAAATCATCCTCCACATGCGTGTGCGACAACAGCGGATCAGGCGCATCGTAATGATGCGCGGCATGCCAGTCGGTCTCGAACGTGCTGGCCAGGAGATGCACGGCGGCCTTTCCTGCTACCACCGCGCCTAGCTCCCGGCGCAAATCAAAGGCACTGCGATCGATATTCATCGAGCCTATCAAGGCACTATGGCCATCGGCGATCAGCAGCTTGGCGTGCACGCGGAGATCCTTCTGCTTGCGTACCTTGACGCCGAACTGGTCCATCACGCGGAGTGATGCGAACGTGTCCAACACATCCCATTCGCTGATGCCGTGCTTGCCGCCGCACAGCACGCGCACATTCACGCCACGGCGGCTCGCCTGGGCGATCCGCTCCAGGATGGTGGCATCCACAAACTTGGGGTGTTGGATGTCGAGGCTGTGCCGCGCGGTATCGATGAACGCACTCATGTTGCGACGGGAATTGAGGTTGCTCCACAGCAGTGCCGTGCCTTGCGCGGGGTGAAACGACTGGCGATCCCAGTCCGCTTCGAAACAGGTGCGGATCTCTGCCACCTCGGCCGGCCGTTCAGTGATCAGGCCGTAGTCGCGCGCCAGAGTGAAGTACTTGTCGGCGAAGTTGAACGTGGCGATCATCGCCAGCCGGTCGTCGATCAGCATGGACTTCTCGTGGGTGACGGCAAAGCTCGGGCTGCTCCATTGCACTTTGACGCCAGCCGCCTCGAGCATGGCATACGAGGCATCGTTGGCCCGATCGCCGGACGAACGGTGCGCGTTCATCATGACCCTAACATCGCGGCCAGCGTTATGCGCGGCGATCACGCCTTGCAGAAGGTCCGCGTGAGTGAAGGTAAATTGCTTGATCCAGACCGAGCGCTTGGCGTTGCCGATCAACTCCAGCAGCGGCAACACGCCGTCGTTGGGTTGCACCAGCACCCTGGTGCCATCACCCAGCGGGTGCAACGGATTCAAGGCCGAATGCCGATCCATGCTCCAGCTCTTTCATTCCACGTTGCGGTACGTGTGACAGTGGCATGTCGGCGCGCAAATGTCAGCCGCGCTGTTTGCCGGGTTGAGTGATTTGAGCCTCGAAAAGTGCTGGTTTGGCGTCAGCCCGTCCGCGAATTCCAGTTGAGGGCCAGGCTCCGTTGGTCGCCATCAACATGCTTGGGCTGGACGTCGTGTTTCCAACGTGAAGTCGGCGGTCCGAGAAGCGGAAGCACGCAGTCACCATTGCGGACAGTTGCCGACACCGCCGACGCAGTGCTCGGTCGCTGCACTTTGTCAGCGCAATGCGTCCTCGATCCAGCCCGCCACGGCGAAGGTGTCTGCATCTGCCTGGGGAAAGCCCAGCACCTGCAGTCCCAGCGGCAGGCCACCATCGTCCAAGAGTGGCAGGCTGACGCCCGGGGCGCCCAACAGGGAGCCGGGCACGACGAAGATGGGGTTGCCCGTGGTCTCCAAACCCACTGGCGCCGCTCCGGGTGCGGTGACGCTGATGACCGCCTCAACGTGTTGATGAAGCGCCGCATAGGTCGTCCGTGCTCTGTCACGCTTGGTCAGAAGAGCCGCATACTCTGCCTGCGTCATCGCGTTCGATCGCGCGTGACGCTCCAGTGCGCTCGCACTCAGGACGGAGGCATCACGCGCTACAAAACTGCCCAGCGGCCAACGCCACTCCCAAGCATTGATGCCCGCGGTGATCTGCAGCGCGTCTGCCGTGGCCTCTTCGATCGCCGCCAATGCAGGACAGTCCTCCGGGGTCAACACCGTCACCCCGGCTGCGTGCAGCCGATCCACCGCCCCCTCGAGCGAGGCACGCGCAGGGGCGGCCAGGTTCGGCCATCCGGCGGTGCGCAGCAATCCGAGGCGCGTGGGTCGCCGTGGTGCCGGCAAGGTCAGGGGGCCGGTCAGGCCAGGGTAGCCGGGATCGCCGCCCACCCGATCGGCGATCACGCGTGCCATCGCCCAGGCGTCCGCGAGACTGGCGGCGATCGTGCCGGTGACGCTCTGGCTGAGGTAGTCGAGGCTGCCGCCTCGGTTGATCCCGCCGACGGAGGGTTTGAAGCCGTAGGCTCCGCAAAATCCCGAGGGTCGCAATATCGAGCCGACCACCTGCGTGCCAAGGCCGCCGCATAACATCCCGCAACCGACCGCTGCCGCTGATCCGCTGCTGCTGCCCCCTGGCGTCCGGGCGAGGTCCCAAGGATTGCGCGTGCCCCGCGGATGGGACGAGGCGAATTCGGTCGTAACGGTCTTGCCCACGATGACCGCGCCGGCCTCGCGCAACCCCTGCACGCTGGCGGCATCGAACAGCGGGCGGTAGCCGTCGTATAGCGGCGAGCCCATGCCAGTGACCATGTCGGCGGTGTCGATCATGTCCTTAACGCCGACCGGCATTCCGTCGACGGCAGAAAGCGGCGTCGCCGCCCGCCAACGGGCCGCGGATGCCTCGGCTGAAGCACGCGCCCGAGCCGCGTCGATGACCGTGAAGGCGCCTACCTCCGCCTCCCGCCGTTCGATTTCGGCCAGACATTCCTCCAGTACCTGCACGGGTGAGTCCACGCCGCTGGCGAACGAAGCTGTACGACTGAGATACGGGCGACGCTGCGGTTTCTGACTGATGGACACGCTCGAACCTCCCCCGGCTGCTCGGTTGGGCTCAGCGGGTCGAGCCCTGTGTCGAAAGGTTAGTGCGACGGACAGATCGCGCAAACCGCCGCTCGCGGTGCCGACCCCCCATTCGACACGTCCCGTCGGTCTCGTCGATTACGCGGTTGGCCGTCCACCCTGCGGCAGGCAGTCACTCAAACTGAAAAATGCGCTTCCAGTCGCTCTTCATGCTGATCACAGTCCAGCCTCTGGCTTTCGCTTCGTTCATCAGCGACTGATCGAAAGTGCCGACCTTGGTATCAGGCAATCCGCCGGCCGGCCCGTAGGCATATTCCCGTTGTGCATCGTCGTGATGGACGAGCATCTTCAGCCGCGCGCCCTGGCCCGCGCCTGTCCACTCCAGCATCTCACGATCTCCAGTTGAGTTGCCGAAGGCGGCGTAGGGACGCTTGCCGATGAACAGATCGATCCCGATCGCCTTGCCTGCATGGTCGTCGTCAAAGAACAGCTTCGGCAGCCGCAAAAGCTCCGGCTCGCCGTTTCTGATCTCATATTTTGTCGCTATGCTCGATCCCACGATCTGTTCAGGCGGAATGCCGTAGACCGCTTGAGCGTAAGCGCGCACGAAGCCCTGTCCGCCACCGGTCACGATATAGATCTTAAACCCATTGTCGCGCAGGTAGTCCATCACCTCGCGCATCGGCTGATAGACAAGCTCGGTGTACGGCCGTTTGAAGCGCGGATGCTTCGCTGTTGCCAGCCACTGCCGTACGATCTCCAGGAACGACGCCTGGCTCATGCCCGCATGTGTGGCAAAGACCATCTCTGCCCAGTCTCGCTCGGAGAACTTCCCTATTGCCGCCTGGTCGTTGGCAAGTATCGCCTTGAAGGGTTCTCGATTGCGCCATTCCGGGTGTTGCGGCGCCAACGCATGCAGGCGCTCGAATGCGAACATCGCCTGAGTATAGACCGGGTGCTCCACCCACAATGTTCCGTCCTGGTCGAAGGTGGCAATTCGGTCCTCTGGTGGAACCTGGCTGGCGGTGGTGCGCACAAAGGTCAGGACGGCCTGCTTCGCTGGACCATCGTTCCATGACGCCAGTGGCGGCGCCGACTGGACCTGCTGCGCCACTCCGTGCTGCGGCAGGGATTCGCGGGCGATTGTCGCGGCGATAGCGAGCAGCACCGTTCGGCGGCTGGTCGCGCGGCGCAGTCGACGCTCCATGGCGGACTGGTTCAGGTGTAGTAACGCGGCAGGTGCTCGGCATCTTTTGGCATGACGACCCACGACGGAGCCTGTTCGCAGAACAGACTGACTGTAGGCTTGAACTGGGACTTATCGTCGAGCGTTCCCGCCATGATAAGTTTTCTGCCCGTTCCATCCTTCTCTATCAGGATCGGCGAGCCGCATTTCGTGCAAAAACGCCGGTGCATGGGTTCACCACTCTGGCCGCCAGGCATCGTGAAGGTGGACATCGCTCCAATGATGGAGACAGCCTCGGACGGAACTTGCAGCCCGGACACAAAAGCCGTTCCAGTCTGTTTCTGACAATCTACGCAGTTGCAAAGCAGCTGCCGTATCGGCTCTGCATCTATGGAGTATCTCACTGCGCCACACAGGCAGCCACCGGTATAGTGTGCCATAGTTCCTCCATCAGCGCCCGTTCCTTTTGACGAGCCTTCGCTATGCTAGGCGCGACTGTGAAGCGGCACCAGCCTTTCCATCGAAGCTGCCGCCGACGCATTGCACTCGACGAGGTGACTTATCCGATGGTCAAAACGACCCATGATGCTGCATGAGGAGCCAGATCAGCACTATGAGCAGGATCAGCAGCATATTCATTTCGGCAGCACCGGCGGGCAATTGCGGCGCGCACATTGCTGGCGAAGCCTTACAACCCGTCGACGATCTGAAACCCATCAGTTTTGCGCTTGTCGCTGAGTCGACTGTCCGGACTTACGGTGATTCACTGTGTGGCCTTCCCGTCGTCGCTGCGCGCGATCAGCGTGAGACGCGCGAGTCGTCTGTCGGTTGCGCGTCGCATGACCGCCTGCTGTGGCTCGCACATGAGCATCCTTAGCGTTCCGGGATACCGCGCTGGCTGCCTTTTGGTCCTGCACATTCTGTGGAGCGGCCGGCCCGGGTGCGGGATTGCGATCCTGGGTCGGCAGTTCGGTAGACGGTTGAGCGACGTGCGCGAGCTTGCCTGGCTGTGCCGGAGGGTCAAAAATGGCTCCTGGCAATTCGGCCGGCGGAGCGTTTTCTGGCAAAAGCCCAGGGGCTCCCGGAGCGGCGAGAAGGTGTCCTCTGTTCTGTGCCGCCTCTTGGGTCAGGATGGTGAGCTCCGGATGCCGTTGCTGTTCCTCAGGCTGAGGGCCTGATCGAAGACTAGGCGAGGGATTCTGTTCCGCAGACGTATTAGAAGCACTTTTCGCTGCCGGAAGCCCATCGGCGCGACCACTGATCAGTACCGGTGGGACTTCTTGATGCGCCTGGTCCGCCACGGGCTCAGGGCGCAGAGGAGGTTTTGCCGCCCGGCGCTCCTCCTCGGCAGCGAAATTCGCCAGCGTGGGCCCACGATGTCCGTCGGCATCGTCGGGAAAGGCGTACTGGACCATCGCGGTGAACAGAACGGCAACCACCGATCCCGACAACAGCGAACTCGTCAAGCAGAAGAGAAATCGCATGACCATAACGCGTGCTCCCCCTGATCGATGCGCGCGAATCGGTCCGTATAGTATACGGGAGATACTTCAGGTTGTGGATACCCGCAACCTTGTGCCGGTCAAGCGCATGTGCCAACGCGGCGCGATCGTGCCGGCTTTCCTGCCGCGGCGTTTCCCTGAATGGACTCGTCTGCGGAGATGAGTTTCGCGCCCGGCTGATCGCCTGCCGGATTCTCTAGCCGCAAGGTCGCGTTGGTTTGCCCGCTTTGGGCGCGGCCAATTATTCCCTGTCCCGGGATGCCGGCGCGAAACCCTGTCTAGCTACTTTCCGGCGCAAAATTCATAGTCGGCCGAAGCGTCAGCGGCGTGACAGCACGCGTTTTTCGTCCCGCGGTGGTCTACCGACGGGACGTTCGTGACGGGTGATTTGATGAGTGCGACGGTACTGCTACGTGCTG
>JBKPSV010000209.1:0-6367 GCA_046735215.1 Pseudomonadota bacterium | reverse complement strand
TACTTCGTCGGCAATCGGCGGCGCGTTCACCGGCAGCGGGGTCCAGTCGACGATAACCGTTTCGACTGCATCCAGCGCCTGCGCCCGCGTCTCGGCCACGATCAGCGCAACCGGTTCGCCGACATAGCGGACCTTGCCCTCTGCCAGCAGCGGCTGCGGTGCAAAGGCGAACGGCTCGCCGGTCTGCACATTCGCCTCCACCGTCGGGCGGAGCGGCAACAGGCCGTCCGCGCGCACCTCATCGGCAGTCAGCACCGCCAGCACGCCGGGCGCGTTCCGTGCCGCGGTCGCATCGATCGGCCCGATCCGGGCGTGCGCGTGCGGCGAGCGGAGCAACACGGCATACACCATGCCATCGAACTGCAGATCGTCCAGGTAGCGGCCTTGGCCGGTGGTGAAACGAGCATCCTCCCGCCGCCGTGGCGCATCCCCTATATTGAACCTGGGTGTCATCAGACTTCCTTAGCCGGGATCAGGAACGGACAACAGATCATGACCGCCAAACGCCAGCTCCATCTCGGTGCCTTTATGCGCCCGACGACCATCCACACGGCGGGCTGGCGCTATCCGGGCGCCTACCCGGATGCCAACTTCAACCTGGCACATATCAAGCGCTTCATTCAGACGCTGGAGCGCGGCAGGTTCGACGCGTTCTTCATGGCCGATCACTTGGCCGTGCTGAACATGCCGATGGACGCGCTGAAGCGCAGCCACACGGTGACCTCGTTCGAGCCGTTCACCCTGCTGTCGGCGTTGGCCATGGTCACCGAGCATATCGGCCTGATCGCCACCGGCTCCACCACCTTCGAGGCGCCGTTCCATGTCGCACGTCGCTTCGCCTCGCTCGACCACATCAGCGGCGGACGCGCGGCCTGGAACATCGTGACCACATCCAATCCCGACGCGGCGTTGAACTTTGGGCTGGATGACCAGATGGAGCACGACGAACGCTACCGTCGCGCGCGCGAATTCTACGATGTGGTGACCGGACTATGGGATAGCTGGGCGGAGGATGCGTTCATCCGCAACGTCGAGACCGGCGAGTACTTCGATCCATCGCGGATGCACGTATTGAACCATCGGGGGAAATACTACTCGGTGCGTGGGCCGCTGCACATCGCGCGGCCGATTCAGGGCTGGCCAGTGATCGTGCAGGCCGGTGCCTCGGATGCCGGGCGCCAGCTTGCCGCCGAAACCGCGGAAATGGTGTTCGCGGGCGCCGGTGACATCAACGGCGGACGCGCGCTCTATGCCGACATCAAGGGTCGCATGGCAAAGCTCGGCCGCGACCCCGATCATCTGAAAATTCTGCCAGGGGCCTTCGTGGTGATCGGGGACTCGCTGGATGAAGCCCGCGAGAAACGGGCCAGGCTGGACAGCCTGGTGCACTACGACAGTGCCATCGCCTCCCTGTCGATCGCACTGGGCACCGATGCGTCACGCTTCGATCCCGATGGGCCGCTGCCCACAATTCCCGAGACGAATGCAAGCAAGAGCGGACGCGAACGTGCGATCAACCTGGCGAAGCGCGAGAACCTGACGGTGCGCCAGCTTGCCCAGCGTCTGGGCGGCTACAGCGGACCGGCGCTGCTCGGCACGCCGGCGATGATTGCCGACCAGATGGAGGAGTGGGTCACCACCAACGCCTGCGACGGCTTCAACATCATGTTCCCCTTCGTGCCAGCCGGCCTTGACGACTTCGTCGAACGTGTTGTCCCGGAGTTGCAGCGCCGCGAGATCTTCCGGCGCGAATATGAAGGCAGGACGTTGCGCGAGAACCTGGGCCTGCCGCGTCCCGAGAACCGCTTCTTCGCTTGACTTTCGCACTGACCCGACCACAGGCTGACCTCGAGGCAAACGTCAGAGTGCCGCCACCAGAAGGCGGACCGGGAACAAATGTACAGCTACATCGTGCGGCGTATCGCCTTCGGTGCGGTCACAGTAGTCGGCGTATCAATCGTCGTATTCTTTGTGCTGCGCGTCTTACCCGGCGACCCGCTGGTTGCCATTTTCGGCCCAGAGGGCTTTACCAAACTCTCGCCTGAGCAGCGCGCCAGCTACATGGCACAGCTGGGGTTGAGCGACCCGTTGATCGTGCAGTACCTGCGGTGGGTTCGTGACATCCTGACCGGCAGCCTGGGCCATTCGTTCTTCCGCTCGGAAAGTGTGGCCGAGATGATCGCGCGGCGTGGGCCTCTTACTGCGGAGATCGCCGCCCTTTCGGTCGTGCTGTCATGGCTGGTCGGCATCCCGGTCGCCATTGTCAGCGCGCTGCGGCCCAACAGCATCGGCGACAATGTGTCACGCTTTCTCAGTATACTTTTCCTGGCAATACCTGGCTTCTGGCTCGCCATGCTGATCGTGCTGGTGTTGCTGTTCGGTCTTGGCTATCGCGCTCCGTTGGCGAACGTGGCGTTCTTCACCGATCCGCTGGCCAACCTGCAGATCGTCATCGGTCCCGCGATCGTGCTCGGGCTGGGTCAGGCGGCGTATATCGCGCGGATGGCGCGCTCCAGCCTGCTGGAGGTGGTGCGCGAGGATTATGTGCGCACTGCACGCGCCAAGGGACTGAACAACCGGCTGGTGATCGCGTTCCACGCGTTGCCGAATGCGCTGCTGCCGGTGATCACGCTTTCCGGCATCCTGCTTGGTTTCGTGCTCGCCGGTTCCATCCCTGTCGAGCGCGCGTTTGGCACCCCTGGTCTTGGCTATGCCATGTACACCGCGGTGAGCGAGCGCGACGTCTTTGTCATGCAGAACCTGGTGTTCCTGTATTCGATCGTGTTTGTGCTGCTGAACATCACGGTCGATCTGGCGTCCGCCTGGCTCGACCCGAGGATCCGCTATCGATGAGCGTCACCCAACCTGACACCACGCTGCCGCTTGATAGCATTGCTGTTGCGCAGCCATCCTGGCTACGACGCGGCCTTCGTGGCCTGCACACCTTTGTAAGACGGTCGCCTATGTCGGCCTTCTGGGGCTGCATTGCCGCCGCCATCATTTTCATGGCGGTCGCCGCGCCGGTGCTGGCGCCCAACAATCCGGTGCGCGCCGATTTCCGCCACATGACCAAGCCGCCGTCAGAGCTGCACTGGTTCGGCACCGACCAGATCGGCCGCGACACGCTGAGCCGCGTGATCTATGGTAGCCGCGCCTCGCTCACCGTCGCCGCGGGTGCGGTGCTGTTAGGCACGACACTTGGCGCGATCTGGGGGTTGGCCTGCGGCTATTTCGGCGGCCGGTTCGACATCTTCAGTCAGCGTATCATCGAGTTCTTGCAATCCTTTCCCGACCTGATTCTGGCCATGGCAATAGCCATGGCGCTTGGTGCGGGAATGGGCACAGTGATCGTCGCCATCGCGGTAACCCGCATACCGTTTGGCGGACGGGTAATCCGCGCCGTGGTGCAATCACTGAAGGAGCTATCCTATGTCGAGGCCGCGCGCGGCCTCGGCGCCTCGCATATGCGCATGATGGCGCGGCACATATTGCCGCAGTGCATCGCGCCTTATCTGATCCTGGCCACCACGCATCTTGGGGTGGCAATCATCATCGAGGCAGCTCTCGGCTTCCTTGGCGTCGGCATTCCGCCGCCGACACCGACCTGGGGCAACATGCTGGCTGACTCACTCAACGCCGGACTGGTGCCGCCATGGTGGCTGGTGCTGTTCCCTGGGGTCGCCATCACGCTGACAGTGCTGGCCTTCAATCTGCTGGGCGATGGCATACGTGACGCGCTGGATCCCCGGCTGCGCGGAGCTGTCTGACCTTTGGAAAGACGTGGATGGCCGGCACAGGGCCGGCCATGACGGTGGTGCGGCTACTGAACCGCAATCGGCGCCAAGGGAAACCGCACCCCGCCATTGTGCAAATGGCACGCGGCCCAATGTCCCGGAACGACTTGCTGCAACGCCGGCACCTCATGCCGACACTGCGACATGGCATAGGGGCACCGCAGATGGAAGTGACAGCCTGATGGCGGATTGATCGGGCTAGGGACATCACCACTCAGGATTACACGCTTGCGGCGACGTGCACCCGCCTTGGGAACCGGCACCGCCGACAGCAGCGCCTCGGTGTAAGGGTGCAGGGGCATATCGAACAGGCTGTTCTTGTCTGTCGTCTCGACGATGCGGCCGAGATACATCACTGCAATGCGGTGACTGATGTGCTCCACCACTGCGAGATCGTGCGCCACGAACAGATATGACAACTTGAATTCATCCTGCAGGTCCATCAGCAGGTTGATGATCTGAGCCTGTATGGAAACGTCCAGCGCCGATACCGGTTCATCGCCCACGATCAATTCCGGCCCAAGTGCCAGTGCGCGAGCGATGCCGATGCGCTGGCGCTGACCGCCGGAGAACATGTGCGGGAACGAGCGCCTGTGTTCGGGTCGCAGACCGACACGCTCGAACAGGCCGGCGACGCGCTCCTGGCGTTCCGCCCGAGTACCTGCGGCGTGAATGATCAACGGCTCCTCAACGATGTCGCCGGCCGACATGCGCGGATTGAGCGACGCATAAGGATCCTGATAGATCATCTGCATCTGCTCACGATACGGGAACATCTTCGCCGCATCGAATTCGGTGATGTCCTCGCCGCGCATCCTGATACGGCCTGCCGTCGGTTCGAGCAGCTTCAGCAGGGTGCGCCCAACGGTCGATTTGCCACAGCCACTCTCGCCCACCAGGCCGAGTGTCTCACCGCGGTCGATGTGGAACGACACGCCATCAACCGCGTACACCTGACCGGCAACGCGCGAAAACACCCCCTTGTAGACCGGGAAATGCTTCTTGAGGGCCTCGACCTGCAGCAGAGGTGCGTTGCTCACAGCACTTCTCCGGCGCGCCAGCATGCGACCAGATGGCCTGTCCTGTGCAGCTCAAGCTTTGGCGCCACTGCATGACAGTGCTCTGTCGCCAGCGCGCAGCGCGGCGCGAAGCTGCAGCCTTTCGGCAGGTTGAACAGGGAAGGTACCATGCCTTTGATCTCGTTCAGTCGGCTTCGCCCGCGCGGCACGCGCCCGACGAGGTCGAGGCTTGGGATGGAGCCCAACAGTCCGCGTGTATACGGATGGGCCGGGCGCTCGAACAGGTCGTCGACCAGCGCCTCCTCCACCTTCCGCCCGGCATACATCACCACGACGCGGTCGGCATTCTCCGCCACCACACCCATGTCATGGGTGATCAGGATTATGGCAGTGCCTAGCGTGTCGCGCAGTTCGCGCATGAGATCGAGGATCTGCGCCTGGATCGTCACATCCAGGGCGGTTGTTGGCTCGTCAGCGATCAGCACCTTGGGATTGCATGACAGCGCCATGGCGATCATTACCCGCTGGCGCATGCCACCGGACAGCTGATGCGGAAAGGCTTGTACACGCCGCTCCGGTTCGGGCATATGCACCCGGCGCAGCATTTCAATCGCGCGGCCCATAGCCTCACGGTGCGACAGGCCTTGGTGCAATGCCACCGCCTCGCTGATCTGCCGGCCGACGCTAAGCAGTGGGTTCAGCGACGTCATCGGCTCCTGAAAGATCATCGAGATTCGGTTGCCCCGGACCTCCTCCATTTCGCTCTCCGAAAGCGTTAGGAGATCCGTGCCCTCGAACCGGATGGCACCACCGGCGATCCGGCCCGGCGGGCTCGCCACGAGGCGCAGGATAGACAGTGCGGTGACGCTTTTGCCGCAGCCAGACTCCCCAACAACCCCAAGCGTCTCGCCACTGCGGAGGGAATAGGACACGCCGTCTACTGCTCGCACGATGCCCGCCGGCGTGGCGAACTGCGTCTGCAGGTCATCGATCTCTAGTAAGGGCTTAACCCCATCTGCATTGTCGAAAGAGGCGGCCCTGGTGGGCAACTGCACTTCATTCAAGACGTGACTCCCAGTGTTCCGGCGTGTAATCTTTTGACAAAGCGGCCGGTTCGCAAGCCTATCAGAGCACGTGATTGCCCGGACTGAAAAGACCAAAGGGAGGGAAGCGGGGATGAGTGAGAGTGATGCCGCGCGCGCGGCGTTGACGCGTCGGGGTCTGCTGGGAACCGGGGCCGCGCTGGCTCTTGGCGCGTATGGACTGCATCCCACCCGCGGGGTGGCGGCGGATGTCGCCATGGAATTCGACGGATCCAAGTTCCAACTCGCCGCGCCTGAACCCAATCCGAAATATGGCGGCACGCTGCGGATCGGCCTCACCAACCGACCGCCCCATTTCGACATCCACCAGTCCGGGACCTTCAACAATCTCGGTGCTATGGCGCCGATGTTCGACAATCTGATCCGGCGCGATCCGCGCGACAGCGGCAAGACGATCATCCCTGACCTGGCACATAGCTGGCAGATCTCGAAGGACAGCAAGACCTATACG
>JBKPSV010000208.1:0-6565 GCA_046735215.1 Pseudomonadota bacterium | reverse complement strand
GAACAGCCGCGCCAGCACGACGCCCAGAAGAATGCTGGTCTCACGCAGTGCCGCTACCGGCGCTACCGGCGCACGCGTCATCGCCCACAGCACCAGTGTGTAGGCACCGATACTCGCGCCCGCGCCACAGATGCCGCGTGTCGCCTCCGCAAGGCTGGGCGCATGCAGCGAGGTGAAACGACCCAGCCACAACAACGTCGGTATCGCCGACAACGGGAACATCCATAGCGTATAGGTCAATGGCGTGTGCGAGATGCGCACGCCGACCGCATCGTTCAATGTATAGGCAGATATCACTACAGCGTTGGCCAGCGCGAGGCGCGCCGCCCTCGCCTCGGAGGAATCGCCGCGACGGCGTGCCAACGTCACTACGCCACCGCAGATCACGGCGATGCCGATCCAGCCGAGCAGCGGCAACGCTTCGCCGAGTACCAGCCAGGAAGTCACCAGCGTCAGCATCGGCGCGACCCCGCGCATCAGCGGATAGGCCAATGCGATGCCGCCATGTGCGTAGGCTTCCGCCACCAGGATGAAGAACACGCCGTTCAGCAGCGATGAGATCAGCACGTATGGCCAGGCCGCCGTCGGCAACGCCGGCAGGAATGGCAACAGCACGAGAGCCAGCACCGCCCCGCCGGTAAGCAGCAGCGCCGACTCGCGCCGTCGATCGCGACCAGCGCGTACCGCGACATTCCATCCCGCATGCAGCACGGCCGCCAGCAGCACCACCGCGACGACGTGCGCCGGCAGCATCGTCAGTCGGACTCAGCGTCCTTGCGAAATGGTGACTGCAGCTCAAGCGCCGCCATCTCGGCACGAATGCCGCGACGCTCGTCATCTAGAAAATTGCTGATCGCACGGCGAAGTCCCGAATGGGCAACCCAAT
Organism: Pseudomonadota bacterium; assembly: GCA_046735215.1. GTDB lineage: Bacteria > Pseudomonadota > Alphaproteobacteria > Acetobacterales > Acetobacteraceae > JAMXLO01. The sequence continues at coordinate 5,679 of JBKPSV010000208.1, read as the reverse complement.
GCGCGGAGAAGGTCGGCCTCGGCATGTACCCACGTTGAATCTTATGCCGTCCCTGCGCACCCGCCTCCACCCGCTGCAGACCATGTTCGATCGCCCAATCGATCGCCCGATAGTAGCAAAGTTCGAAGTGCAGGAAGGGCCAGTCGCCGCGGCAGCCCCAGTTGCGCCCGTACAGCGCCTCGCTGCCGGCAAGGTTCAGCGCGCCCGCCACCGGCTTCCCGCCATTCTCGGCCATCATCAGCACCACACGGTCGCCCAGCCGTTCGCCCAGCAGCGAAAAGAACGAGCGCGACAGATAGGCCGATCCCCATTTCCGATCGACGGTAGAGCGATAGAAACGATAGAACGCATCCCAGTGCGCCTCGGTGATGTCGGCGCCATTCAGGGCGTGGAACGTCAGTCCCGCTGCATTGGCATCGCGACGCTCGCGCCGCAGCACCTTGCGTTTGCGCGACGACAGCGCCCCCAGAAAATCGTCAAAGTTGGAGTAGCCGGCGTTCTCCCAATGGAACTGCATACCGATCCGCTGCAGCCACCCCGCCTGCCCGAGGTCCTGCCACTCGGGCTCGGTGCAGAACGTGACATGCACGGACGACAGGTCGAGCGACTGGCACGCCTTCTCCAACGCCGACGCCAACGCCGCGACGGGCACCCCGGCGTCGGGATGACGCAGCAGTCGGGGCCCTGGCGCCGGACTGAACGGTGCGGCCACCTGCAGCTTTGGATAGTAGTCGCCGCCGGCACGCTCGAACGCATGTGCCCAGCCATGGTCAAAGACATATTCGCCATAGCTGTGCGACTTGGCGTACATCGGCGCCACCGCCACGACCTGGCCGGCCTCGCCACGCAGCACGGCATGTTGCGGCAGCCAGCCAGTGCGCGCGTTCGCCGACCCACTGTCCTCCATCGCACTCAGGAACGCATGGCTGACGAAGGGGTTGTCGGCCCCAGCGCAAGCGTCCCACTCCGGCGCGGAAATCTCGGCAATCTTCTGGTGCAACGTCAGGGTGAGCGTGGCGGAACCGTCGGGCATCGTGTCAACCTAACTGATCTCGAACATGCCCTCCACTTCGACCGCCGCATCGGCCGGCAGCGCAGGCACACCGATCGTGGTTCGAGCGTGGCGACCGGCCTCACCGAACACCGCTACTGCAAGGTCGGACGCACCATTCATCACCTGCGCGTGCTGGGTAAACTCCGGCGGTGACGCGATAAAGCCACCCAAGCGCACCACTCGTCTTACCCGATCCAGGTCGCCGCCACACGCCGCCTTCAGGTGCACCAGCACATTGATGAAGCAGAGCCGCGCCGCCTCCTTGCCGCGATCGATCGACAGTCCGGCGCCAACCTTGCCGGTGATGGCGATCTTGCCATCCATCGCCGGCACCTGCCCGGACACCACCACCAGGTTGCCGGTGACATTATAGGGAACATAATTGGCGATCGGCGGCATGGCGCTCGGTAGCGTGATATCCAGTTCCGCCAGCTTCACATCGATCCGACCGGGCATCTTGTGGTACTCCTGCTGTCTCGTCTCGCACTGTGCCGCGCGAAGACTCAAGTGGAAACCACGCGGAATCCTCGCCGGCGCGCTCGGGGCGACTGCTGCGGCAGATCCAGCGGCAGCAGGGGCGCGTGATCACGGCTACCGTTGCCCACCGTATCAGCCTCCTCGACCTCCGCCTCGGGAATGTCGCGCCGCCCCAGGTAATTCGCTGCAAGATGGCGGAACGTGTAGTCAAGCAGCGACGTTGCATGCGCTACGGCCGGATCGCCTTCGACAACGCCGGCAGGGCCGAAGCGCGTGAACGTGAACGCCTCGACAAAGGCCTCAAGCGGCACCCCATGTTGCAGCCCAAGGCTGACTGCCACAGCGAAATTGTCCATCAACCCCCGGAACGCAGCACCCTCCTTGTGGAGCGCGATCATCACCTCGCCCAATGATCCATCGTCGTATTCGCCGGTGCGCAGGTATAGGCGATGTCCGCCGACCGAGGCTTTCTGCGTGTATCCTGTCCGCCGCGCCGGCAGTTCGCGGCGTGGCAGAGCCTCGGACGCTTGCCGCATCGGCTCGGGCCGCGCCGGCATCGCGTGAACGAACGGCGCCACCGCGTCGTGCATGGCAAGGTGTGCTTCGACATCCGGCGCCGGCAGCGGATCGCCGCCTGCGAGCATCTCCGCCAATGCCGCTTCGGCGGACTTGCCCTGCGCTGCCAGCCACGCCCGTGCCGTCCGGCTGAGCCCACCGGTCGCCGTGAGCGGCGAGAAAGGTGGCGCAATCCCACCGGTTTCGACCCCTAGCAGCGCATCCGCCGCACCTGGCTGTACAACCGCCGTCAGCCGCGTATGGCGGAGCCCGGGCACTGCCGCGGCCGCCTGCCGCGCCACCCGCGCCGCATCGGCCAACCCAGCCACGGGGGCGTCCGATGGCGGCGCCGGCCAGTCCAGCAACGCCGGCGCGGCGCTGCCGAACAACTGCGCCAGCACACCCGACGCCACTTCTGCCCGGCCCCGCAGGATCGCCGCGATACACCGGGCAACCGCGACCGACGCGTCCGAGCCGTACGCGATGCCAAGCGCAGCCAGCAGACACGCCAGATCCGCTACGGCGACCTCGATCCGCTGGGCGGCCGGCGCAGCGAGGCTCAACGCCATCACGGCAGTCTCCACCGCCTCGCCGAACGCCGCCGCATCAAACCCATTGCCAGCATCGTGGAACGAGGCAAGGTTCAAGGTGACGCCAGGAACCCCAGTCTGATCCGCTTGCCAGATCGAAGCGGTCGGGGCTCCGTGCCGCAGCAACAGCATCCGGTGCAGCCGTTCGGCCAGCGGCAGCTCCAATCCCGCGCGCAGCGCCCTTTCCGCGATCGGCTTTATCCATGCGTCGGCTGCCACCGCCAGCGCGGCCTGTCCGGTCCCAGGAACGAGCGCCGCCAGCGCCGCCGCGGATTCGTCACCCCAGGCTGCCGGCACGACCACAAGGCGCGGCGGCGTGTCGGGATCGGCGCCCGCCATAACCCGCCGCATGCGTACGCCCTGCCATGGCCGTAGGATCTTCATGGCACCATGCTAGTCCGCAAGTCGCGACTCGGAAAGCGTATCTTGCGCTCAAATCATATTAGAGCCACAAAATCCTGTGGATGACGCATCCAGTGGACCAGACTCACGGAGCTTCGTATATCGCACCCATGAACCTCGGTACCTGGCTGTTCACCCGGCTCAGAGGAAGGCGCATCGGCGCCGACCGGCTGGGTAACGTCTACTATGAGGAAAAGCGCCCGCGCCCGGGATATCGCTCGCGACGCTGGGTTATCTACGTCGGCGCGCCGGAAGCGTCACTCGTGCCGCCCGAGTGGCATGCGTGGCTGCATTACACAACCGAGGCGCCTCTGGTGGAGCAGGCGCGTCACGCCTGGGAAAAGCCGCACCAACCGAACCTGACCGGCACACCGGCAAGCTACCGTCCCCCGGGCCATGACTACCAAGGCGGCCTGCGAGCGCGCGCGACGGGTGATTACGAAGCCTGGACCCCAGGGAACTGAGGTTCCCGCATGCATCGTCGTAGTATTCTCGAGGTTGTGATCGGGGCGTTGGTCCTGCTGGTTGCGGCGGGATTCCTCGCGTATGCCATCGCCAATTCCGGCCGCAGCACCGGGTCCGGCTACACGCTCTATGCCAGGTTCGACCACATCGATGGCCTGGGCGTCGGCAATGACGTACGTCTGGCGGGCGTGAAGATTGGCTCTGTCAGCGAGGAGCGGATCGATTCACGGACCTTCCAGGCCATTGTCGGCTTCTCCGTCCGCGACGACATTAAATTGCCGAAGGACAGCGCCGCCATCATCACCAGCGAGAGCCTGCTTGGCGGCAAGTATCTGTCGCTTCAGCCAGGCGGTGACGAGGTCGTATTGCAACCGGGGCAGATGGTGACCATTACCCAAGGGTCTGTCAGCCTCGAGGAACTATTGGGCAAATTCATCTTCAGCATGACGAATACCCCCAAGCCCGGGGAACAGCAGCAGTCGGCGAGCCCGAAGCCATGATCCCGCCACCCCCCACCTCCTGGCCGCAACCAGACGGCGCACCGGTTTCCTGCCGCGAGAAGCTGCGAATGTTGGCCGAGAACCACGCCGAGCTTGCGCAGGCGCTGCAGGACACGTTCGAGGATGCAGTACTGATGGGCGTCGACGAGAAAGCCATGCGCCAAATCCTGGACGCAATGGTGAAGGGCCTGGAATCGCCGAAGCGCGCAGGCAAATGAGGCCTGTTTTCTGCATCGCCGCCTCGGTCACCGTCTGCACCATGGCGCACGCACAGACGATGCCCCCGATCACGGCCACACCGCTGCTGCCACCGACAGTGCAGCCGCAATTTGCGCCGCAAAACCAACCGCAGCCCGCACCGCAGCCACCAGCCGCGGTAATTCCTCAACCGATCCAGTCCACCTGGCTGCCGCAGCCGATCGCGCAGTTGCAAGTACTCGACAAGGTCAACGCCCAGAACGCGACGCTGACGATCAAGGTCGGACAGGAAGCCCGGTTCGCCTCGCTCAACATCCTGGTTCAAGCCTGCGGTGCCCGCCCCCCGGATCAGCCGCAGGACTCCGCCGCCTACCTGACGATAAGCGATAGCCGAAACGATGCGCCGGGTTTCCGCGGCTGGATGCTGGCGAACGATCCGTCGTTGTCGATGCTCCAGCATCCGATCTACGACGTGCGCGTCGTTACCTGCCGGTCCTGAGCGATGAATCTGCACCTGCCGCCGTTCGAGCACGCAGCGCTGCTGCTCGACCTTGACGGAACGCTGCTCGACATCGCACCGCGACCGGACGCCGTGGTCGTCCCTTCGGGTTTGATCGAGGCACTGTTGGCCATACGGCAGCTGCTGGACGATGCACTCGCCATCGTCACCGGCAGACCGGTCGAAACCGTCGATGCGTTGCTTGGCACCGCTGCGTATGCCGTGGCCGGGGAACACGGCGGTGCGCTGCGACGCGAGCCAGGCAGTCCTCTGGAACGTCCGCCTCTGCCCGCACCACCGCGTCAATGGATCACGGCAGCCAAGCAACTGGCTGTGTCTCATCCAGGGGCGCTGTTCGAGCCCAAGGCGCGCGGTTTTGCATTGCACTACCGCGCGGCGCCCGCAGCCGGCCCGACACTGCACGATGCGCTCGAGGATATGATACGCGGTTCGGCGGAGTTTGAGCTGTTGCCGGCGCACATGCTGTGGGAAGTGCGGCCGCGCGGCGTCGACAAGGGCAAGGCCGTCGAACGCTTGATGGAGTGTCCGCCCTTCTTCGGCCGCTTACCGATCTTCATAGGTGATGATGTCACGGACGAAGATGGCATCGCTGCCGCGGCGATGATGGGGGGCGCTGGCATACGCGTTCAGGACGCGTTCGGCGACGCGGCCGGTGTGCGAGCCTGGGTCGCCGCAATCGCTGCGAAAGGCGACTGGCCCAGCGCTTAACCAGTTAAGGCCTAGCGGTGAAAAGCACACACTCACGGGCCGACGCGATCCTTGATCCTGGCCGCGCATTAGTCGGGACTCAGGGACCGTCCGAGTCTGGATTGGGCTGGGTGGGACAGCACTCTCCGCAAAATGGATAGATCCACGAGTTATGTCCGTCAATGTCTGCAATTGGCTGTGTTGGATGCGAAGTGAAGTTTCCTTGTTCGG
>JBKPSV010000207.1:0-36233 GCA_046735215.1 Pseudomonadota bacterium | reverse complement strand
GGCCGTTGGCGTCGATCCGCCCGGCGATCTGCGAGGGGTCGGGGCCAGTGACGCGGTTCAGCGCCACCGCGCTGGACGAGGGCTGGGCGAAGGTGACGCTCTGCTGGCTGCCGATGTCGAAGCTGCGCCAATCGATCGCGGCGCGCTGGCTCGACTGATCGATCCGCGTGTTGCTGGCCGTGCGGCTGATCGCGGCTCTGCCCGCCACCACCGCGCCGCCCGCTGGGCGGGCGTTCGGTGCTGGCTGGGCGAAAGCGGGAAACGACACCGGCAGCGCCTGCAATGCCGTGCTCAGCAGCAGCGCAGAACGTACATGACGCACGATGCCGACAAGCATCGCCGCGTCGCGGCGCCGGCCCCCAGTCATCCGTCCCCCCCAATAGTCAGAACCGGGTCAGCACCCGCCAGTAGAAGGCCGCACCATTGAGTGCCGACACGCCGGTTCCCGGCTGATTACCGCCATTCGGGAATCGATTGAAGCGCGCCAGGCCCTCTAAATCGACCTCGACATGCTGTGTGACCTGGGCGCGAACGCCGCCACCAGCCGAATTGATCATCGCCGCATGGTCGGTGCTGAGGTTCTGCCAAGTCTCGCCCCAGTCATAGAAGACGTAGAACTGGGTCGCGATACTCAGCGGTTTGCCGAACACCACCTGTTCGAAGCTGGTGTTCAACTGGAGCTCGGTGGTGGCCGCCAGTGCCTTATCTCCCGGCACCTGTCCCGCGTAATAGCCCCGGGTGAAGCGCGCGCCGCCGAGATAGAATTGTTCGGCGGGTGGCAGAATGTTCGGTGACCACTGGCCGGTCAGCAACTCCATCAAGCTGATGGTGGCGCCTTCCCATGGCGAGAACAGAGTTTGGGTGCGGCTGGCCTCGAAGTTCGCCTTGAAGAAGCCGGTCTGCTCGCCTTGACGCGGTGACGTGACGGCAATGCCGTTGATCGTTGCACCCAGCCCTTTCACGCCCTCCGACAGTCGCACCGAGAGTGCGTTGATCGCCGACCGACTTGGCCCCAACACGATGTCGGACAGGGCGTAGTCCGCGCCTGTCCGAAACACGCGCAGCGAATCGTAACTGGCCTCGGTGCGTAGGCCGGTCGGCGCAATGGAGATGCTCGATTCCAGAGCGTCGAACGCGCCATAGACGTTCAGTGTCTGCTGCCGCGAACGAATCACCGGGTAGCTCAGCAGTCCGCCGAACACCGTCGTCGTGCCGTCGTAGCCGAGATCGCCCAGACTACCCCTGGGCCTGGTGCCGCCGTAGCCGGCGTAGATCTTACCTTTCAGCCCAGAGGCGCCGATGAACGCTTCGGTAGAGACCTGGCCAAAATTCTGAGTGTTCGGAAGGCGTGGTAATAGGACAGCTCGGTCTTTTCGCCGTATTCGGAGAAGCTGTTGAAGTCGAGCAGCCCGAGAACCTCAACCGGGCCGGTCTCTTTGAAGGCGCGGTTATCCATGGTCACGAGCCCCGAGACCGGCTGGCGGCTGACCTGGGCAATCAGGTTCAATGCACCGGGAGTGTCGGTCGACGGCTCCAGCACGGCGCGCAGACTGACGCCGGGCACATCCTGCGCCAGCAGCAGGTAACGCTCCAGCGTCGCTGAATCGATCGGCTGCTGTTCGGTCAACTGGTTCAGAAAGCGCAGCACCTGCGTGCCGGCTGGGCCGATATCGCCGTCCAGTTTGACGCTGGCAATCCGGCCTTCCGTGACGACGAGGCGCAACATGCCGCTGGGATCGAGGTTGGCCGAGACGGTGGTGAGCAGGTAGCCATCGGACCGATAGCGCTGGAGGATCGCCTGGCGCACCGCATCGATCTGCGGCAGCGGCACCGCCGGCCCGATCAGGCCGCTGGCCATTTGCGTGATTTCCTGTTGCGGATAGGCGGTGACGCCCTCTACCGCAACGTTGGTGACCCGCACTGGACGGTTGGGTACTTCCCCACTTGGCGGTGCAAGTCCTGGCACTTCCGGCCCCGGCGCCACTGACGGCGGCGATGGCGGCAGGATGCGGGGGACGGGAGAACCCTGCGGGACCGGGTTGGTTGGCAGCGTCTGCGCCGATGCAACCGATGTGAGCGCCGCGACCACAGCCGTCAGTACAGCAACCTTACGGCTGCAGCTTGTGCCGAACTGCCCTCTCTGGAACGAGTCCGGGCAAACATCGCGGTCGTTCACGTTGCTGCCTTCCGTTCTTGTGCAACCGATGATTGCCACAGAACACAGCTTCGTGAAACGCCCCATGTGCGTCAATGACTAATCGCGCCTTCCTAAGGCGATTTCTGATCTACTGCTGAAAGTTTGCGTGATCGATCCTTGACCAGTGACGCGCCCAGTCTCCCGCGGATCAGTCCAATGCGTCCCGCAACTGGCGTTCGTAATGCCGGTAGTATTTATCGGTGACGAGGTCGGTCTTCACCACCACCGCGACATCAGTTGTATTGAATTGCCGGTCGATCACGGCTCCATCGCCGACAAAGCCGCCGAGCCGAATGTACCCCTTGATCAGCGGGGGCAACTGCGCCTGCACACGCTTTGGGTCCAGATTGTGGGGCGACATCCGTCGCATTTCCACGAAGCGATGCGGCAATGCGCGAGGGCGCACTGCTGGGGGGGCCAGGTGGTTGAAGTACAGATAGGTCAACTCGGCAGCCAGCGCGTCCGGGTCTGTGCCATGCAAACTGGCGCAACCGAACATGAGATCAATCTGGTAGTGGAACACATAGGCGGCAATCCCGCGCCACAACAGTTGCATGGCAACGCGACCGCGGTAGGCGGCGTCCACACAGGAGCGGCCGAGTTCGAGTATGCGGCCGGGGAAGGCGACGATCGGCGCGATATCGTATTCGTCCGCTGAGTAGAACCGTCCTAATCGCCCCGCGGCCTCGCGCTGAATGAGCCGGTAGGTCCCGACCACGCCTTCCGATCCGGAGCCGATGGCATGATCCAAAACCAGAAGGTGATCGGCAACCTGGTCGAACGCGTCGCGGTCGCGCTGCGCCGTGTCGGTCGCCGCGTCGGCCCGTGCACCCAGCTCGCGATAGAACACTCGATAGCGCAGCGCCTGAACCGCATCGATCTCCGCCGCAGTCCGCGCCACGCGGACGCCTAGATTGCCGGCGCGAAGCTCCGGGAAGGGGATGTTGTCTGTGTCTCGGCTGGCAATGAGCTGTTCATACGTCAACGCGCTGCCCTTCCCTGCTCTGCGGCTGGGTCCGGATCGTGGGATGATCCCTCGATTCGTCGCGAGAGGCGTTGCCGCGCCTCTCTGTCGCGCGAAGCTTGTGCCGTGTCGCGGCGGCGGCCGAATAATTCCAGACGAAGCGAGACCAGGTCGAAACCGAGACGCTCGGCCATGACCTGCATCAGTCGCTCATATTCGGGCTCTTGGAACTCGATCACCTTGCCAGTGTCGATGTCGATCAGGTGGAAATGGTGGCCATGCTCCGTGGGTTCGTAGCGAGCGCGGCCGCCACCGAAATCCCGCCGTTCAAGGATGCCCTTCTCCTCCAGCAGCCGAACAGTGCGATATACCGTGGCGATGGAGATGCGTGCATCAAGCGCGCTGGCACGCCGATAGAGCTCTTCGACATCGGGGTGGTCCTCAGCCTCGGACAGGACGCGGGCAATGACGCGACGCTGCCCGGTCATCTTGAGGCCTCGTTCGACGCACAGGCGCTCGATGCGCGATTCCATCGGTTCCCCTGTGATCAGCCTAGCCCGGCACACCCGCGCCATGCCAGCCCCTGCGGCCAGCCGACAGGGGCGTAGCCGATCAGGGTCGGCGCTGTCCAATCGGTCGGCAGAGGGCGAGCGCCGGGCGGGGAGCGCGCCAGTTCGTCGAACAAGATCCGCGTCTCTTGATGAATGAGCACCTGCACCATATGGGGTGGACGCGTGCGGGTTTCCGGGGTCTCCTGTGGGACAGAACCAAAACACTGACATGACAGATACAGCGACCGCCGATCAGGAACTGGACATCACATCGGAAGTCTGCCCGATGACGTTTGTGCGGACCCGTCTGGCGCTGGACCGAATGCGGCCTGGACAGGTGCTGCTTGTCCGCCTGCGGGGCGAGGAGCCGCTGCGGAACGTCCCGCGCACAGCGTGCGAACAAGGGCACCAGGTGCTGTCCCTGGAGACAGACGCTGACGGCGTCGCCACGCTGCTGCTGCGTCGAGGCGGCCAATCATAGAAGCTGAACGCGCATGACCAGCGCATCCGACCCGTCGGCATAGTACCGGCGACGGCGGCCGACCTCGACGAATCCCTCCCGCCGATACAACGCCAGCGCGGCGGCATTGCTCGTCGCAACCTCCAGGAACAGGGCTGCACTGGCCCGCGAGACGACCAGCGCCTTGGTTTCCTGGAGCAGGCATGTGGCGATTCCCTGCCGGCACGCAGCGGGCATTACGGCTAGGGTCAGCACTTCGGCTTCCTGTGCCGCAGTGCGGCCCAACAGCATGCCGCCGCGGTCGTCGATCAGGCCGAAGGCGCCAGGCAACGCCAGCTGAAGCTCAATCGCGTCCGCGCCCCATGCTTCAGGCGGCGGAAACGCAGCGGCGTGAATGAGGGCCAACGCCGTCGCGTGCGCCACCGTCGCGCGGACGATCATCCGGTGGGGGGCGGGCGGTGGCCACCGGCCGGCATTTTTGCCTCAGGCGGATCAATGTAGAGCGGCTGCGCCGGCAGCGGGCTCAGCCCCCCGGCAAGACGCCGCATGGCGACCCCGGCGATGTGGCGCGCGATCGGCAGGCGGGCATCAGTCAGCATCACGTCAAAATCGCGCGCAGCAAGCCTGGCGGCGACCGAGGCGGCAGCGTTCCCTGCCAGCGCGATCTTGCCCGGCGGCATCGGCAGCGCCTCGAGCAGTTCTGCGGTGATCTGGCCATCGCGCTCGAGAAATACCCGGTCGCGTCGGCTGTCGATCGCGACCCACAGCCGTCGCTCGCCCAGATGGGGGAGCGAATCGGCCAGTGCCTCGCCCACCGTCACGCCGATCACGGGTATGCCGGCGGCCAGCGCAAGCCCATGCGCGAGAGCCAGGCCGGCACGGATGCCGGTGAAGCTGCCTGGACCGACGGTCACCGCCACCAGATCAAGGGAGGTGGCAGCTGCGCTGGCCTCCGCCAGAACGTCGTGCGCCATCACCGGGAGCAGTGCCGACTGCCCCTGAACAGCCTCAACCTGACGGGCAGCCTGAACTTCGCCATTGACCACCAAGGCGGCAGCGCAACGTGCGAGGGCTGAATCGAGCGCAAGGACACGCACCTGGCGTCGGAGCATGCATGCCTAAAGCAGCACGCACGCTTCCTCGAAGTCCAGGCGGGGGGAACGCGGGAACAGACCGGCGGGATCCCCATGGCCGATATTACACAGAAAGTTCGAACGCCAGCCGCGATCGGCCAGGAACAGCTCGTCGACCCTGGCATTGTCGAAGCCAGACATGGGTCCGGTGTCCAGACCGAGCGCACGAGCTGCCAGGATCAGATAGGCGCCCTGCAGGGTGCCGTTGCGGAATGCGGTACTCGCAGCGAGCGCGTCGTTGTTGGTGAACCACGACATCGCGTCATCATTATGCGGAAACAGCTTCGGCAGCTGCTCGTAGAATCTGGGGTCGTAGGCCACGATCGCGGTAACCGGTGCGGCCAGTGTCTTTTCCAGATTCCCGCCCGACAGCGCCGGCGCCAGCTTCTCCTTCGCGTACCTGGTCCGCAGAAACAGGAACCGCGCCGGCGAAGAGTTGGCCGAGGTTGGCCCCTGCTTCAGCAGGGCGTGCAGCGCCCGCAACTCGTCATCGGTGACCGGCTGGTCGGTAAACCTGTTGTGGGTGCGGGCCTGGCGGAACAGTAGGTCGAGCGCGTAGGCGTCGAGCGGCATTTATCAGAAGTCGACCTGCTCAACCGAGACGACCTCTGGCACGAAGTGCCGCAGCATGTTTTCAATGCCATGCTTCAGCGTGGCAGTCGAGGACGGACAGCCGGAGCACGCCCCCTGCATATGCAGCCGGACCACACCCTCGCGATAACCGCGAAACACGATGTCGCCACCGTCGCCGGCGACCGCCGGACGCACCCGTGTATCCAGCAGCTCCTTGATCTGGGCAACGATCTCCTCGTCCTCGGGAGCGACCTCTTCGGCAAGGTCCTCGCCTTCATCACCCGCGACCACCGGGCGCCCAGCGACGAAATGGTCCATAATGGTGGCCAGCACCTGCGGCTTCAGCGCCTGCCATCCGGTGTCCTCGGTCTTGGTGACCGTGATGAAGTCGCCGCCAAGGAAGACGCGCGCGACCCCCGGCAGATCGAACAGGGCCATCGCCAACGGGCTGCGTTCGGCCGAGACAGGCGAGGCAAAGTCGGCGGTGCCTGCTCCCATCACATAGCGCCCGGGGAGGAACTTCAGGGTGGCGGGATTCGGCGTGCCCTCGGTTTCGATGAACATCTCGCTGGCCTCATGGTGCAACGGGAAACCGGACCTCTCCGGTCCGGTCGCTGGGCGTTACATCGGCCTAATCACTGGCGATGACAAGGGGCCGTGATCAGTCAGCCGCGGCTGAAATTCCACCCATACGGCCATCGGCCGCATAGGCCTGCACCGCCGCCGCGAATGCCTCGAAAATGCGCCGGGAGACGATGTCGGTCCGCCAGTCGTTCTCGGGATGCCATTGCACGCCGACTGCGAATCCGGGAACGGGCCCACTGGCTGTGGCAAGCACATGCACGGCTTCGATGGTACCGTCCGGGGCAACGCCTTCCGCGCGCAAACCGGGTGCAAGCTTGTTCACACCCTGGTTGTGCAGCGAGTTGACGGCGATTTCGGTGGTTCCCGCCAGCCGGTGCAACCAACCACCGGGAGTGATCCGGATAGCGTGCGCCTTGCCGATTCGCACCTCCCGCGACGCTACCATCGGCGAGGAGTGATCGATCCGGTCCGGCAGATCCTGGAGCCGCTGATGGAGCGACCCGCCCAGGGCTACGTTCAGCTCCTGGAAGCCGCGGCAAATGGCCAGAACGGGCACCCCACGCGCTACGGCCGCGCGGATCAGCGGCAGGGTGGTGCTGTCGCGCGCCATGTCTTCCCACGTTCCTTCGGCGTGCGGCGGACCATCATAGTAGCTGGGATGGACGTTCGATCGGCTGCCGGTAAGCATGATCCCGTCCAGCCGTTCGAGCAGCGTCTCAATATCGGCGGTTGGACCGTTGGCCGGGACCAGAACCGGAACGCCGTGCAACAGCTGGTCGGTCGTCTCCACATAGGTATTAGAGGCAGCATGGTTCGGCATAGCGAACATGCCAAACTGCTTGGTGCAGCAACTGATGCCGATCAGCGGCTTGACGACCCGGGCGGACCTCATCGAGAGAGAATAATCGGCGATCTCTGCGGCAAAATGAAGACGTTTTTCGCCATGGCGGGCATGAAAGGACCGCAATGTACGAAGAGGTTACCCGTTGGCTCCGGGCTGGAAGATGCGAGGATCTATGAATTGGAACAACTTCTGGTCGAACTGCCCCCCCAACTCAGCGTTGTAGAGCGTCACAGTTGTCTGCTGGCGCTGCGCATCAGTGACACTCCACTGTCGGAGTGTAAGCGGATTGTCTCCAAAAATCAGCGTAAGCGTCCCGTCGCCTGGCGAGGCGGTGCGGATCAGGCTGAGCTGTATCTGACCCGGCAGGTGCTGCATGCCGGTGACCGTCACATCGCCGCCGAGTTGGACGTGGTCGGCCAACAGGATGCCCAGCGGCGTCTGACCAATCGGGATGTTGGTGGTCTGGTTCAGCGACTTATCATGGAAGACGACCAGGCCATGGCCGGCCACCAACAGCAGCGGGCTGGGTGGGTCGTATTGAAAGCGCATGCGACCCGGCCGGTCCAGCCATACCGTTCCTCGCGTGATCGCCCCGCTCGGCGCCACCTGCAGAAAGTGCGCCTTCATCGTTCGCAAGCCGTCAAGGTAGGCGGTGATCCTGGCCATGTCGGCGCGGTCCTGTGGCGTTGGCTCGAACCGGGGCTGCGCATGTGCGATCGCCGGTACAGCAGGTAGTCCAGCCAACAGGCCAAGCAAAGTTCGCCGCTTCATTACCGTCATTTGGCGCCGCTCCGTGCGGTTTACAAATCGTCCGGTGTGACGGTCGCCACTGACGTCGTTGTCTCGAGATGACAACATAATTTTGTAGCAATAGGTCAGTTATTAGGACGGCATCAACCTCCGGGCGCATGAGCGGAGAACGCAGCAGTGGATGGTCTGGCTCACGTTGTGGCGCTCGGCCGCGAGGCCGATGCGGACAACAGCATTTCCCCCTCCGACCCAAGCGAGGCGGTCCGCGTCGGGTTGATCGATCCTCTCGCGCTGACCCGTGATTGCCTGGCCGTGGCGTTCGCCACGGCGTTCCCCGGCGTCGTCGTGGTGCCGTTTGCGACAACCGATGAATGCATCGGGGCGAGCGCCCCGGAAGTGGACGTCATCCTGTACCATTCGCATGAGGACATGGCGCTGAGTGCGTCCGTCCTGCGAGCCGTGAAGCTGCTTTGCGAGGCACTTCCGCATATTCCGGTTGCGGTGCTTTCAAGTCATGCGTGCGCAGTTGAGCCACGCCATCTCCGTGCCACATTGGCTGCAGGTGCGCGCGGGTTCATCCCAAGCACCACCACGAACATCCAGCTTGCCACTGCAGCAATTCGGCTGGTCCGGCAGGGCGGTAGCTATGCGCCGTTCGATCTGATCAGCGCCGATAAGCGTGGTCGCAAGGAATCCGAAGATGCCGCGGGGTCTAGGCAACTGACCCCACGGGAGAGCGAGGTCCTCTTACGCCTGCAGCGGGGTCAGCCCAATAAGATCATCGCCTACGAACTCACCCTGACCGAAAGCACGGTCAAAGTGCACATCCGCAACATCATGCGGAAGATGGGCGCCACCAACCGCACCGAGGCCGTCTACAAGTCGCAGCAGTTCTGACGCGAGCAGGCGTCCAATCTCGACTGGCGCGATCAATCACCGATCTCGATCACCGCATCCACCGCGAATGCGCCTTGCCCCTCGGGCATAGCAAAGACCGGATTGAGGTCGATCGACTGCAGGCGCGGACCCGCAGCAGCGGCGAATGCCGACAACCTGGCGAGCGTGTGGGCAAGCGCCTTGATGTCAGCCTTCGGTCGCCCGCGCGCGCCCAGCAACAGCGGTGCACCCTTGATCGAGCGGATCATCTGTTCGGCCACATCATCACCGAACGGGCAGCGACGGAACACGACGTCCTTCATCACTTCAACGAAGATGCCGCCCAGGCCAAACATTGCGATCGGTCCGAACACCGGATCGCGGTGGATACCAAGGATGCATTCGACCCCGCCCTGCAACTGCTTGGCCACCAGGACGCCTTCGATGCGTGCCTGTGGGGCGGCCCGTTTGGCGCGGGCGATCAGCAGATCATAGCCATCGCGCACCGCGGCGGGATCCGCAACATTCAGCAGCACGCCACCGATTTCCGACTTATGGGTGATGTCAGCCGACAGTATCTTCATCACGACGGGGAAGCCGAAAGTGCCAGCCGCCGCTACTGCGGCATCCGCGCTGCCGCAGGCCTGTTCGGGCGCGGACTGTATTCCGGCCGCCGCCAATAGGCGCTTCGCCTCTGCCTCGCTGGGGTTCGTGTTGGGCAGAGTGAAGGCCGGTATGCTGGGGGCAGGGGCAGTGCTGGGGGCGGCGAAGGCGGACCCGAAGCGGCCCATTGCGGCGATCGCGGTGACGGCGCGCGTGGGGTCTTCGTGGACGCACCAGCCGTCCGCTTCCAGTTCAGCACGGCGCTCGTCAGGGGTGATCACCGACAGAACGTAGAGCCGGTCGGGATAGGCTGCCCGCACCTTGTTGATCTGTTCGCGGATGCCCGGCCAACGCCGCGACGATGCCGTCATGCTGAAGAAGCCGAGAACCGATGCATAGCCGCCTTGCTTCACCATGGCCTCGGTGAAGGTGTGGATCAGCGAGACATCGTTGCTGACCTGAGCCGTCGCATCCACCGGATTGCGCGGCGCGCAGAACGGCACCAGATCGCGCAGCACCTTTTGGGTATCCGCGGGCATCTCCGGCATCGGCAGGCCGACGGCATCGGCGACGTCGCTCATCAGCACACCAGCACCGCCCGAGACGGTGATCACACCCAGCGTGTTGCGCGCCGGATAGATCTTGCGGGTTGCGGTATGGGCGATGTCCAGCATCTCTTCGGAGTTGCGCGCGCGCACCACGCCGAATTCATCCATTACCGCCTCGGTCACCGCATCGTCGCCGGCGATTGACGCGGTGTGCGACTTCGCCGCTTTGGTTCCAAGTTCGCTGCGGCCGACCTTCTGCATGATGATCGGCTTTTTCGCCGCACGCGCCGCTTCGAACGCGGCGATCAGCCCTGGCGCCTCGCGGATGCCTTCGGCGTAGACCGCAATCACGTCGACTTCGGGATTTTCCGCCAGCCAGCCGATGCATTCGCCCACCGTCACGTCGGCCTCGTTGCCGGTCATGATGCAGAGTGAGGCGCCGATGCCGCGGTTGCGCGCCAGCGTGTAGAGATGCGTGCCATAGGCGCCCGACTGCGAGGCGATGCCGATGCGGCCGGGCACCGGCCAGCCGCTGTCGAACGATGAGGAGAACGTGGCGTAATACGCGGTGCGCGCATCGAATACGCCGAGACAGTTGGGGCCGAGGATACGCATGCCGTGCTTACGCGCCACGGCGACCATGCGGTCCTGTGCCGCCTCGCCGGCCTCATCCATTTCGGCAAAACCGGCGGTGAACATCACGGCGGCCTTAACGCCGCGTTCGGCGAGTTCGGTGATCGAGTTCTCGGCGATCTCGGCGGCGATGGCGACGATGGCGACATCGGGAGTTTCGGGAAGTGCGGCGACGGATGGATACGCCTTCAGGCCCTGCACTTCGCTCCGGTTCGGGTTGATCGGATACAGTGCGCCCCGAAAGCCCTGAGCCTTCATGTAGGCCAGTGGCCGGCCGCTGATGCGGGTGGGATCGCTGGAGGCGCCCAGCACGGCGACGGAGCGCGGTGCGAACAGCGGTGTCAGGCTGGCGAATCTGGCGTCAGGCATGATTTCGGACGTTCCCCGAGAGTGTGTCGCATCCAGTGTGACGCCGGGGTGACGGACCGGCAAGCGTTACGGCCCCGCAAGGCGCAGCGTAACGGGGACGCCTTTGACACGGCTTTGTCTTGTCGAATGCCAGTGGCTGCGAATGACTAAAGCCGCATCCGCTTCAGAACGAGAGGGCCGTCAATCCCTTTTCATGCGAACGGCTCTGGGTGGCAGTCGCATCCTAAGTGGATCGATACCGCTCCACCCACGCCCAATCGATCTCCATGCCGAACCCGGGCGCCTCGGTCAGTTGCGCCATGCCGTTCTTTACTGTGGCGCCGCCGCGATGGATGTTGTGGTGGATTGGGTGGCGGCCGGGATCGCCGATCGCTTCTGCACCAAACGCTGCGTCGCCGAACGCCGACGCCAGGTGCGCATGGATATGTAGCGCCGAGTGTGGTGCAATTACTACGCCCTTTTGCTCAGCGTAATACGCGATGCGCAGCGCTTCGGTGAAGCCGGCCGCGCGTGTGGAGTCGAATTGCACATAACGGATCGCACCACTGTCGATGAAGTCACGCACCGTGTATCGGTGCCATTCGCGCTCGCCATGCGCAAGCGGGATCGGGGACGCGGCGGCGAGCCGTACATAATCCGCCGGCTGCAAGTACCAGTGCAGCGGCTCCTCCAGCCATAGGATGTCATACGGCGCCATGGCCTCGGCGAAGCGGATGCAGCCAGCGACATCGTATGGGGCATTCATATCAAGCATCAGCTTTACGTCGGGGCCGATTGCCTCGCGCACGACGCGCACCCGCGTGACCTCGTCGGCCAACGACAAAGCACCGGTCTTCAGCTTCACTGCGCGATAGCCGTCGGCAACGAAGCGAGCGTATTGCTCCGCGCAGGCATCCGGCCGTTCGTTCTCCAGGTAATAGCCGCCGGTCGCGTAAGTGAACACTTCCGTGCGCGTGCCACCGAGCAAGCGGAACACCGGCAATCCCACCGCTTTGCCTTTGAGGTCCCAGAGCGCGATGTCGATGCCACCGATCGCCGCCATGACCTGCGGGCGCTGGTTGCGCGGCAGTGGCGCAGGCATGCCGTCCCATCCGCCAATGCCGCCCGGGCGCGGCGAAGTCAGCGAAAACAGCTTCTGCCAGATTTCGCCATGTCCCAGCGGATCCATCCCCGCGATCACTTCGGCGAAAGTAGCAAGAAGTTCGCAGATCAGCTTCTGCGGTCCGCCGGCGATCTCACCGAAGCCGACCAAGTCCTGGTCTGTACGCACCTCTACCAGCACGGCCTGGTCGCGCTCCATGCGTTCATGTGCCGTCCAGCGCGGCTGATCATACGGGACGGACATGGGATGGGCACGAATCTCGGTGATCTTCATGCAAGCGACTCCTTAAGCGGCGGGCCCGATGCAAACCAAACAATCAAATGACTCGGTATCAGAGACATTGCCCGTGAACCAGGTGTTTAGTCCCTGGCTTTGCTGGCGCGCGAGTGCAAGCAAGCGCTATGGGCAAAGTCCGACACGGCAGCCACAGCGAGAGAGCGGCTGTACTGCATCAAGCGTTTGCGTGACGCCGTGGGTGCGATCTCGATGAAATCCAAAAGGATCAGCTCTATGATTGGGCGTATCCACTGCCCCAGGTGCTTCATGCTGGTTTCGAGCGCTGGATACTGATCCGCCGCAGGAAGTAAGCAAACGAAGTGGATCCGGTCGCTCTCGCCGCCAGAGCCTAATTGCAGCCGGCGTGCTTAGCGTTCCTGAGATCCGTATTTTGCCCGCGCGTTCGCTGCGCCGATTGCGAGGATTGCCATTGTGATCAGGTTGGGGACTTGGCGAAGCCATCACCAAGCTGGTGCCACTTGCGCAGCAAGAGCTCTCCTGAGCGTTGGCAGACTGTCTGTTGACTGGGGGCGAAACAGACAAACCGGCTGTCGCGGCCGGCCTGTCTGCGCCATAGCTCGGATCAGTCTCTGATCAGTTGCCACCGCCGGTCGCATCGGCCGAGAACAGCCAGGTGCCTCGCTGCGACCTTGCAAAGAAGTATTGTGGCGATGTGCGGGTGCCCGCCATTGCGATGGGCCGGGCGCTCTGCGTCGGCGCCGGTGCCACCACTCCGGCGAGCTGGGTGAACTGGCTGTTGGGGGTCACGCCCTCGCCTTCGCCTGCATAGACCACACCGAAAGAGCTCAGGCTCATCATGGCACCGACGGCAAACAGCATGGTCTTCATTGTGTCTTCCCTCCGATCTGGCGTTCTGCCCCTGAGCGCAGAATGACGGAGAAGGCGCCCTCCGGCTCTGAAGCGCTTCACAGCGCACGGCGGCGCTGTTCGGACACGACCGCGGATACTCCATAGGGCGCTGCCGCGACGGGAAGTGCTGCGCTCCGGCACCGACCTTGGCGACGGTTGGTTCGACAAGCACGGCAAGTGCCGCGTCGGGCGAGCCATCTGGCGGAGATAGAGCGAGTTGTGCCCTAGCGGGAGTTGTGCGGTGGTCGAGCCGTTATAACCCCAGACCGGATACCGGGCAGCGGCCGGTCAGGCTTTCCTTAGTTCTGCGCCAGGGGTCACGTCGGCTTGCAGCGCAGCCATCAGGGCACTGGGCTCGGGCTCGCTATAAATCGTGACCAGATCCACGCTCGCCAGGCTGGCCAGCATGCCTGCGCGGGCTGCCTCCGGCTGCGTTGCGTTGGTCAGCGGCGACTCCAGGCCGACCACCAGCCGATCGCAGTCCTCACGTGCCTGCTCCAGCCGCTCCAGGTCCTCCGGCAGCAATGGGTCGAAGCGACCGGCGATGAAGCCCACCCGCCAGCCCTTATGGTGCCATCGCTGGACATGCTCGACCGCGGCGTCGCGTGAAACAATCTTGCGCAGCGCACCGCCCTGCGGCGATAGTGCTCCAATCAGGTCCGCTTCTCGGACCACCGCGGTCCCCACTTTCCCGACGACGACACCGGCGGCGATGTTGGCGAGACGGACCGCAATCGGGAGGTCCAGACGCGCGGCGATCCCAGCCGCCAGCACCGCCACTGCGGTGTCTCCGGCACCAGCGATGTCGTACACCTCGGCGGCCTCAGCCGGAAAATGGAGCGCGCCGTTGTCGTCCAGCAAGGTCATGCCGTCGTTGCCGCGCGTCACCAGCACCGCGCCAAACCCGTGCCGCTGACGGAGTGCCGTGGCCGCCGCGACAATGGCGGCCTCGCAATGCACAGGCATGCCGGTTGCCTCGGCAAGATCGGTACGATTTGGCACGATGAAGTCTGCGCCAGCATAGCGCGAATAGTCGGGACCTTTCGGGTCGACAATGATCTTGCGGCCAGCTTCGCGCGCCGCCCCGATCAGCTGGGCGGGCAGCTCACCCGCGAACAGCCCCTTGTGAAAGTCCGAGAGCACCGTGACGGATGTTGCCGCCATGGCATCGCGTGCGATCCGCAGGAGCCGCTCCGCCAGCCTTGGCTGGATCGGTGAGGTCTCTTCTCGGTCAGCGCGCATCAACTGTTGACCCGCGGCGAGCATCCGGGTCTTCAACGTGGTGGTGCGACCGCCCTGCACCAGCAGCCACGGCTCAACGTTCGGCTGACCGCCGATCAGCCCGGTAAGATCCGAGCCGGCCTGGTCGTCGCCGACGACCGAGATGAAAGCCACCGCTGCCCCCAGCGCAGTCAGGTTGCGCACGACGTTGCCGGCGCCGCCCGGGACGGCCAACTCACGCTCGACCGACAGGATCGGGACCGGCGCTTCCGGACTGATCCGGTCGACCGCGCCGTAAACGTAACGGTCCAGCATCACATCGCCGACCACCAGGACGCTGGTCCGGCCCAGCAGGCGTACTGCCTCGGCCAGCTTCGCCGTCTCGCTTTGCTTCATGGAGATGCCGTAATGCAGTGACTTCGGTTACACAAGCGCGTCAAACTGTGATGAAGCCGAGACGATCTTCCTCCAGCACCGCGCATGTCAACATCCCGCCCATGACGGCCCCTGTATCGATTCCGATTCGATTCCGACGCACCACGGGTTCTTGCCGCGGGGTGTGGCCATGAACCACCACCGGGCCGAACGGCAACTTTGACGATAGAAACGGCTCGCGGATCCACATCAGATCGTGCCGACTCTGGCGCTCCAGCGGGATGCCGGGCCGGATACCTGCATGTACGAAAAGATAGCCGCCCGCCTCGTGGCACGACGCCAGGTCACGCAGGAACAGCAGATGCGGGATGGGAAGATAGTTCGGCCACTCGCGTGGCTGAGCCGAGCGCGGTACACCCCAGCTCAGCAGCGAATCGGTGCCGCCATTAGCCAGCCACAACTCTGTCGCCTCGGCCTCGCCGCTAACGAGAGCCGACAGCATCATGTGTTCGTGGTTGCCCATCAGGTTGACGATGGTTGTCCCGGGCAGCCCCGCGCCATTGGCCAGGAGGGCCACCACGCCGGCGCTGTCTGGCCCACGATCGACGTAATCACCCAGATGGACCAGCACGGATCTATCGATCGGGCGTTCGGCCAGGTCGGCGCCGATCAGCTCGTGCAGGGCCATGAGCCGGTCTAGACAGCCATGCACGTCGCCGACGGCGTAGACCCGTTCGCCCGGCGGCATGCTGGCGGGGGCCGGGATGAAATCAATCATGAACGCCCAACCTAAGTACCTATGCGCGAATCGCCAATTCCCCGTGCGCATGAGACGGGATATCCCCCAGCCATGAGCGGCGTCCGAGTCAGCCATCTGACCAAGCGCTACGACGATACCTTGGCGGTAGATGACATCAGTTTCACCGTCCCAATGGGAGCAACCGTAGGCCTTCTGGGCGGCAACGGCGCCGGCAAGACCACGACGATCGGTATGCTGCTGGGGCTGCTGATCCCCAGCGCCGGCACCATCGAAGTGCTGGGGCATGACATGGCCCGCGACCGATTCGCGGCGCTGGCTCGGATGAATTTCTCCTCGCCCTACGTCTCGCTGCCGCAGCGGCTATCCGTGGCCGAGAACCTCCGGGTCTATGGCCATCTCTACGACGTGGCACAGCTGGAGCGACGGATTGCCGAATTGGCTGCGGAACTCGAGCTGGGTGATCTGCTGGATCGGCCCGCTGGTAAGCTGTCGGCCGGACAGAAGACCCGCGTGGCACTGGCGAAGGCATTGATCAACCGGCCAGAACTGTTGCTTCTGGATGAACCAACCGCCAGCCTTGACCCGGATACGGGCGACTGGGTGCGCACTTGGTTGGAGCGCTACCGCGAGGAGACCGGCTGCACCATCCTGCTGGCCTCGCACAACATGGCGGAGGTCGAGCGGCTCTGCTCCGACGTCCTGATGCTGAAGCGTGGTCGCATCGTCGACCGCGGCAGCCCTCACGAACTGCTGGATCGCTATGGGCGCGACGACATGGAGGAGGTGTTCCTCGACATCGCTCGCGACCGGCACCATGCGGTAACGGCGTGATTTCCGAACCGAATTCGCGGGCTGCGGTCCGTCGTATCTGGGGCCTGTTGTACCGTCATCTGGCGCTTTATCGGCGATCGTGGCCGCGGCTGCTGGAACTGACCTATTGGCCTGTGCTGCAAATGTGCATCTGGGGCTTTACCGCAAGCTTCCTCGCAGCCCGGATGGGCAACACAGCCGTGATTACGGGGGCGGCACTCCTGGGAGGCGTATTGCTGTGGGAGGTGGCGTTGCGCAGCCAAATGGGAGTCGCAATCAGCTTCATGGAGGAGATGTGGTCACGCAACCTGGGGCACTTGTTCGTCAGCCCTGTGCGACCATGGGAAATGATAACGGCGCTGCTGCTGGTTTCGGTCGTCCGGATGCTGGGCGGCATCCTGCCGGCGCTGCTGATTGCCTGGCTCTTGTACGCCTACAACCTTTTTGCGTTAGGCCCGGTGGTGGTGCTTTTCTTTATGAACCTGATGATCTTCGGGTGGGCGGTGGCGCTTGGCGTGGTGTCGCTGATCCTGAGGCACGGTGCAGGTGCTGAGGCGCTCGCTTGGTCAGTGCTTTTCGGTCTGACGCCGTTTTCAGCGGTTTTCTACCCGGTCGCCGTGCTCCCTAGTGTCCTGCAGCCGATTGCACTGGCGCTGCCATCCGCGCATGTGTTCGAGGGGATGCGAGGCGTGGTGCTGCAAGGCATCGTGCGCTGGGATCAGCTGACGGCCGCGTTCGCGCTGAATGCAGTCTGGATGGCCGGTGCCGCATTGCTGTTCGGCCGCCAGTTCCGCCAGGCGCGGTTGCGGGGCGCATTGCTGAGCATTGGGGAATGATGGCCGGTAGCGAGACGCGGTTGTGGCTGATCCGTCACGCCATCGTGGATGAGAACGCGCGCGCGATGCTGTACGGCGTGATGGACGTGCCGCTATGCCAGACCAGCTTGCTGGAGCAGGCGCCAATGTACAGCGCGCTGGCTGCACGGCTGCCACGACCTGCCGCCTGGAAGGTGACGCCGCTCTCGCGCACGCGCCGCACCGCGGAGGCCATTTTCGCCGCCGGATATCCCCGTTCCGAGCCGGAGGTCGAGCCAGCGCTGATCGAGCAGAGTCTTGGCGACTGGCAGGGTTTGCCGCACGCCGACTTGCCGGCGCGACTGACGCTGCCGAAGCACGCGTTCTGGCCGCTTGCCGGACATGAGCGGCCGCCTGGCGGAGAGACATTAGCCGAGGTGATCGAGCGGGTCGGCGAGGCCCTGGAACGGTTGGCGGCAGGTCATCCTGACGAGGACGTGGTCATCGTGAGCCACGGCGGCGCGATCCGGGCCGCCGTGGCGCATTGCCTGCGCATCGGGCCGGACAACGCGCTTCACCTGACGATCCAAAATCTGTCGCTGACGCGGCTGGAGCGCACGAGCGAGGGCTGGCGCGTGGTTTGTGTCAATGAGCTCCCCGGGTATTAGGCCCTCTTCGCGTTCTGCGTGCGGTTCGCATCGCACGCTACTGTCGAGGCTCGATAAATTTGCCGTTTGCCGATCACAATTTCACTGCGAATCCAAGCAGGCGTGATATTGGCTCAACTCTGGGCGCCTGGCGTCCGCCATCTGGGGAGACAATCATGATCCGGTTCCTGCTGGTTGCCGCCGTGCTAGGCCTGACGGCGTGGCTCGCGCCGCTGCCAGCGAAGGCGCAAACCGATGAACAAAGCCTGGTGGACCGGGCGACGCTCGCATTGCAGGACCTGATGACCCAGGGTGTTTCGGAAGACCCGCGGCGGATGTTGCAACGCGCGCGGGCAGTGATGATCTGCCCCCGGGTGTTCAAGGCCGGCTTCTTCTTTGGCGGTGAGGGCGGCGCCTGCGTGCTGCTCGCGCGCGCCGGCAACGGCACGTGGTCCTATCCAGCCTTTTACGGCATGGGAAGTGGCAGCTTCGGCCTCCAGATCGGTATCCAGGATGCGCAGTTCATCATGATGATCATGACCGAGAAGGGGCTGCGTGCCATCCTGGACAGCCAGATCAAGCTGGGCGCGGACGCCTCGCTTGCGATCGCCACAATCGGTGCCGGAATCCAGGGATCAACGACGAGTGCGTTCGGGGCAGATATTGTGGCCTTCTCGCAGACGCGTGGCCTGTATGGCGGGATCTCGCTGGAAGGCAGCTTGATGGGTCAGCGCAGCAGCTGGAACCGCGCCTATTACGGTCAGGAGATGGGCAGCCAGCAGATCGTCGTGAACATGCAGGGAGCCAACCCTGGGGCCGACCCGCTGCGTGACGTACTGACCAAGTACGGCTCAGACCAACGGCAGACGGCAGCGGTGACGTCAAATCCTCAGCCTGCTCCTGCTGCGGGAGGTGCACCGGTACAGCTCAACCCACCGCGGGGCCAAGTCCAGCAGCAGACCCTGCCGCCACCGCATTGACGGATTGAAATCTGTCCTTGCACTTCTCGTGAATGTTGTGCTGATGATTGGGTAACGGCCGCGGGCAGCGCTGGCGGGATGGCCGGAAGAAGCAGTTGCGCATGAGGAGAAGCGCAAATGGCGGATTCCCCCATCCTTGGTACGCACGACGCGCTGTGCCAGGAGCTTGATGAAATCGAGCGGCGCCGTTGGCGCGGTGCTGATGCCGAAGTTGATCGCAACCCAAATGATCTGAGAACTTTCGAGCAGCGCGCGCATGGCCTGAGGCTCACTGCTCTGTGTCTGTCAGGCGGCGGCATCCGCAGCGCCGCCTTTTGTCTCGGTGTGCTGCAGGCCCTGGCCGACAAAAGCATGCTCCGCCGGTTTGACTATCTGTCCACCGTCTCCGGCGGCGGCTTTATTGGCGGTTGGCTGCAAATCCTGATCCGCGATCTGGGCGGCGTGAGCAGCGCCGAAAGCGCCATATCACAAGCCCGGCCGGAAGCGTTGCGTCGGCTGCGTGCCTATACCAATTACCTGACACCGCGGACCGGGCCGCTTTCCATCGATACGTGGACCGGGATCGTGCTGTATATCCGCAATCTGCTGATCAACTGGGCGGTGTTTGCGCCGCTGTTTCTGCTGCTGACGCTGGTCCCGCTCATCTATCGAACTGCAATCGGGGTGCTCAGTGAGTCCCAAAGGGCAAACGGTGTCCTGTTGGCGGGAGCCGGTGTAGCCCTGCTATACGGCGTGGTACGAGCCTGCGAGCTGTTGCCCAGTCACCGCCCGCCTCATTCGGCCGAAGATGCCAGACCAAACTATGCGTCCACCGGCAGCATCCGCTGGGGCATTGTTTATCCTGCCCTGGTCTGGACACTGCTGCTTCCATCGCTGCTGGACTTCGCCGAAGAGGGGTTCGCCAGACTAGCCAGCGACATGCCCTGGTTGGCGAACCACACGCTGTGGGTGGTCCCGGTCGTCTACCTGTTGCTGATGACGTTAGGGTACCGCTTGGCGTGGTGGCGGCAATCTTATCGCCAAGATCCGGGAATTGCCCTGTTCAAGGCAAATTTTGGTCGCTGGATTCTGGCGAGCATCGGAGCAGCCTTGCTCACCTGGCTGCTGCTTAGAACCGGTCACGCGATCCTGTCGGAACTGCGGGAATTACGACTGGATTCTGCCACGGCGCTGACCGTGATGGCGCCGCTGGCATTGGCGGTTGTGCATGTAATGCAGACATCACTCTACATCGCGTTGCGGCACGAAACGCAATTCGCGGACCTCGACCGGGAGTGGCTGGCACGCGTCAATGCGATGATCTTGCGTCTGGCTGCCGGCTGGACGGTGTTCGCGGCGTGCTGCCTGATGCTTCCGATTCTGGTCAGTATGGTCAACTGGGATCCCCAGGGTTTCGCCACGTGGAGCGCCGGTCGCATCTCGGCGCTCGGCTCGGCTACTGCTCTGATCGGTGGCGTTGCTGCCTGGCTAGGCAAGATCTGGCCGTCAATAGAGGCACTCGCCAATAAGCCGGCCAACAGGGACCGCCTACGCGCCTATGTGCCCGTGGCACTCGGTATCTTGTTTGGAGTTTGCCTGCTGGTCGTGTTCGGCGGCGTTCTGAACTTCGTACTTGCACAGCTTCAACTTGCGATTGCCAACGCGCAGCAAATCGAGGTGACCGAGCAATCAAGATGGCTGCCGCTCATATTGCAAGCAGTGGTCGCGACACTGCTGTTCACCGGAGTGACGACATTCCAGCATGTAAATGTCAATCGATTCTCGATGCATGCCGTTTATCGCAATCGGCTGACACGCGCCTTCCTTGGCTCGGCGCGCAACAGACGTGAGCAGGATCCGTTCACCGGTTTCGATCTTGCGGACAACACGCCACTCTCGGCTTTGTCGGAAACTGGCAACAGCCTGTTTCCCGTTATCAATATGACGCTGAATATTACGGCAGGCACGAACATGGCCTGGGCCGAGCGGCAGGCTGCTTCATTCACTGCCACGCCCCTGGCTTCCGGTTCAGCCGAACTGCGTCACCCCGGGCAGCATGCCAGTGAGACCGATCCGCGCGGTGCCTTCGTATCGACAAGTCGCTACGCGGGACTCGAGACCCTGAAGGATCATCCGAGGAAGGCGTCGGAAGCAGGACCCGGGCTTGGCAGCGCGCTGACAGTATCCGGCGCCGCTGTTAGCTCCAGTTGGGGCTATCACTCGTCGCGCATTGCCGCTTTCTTGATGACGCTGTTCAATGTCCGCCTGGGCGTCTGGCTACCTAATCCGGCAAAGGCAACAGCGGACGAGTTGCGACTGGCACGACCTCGCAATTCACTCACGGCGTTGGTCAACGAAATGCTCGGTGCGACCACCGATGACTGCCAGGCGATCTATCTCTCGGACGGCGGGCACTTCGAAAATCTCGGGCTATATGAAATGTTCCGTCGACGCTGCAGCCTGCTGCTGGTGATCGACGCGGGCGAAGATGAGGCCTGCTCATTGTTCGACCTTGGCAACGCGATCCGCAAATCTGAGATCGATCTGGGCATCAGGGTCCAGATGCGCGAACCGATGGGTCTGTACCCGCGGAGCCGGCTCGACGGAGGCGCCAAGTGCGACCCGGCGGCCGTGGGCTTTGCCGTCGGCGAGGTTGATTACGGCGGCGGTCATACCGGACGCCTGATATATCTCAAGCCAAGCTTCCTGCCGCAGATACCCGCCGACGTGAAGTCCTACGGCGCTGAACACAAGTCATTCCCACACGAGCCGACGCTCGATCAGTGGTTCAGCGAGAGCCAGTTCGAGAGTTATCGCATGCTGGGCCGGTACCAGATGCAGGCACTGCTGCACGAGGTCGCTCCAGGTGATCTGGAGGACCTGTTCGATCGGCAGTGGCAACATACTGGCACGGAGTTGCGGATTGCTGCTGAGTGAGCGGATGACCCTGCAGGTGGGCAGGATCACCCCGTAGCGCTACCCCCCGGTGACGCTCATGTGCCTTGCCACCGCCGGTCGATCATGGCGCCGGTCGATGATGAAATCGTGTCCCTTGGGCTTACGGCTGATCGCCTCGCGGATCGCGTCCTCCAACTCGGCATCAGACGCACCCTTGCGTAGCACCTGGCGCAGATCCGCATCGTCATCCTGGCCCAGACACATGAACAGCGTCCCGGTGCACGTCAGTCGCACCCGATTGCAGCTCTCGCAAAAGTTGTGGGT
Organism: Pseudomonadota bacterium; assembly: GCA_046735215.1. GTDB lineage: Bacteria > Pseudomonadota > Alphaproteobacteria > Acetobacterales > Acetobacteraceae > JAMXLO01. The sequence goes on along the minus strand of JBKPSV010000207.1, from coordinate 14,111 downwards.
CATCGGCGTGATGAAGCCAATCCGCCGCCCGGTCTCCTTCACGTTGAAGTAGCGCGCCGGTCCGCCTGTCCGGTAATCCGTATCCTCGAGTGTCCAGCGCCGGCGCAACCGTGAACGGACAATCGAAAGCGGAAGATATTGTTCGGTGCGGTCGCCGGCGATATCGCCCATCGGCATGGTCTCGATCAAACAGAGGTCAAAGCCGTGATCGCCGCACCAGGCGACCAGGCTGTCGAATTCATTCTCGTTCACCCCCTTCATCGCCACGGCGTTGATCTTGATCGCCAAACCCGCGGCTTTGGCCGCGAAGATCCCGTCCAACGTCGCGCCGATCTTCCCCCAGCGCGTGATCCGGGCGAACTTGTCGGGGTCTAACGTGTCCAGCGACACGTTGATGCGGCGCACCCCCGCGGCGTGGAGCCCGTCTGCCAGCTTTGTGAGCTGCGTGCCGTTGGTGGTGACCACCAACTCCTTCAGGCCGCCCTCGCCCAACCGAGCTCCCAGGCTCCTGAACAGCGTCATCACGTCGCGGCGCACCAGGGGCTCGCCCCCGGTGATGCGGATCTTGCTGGTGCCCAGACGGATGAACGCAGCGCAGACCCGATCCAGTTCTTCCAGCGTCAACAGGTCGCGCTTTGGCAGAAAGGACATGTCCTCCGCCATGCAGTAGACGCACCGGAGGTCGCAGCGGTCGGTGACCGACACACGCAGGTAAGTAATGGGGCGGCCGAACGGATCAATCATGCGATATGACTTGCGCCATCGTGTGGGAGGGTTCAAGGGCGGCTCTCCGGGGCAGTTCGGGGCCAGGCGTTGGACCTTTCACTCACGGCTGGCTGGTCCTGCTCTGGAAACGCGTAAATCGTCCGTTAAGCTCTTGATATGTGTGTGCAGTTCCCCGGAGAAGGGATCGTCATGTCCGGCACTCAAGACATGCTCCGCCTGGCCGAGTTGCTTTGTGCCCGCCTGTGCCATGATCTCAGCGGTCCGCTGGGAGCCCTTATCGGCATTCTCGATCTCGCGCGCGAAGAGGTTCCGAATAACGAGACGGTCGGCCTCGCCGAGGAGACCGCCGCGGAGCTTGCCCAGCGCCTGAAACTGTTGCGGGCAGCCTGGGGACGCGAGAGCGACGATCTCGACAAGGCGCGTCTGCAAGACTTCGCAGCCGGTGTGTCGTCCGGCCGCCGCGTGCGGCTCGATCTGGACGGTTTGGCAGCAGACCGTCTGTTCCCCCCGGCAGCCGGGCGCGTGATGCTGAACGTGCTGCTTCTGGCAGCTGAGTGTTTACCGGGGGGCGGCATGATCGCCCTGGCTGATGCGCCATCGGATGGTGTGCTGGTAACCATATCGGGCGCCCGCGCCGCCTGGCCCACCGGCTTCAACCGATGGCTCATGGATCCGGACAGCGCGGTGGAGGCGATCCTGGCGGACCCTCGCCGTCTGCAAGCGCCGCTGACCGCATTGCTGGTACAGGGCTATGGGTATCGGCTGTCGATGCTGATGCCCGCATCGGCAGTCGGCGAGTCTGAACTGTCACCGCCGTTGTTGTTCTCCTTGAGGCCTTAACGGCCTAATTTACCGTTTCTTCGCAAGCAAAGGTTCAGGATGGCGCCCCGTCCGCGTTCCCGCCGGGCGGCAAGAGGGCTGCCATGGACGATCTGATCGCGGACTTCCTCACGGAGACGAACGAGAGCATCGCCGACCTGGACGTGGCGCTGGTGAAGCTCGAGCGGGCGCCGAACGACAAGGAGACACTGTCTCTGATCTTTCGGCTCATGCACACAATCAAAGGAACCTGCGGCTTCCTGGGCCTGCCGCGTCTGGAGCGGGTCGCTCATGCCGCAGAGAATGTGCTGGGCAAAGTACGTGACGGTGCCCTCGCCGCGACGCCTGATACGGTTACCTTGGTTCTCTCCGCCCTGGATCGCATCAAGCTGATCGTAGCCGGTCTGGCGGCGACCGGAAACGAGCCGGCGGGGGACGATGGCGCACTTGTCGAGGCGCTGAACGCCACAGCCGCTGGCCAGGTGCCGGAGGAACCGCAACCGGTTGTCGAAGCCGAGCCTCTGCCCGAGATCGAAGACCTGCCGACCCCCGAAGTGCCGACTAGTCCGCCTGTCATGGAAGCGCCAGCTCCGACGGCAGCGGCGCCTGTCGCGGCCACGCCCGAGACTCCGCCGCAAACCGAACCCGTTGCCGCGGCCCAGACCATTCGGGTGACGGTTGACGTGCTGGAAGACCTGATGACCCTGGTGAGCGAGCTGGTGCTGACTCGCAACCAGCTTCTGCAGCTTGCCCGCAGCCAGCAGGACAATACCGGCTTCACTGTCCCGCTGCAGCGGCTCTCACACATCACGTCCGACCTGCAGGAAGGCGTGATGAAGACGCGCATGCAGCCAATCGGCAATGCGTGGAACAAGTTGCCGCGCCTGGTTCGCGACCTGGCGCGCGAAACAGGCAAGAAGATCGAATTGGTCATGCTTGGCGCCGACACCGAGCTCGATCGGCAGGTCTTGGAGCTGATCAAGGACCCGCTGACGCATATGGTGCGCAACAGCGGCGACCACGGTCTGGAGACGCCGGCTGAACGTCGCGCAGCGGGCAAGTCAGAGACTGGGCGCATCACGCTCAACGCCTTCCATGAAGGCGGTCACATCATCATCGAGATCTCCGACGACGGCCGAGGACTGCCGCTGGACAAGATCCGCGCCAAGGCGCTGAAGAACGGTCTGGCAACTGAGCCTGAACTCGCCGCGATGGGCGAAAATCAGTTGCAACGCTTCATCTTCCGGGCAGGTTTCTCCACAGCCACTGTGGTCACCGCTGTTTCGGGCCGTGGCGTCGGCATGGACGTGGTGAAGACCAATATCGAGAAGATTGGTGGAACCATCGACCTCAAGAGCTTGGTTGGTCAAGGAACCACATTCACCATCAAGATTCCGCTGACGCTTGCCATTGTCTCGGCACTTATCGTCGAGGCCGGCACCGAACGCTTCGCTATTCCGCAGATCAGCGTGGTCGAACTTGTGCGTGCCAAGAAGGAAGCGGGCCGCAGCCACAATGAAGCGGGGTCGGAGCCGGTGATCGAGCGGATCAACGACACCCCGGTTCTACGCCTGCGCGACCGACTGCTGCCTCTGGTCAACCTCAATGACCTGCTGGCATTGGGCAATTCGGAGAATGACGACACTGGTGCCCACATTGTCGTGGCGCAGGTAGGGGCCAACAGCCTGGGCATCATCGTCGATCGTGTATTCGACACCGAGGAAATCGTGGTGAAGCCGGTGGCGCCGATCTTGCGTCACGTCAACATGTTCAGCGGCAATACTATTCTTGGCGACGGCTCGGTGATCATGATCCTCGATCCCAACGGCATCGCCCGAGCCACCGGCATCGGCGCCGGCGGTGATGCCAAGGCGATCTCGTCCAGTGCAGCCGAGGCGCTGCATACGACCGAGCTTACGGCGATGCTGCTGTTCCATGCCGGAGGTGTGCAGAAGCTTGCGGTGCCACTGGGGTTGGTGGCGCGGCTGGAGGATATTCCGCGCGACAAGATCGAGATTTCTTGTGGATCTCCGGTCACGCAATATCGCGGCAAGCTGATGCCCTTGGTGGCGATGTCCGACAGTCTTGATGCCGAGAAGCCGCGACAGCCGGTGCTCGTGTTCAACGACGGCGACCGGACCATGGGGCTGATGGTCGATGAGATCGTCGATGTGGTCGAGGACAGATTGCATATCGAGTTGTCGGGCGCGCGTGCCGGCATGCTCGGTTCGGCGGTGATCAACGGGGTTGCCACTGACGTCATAGACACCGGCTACTGGCTGACACAGGCCTGGCAGGACTGGTTCCACCGGGCGCCTGAGGCGGATACCTCGGCACCCCCGCGGCATGTTCTCATTGTGGAGGACAGTGACTTCTTCCGTCAGTTGCTGACGCCGATCCTTGGCGCCGCTGGCTATCGTGTGACGGCTGCGTCCAGTGCCGCAGAGGCGCTGCGTCTGCGCGAAGCTGGAACGTTGTTTGACGTGATCGTCTCTGACATCGCCATGCCGGACATGGACGGCCTCGACTTTGCCCGTGCGGTGCGCGCTAACGGCGTATGGTCGAAGTTGCCGATGATTGCCTTGTCAGCGCGTGCCGACCCGGCAGATATCGAGGCAGGGCGCGACGCCGGATTCACTGACTATGTCGCCAAGTTCCAACGTGACGCGCTGATAACCAGCTTGGAACAGTGCCTGGCGGAGCCGATCGCCGCCTAGATGGATATGCCACATTCCCCTTCGTTTCGCGGAGATGGGGTTGGTGAGGGCAGTGCCCTGCCTGGTACTCCCTCCATCGCCACTTTCGCCGGGTCGGGGGCGATATAAAGGGACCAAGCATGACAACCGATGTCCTGGAACGCTCTGTCACAGTCGACGATGAGGAGGAGAGGGCATTCGTCACACTGATGGTCGCCAATCAGCTCTGCGGTATCCCTGTTCTTGGAGTGCGCGATATTCTGGGTTCGCACAAGATTACCCGGATCCCGCTGGCACCCGCCGAAATAGCCGGGAGCCTCAATCTGCGCGGCCGCATCGTGACGGCGATTGACCTGCGCCGGCGGCTGCGTCTGCCGCCCGCTTCGCCGGATCAACCGCGCATGTCGGTCGTCGCCGAGCAGGGCGGCGAACTTTATGCGCTGCTGGTTGACCAGGTTTCCGAAGTTATGAGCCTCAAGGCCGGTTCGTTCGAGCGCAATCCGCCGACGCTGCCACCCACCTGGGCGGAGTTCAGCAGCGGCATCTATCGACTCGATGGAGCACTATTGGTGGTGCTGGACGTGGGCAAGCTGCTGGCGCTCAGCGAAACCGCCTGAGGATCATTCACATGGCACGCCTTTGCCTGGTGGTTGATGACAGCCGCGTGGTGCGCAAAGTGGCGCGCCGGATCCTGGAGGCACACGGCTTCACCGTCGCTGAGGCCGGTGACGGTCAGCAGGCGCTCGAAGCCTGCCACACGCAGATGCCGGACTGCGTGCTGCTGGACTGGAATATGCCCGTGATGAACGGCTTGGATTTCCTCAAGCGCCTGCGTGCCGAGTTCGGGCCATCGAACCCACCCGTTGTGTTCTGCACGACCGAGACAGAGCTGACGTCGATCGAGCAGGCGATAGCGAACGGCGCGCAAGAGTATATTATGAAACCGTTCGACGAGGACATCCTTCTCGGCAAGTTCGAGCAGGTCGGGTTGCTGTGATTGCCCCTTCCCGAGTTCGAACGGAGGCGGCCGGCACACCACCCGTGCGTGTGATGGTGTGCGACGATTCGGCGGTGATTCGCAGCGCTGTATCGCGCATGCTGGATTCGGATCCGGCGGTGCAGGTCGTGGCGCGCGTCGCAAATGGGCAGATGGCGGAATTAAAGCGCACGTCTGTCGATGTGGTGGTTCTCGATATCGAGATGCCGGTGATGGACGGCATGACCGCACTGCCGCTGCTGCTGCGCGTTGATTCGGGGCTGAAGGTTATTATGGCGTCCACGCTGACCACGCGCGGCGCCGATATTGCATTGCGTGCCGTGCGACTGGGTGCGGCGGATTATGTGCCGAAACCCTCGGCGGTCACCGGCGACGAGGTGTTCCGCCGCGAACTGGTGGACAAAGTCAAGGCGCATGGCCGCTTGCGACGCCGGGGGCTCCAGCCGGCAGCGCGCGGCACGTCTGATCTTCGCCTGCGTCCCGTCGGTTCAATTGCGGCGAAACTGCTCGCCGTAGGTAGCTCCACCGGCGGTCCGCAGGCGCTCTTCACCCTGGTGCAAGGCTTGGGCAAAACGCTGAATGTGCCGGTGGTGATGACACAGCACATGCCGGCAACTTTCACGGCGATCCTGGCCGAGCACATCACCAAGCTGGGCGGAATGCCCTGCAACGAGGCAAAGGATGGCGAACCGCTGGCGCCAGGACGGATCTATCTGGCCCCCGGAGATCGCCACCTGCTGATTAATGCCGCGCGTAATGGCTTGCAGGCGCGGCTGAGCACCGATCCGCCGGAAAATTTCTGCCGCCCCTCTGTCGATCCGATGCTGCGAAGTGCCGCGTCGGCATGCGACGGGCGCGTACTGGTGACCATGTTGACCGGCATGGGCCAGGACGGGTTGGCCGGAACACGCCGCGTGATCGAAGCCGGTGGCTGCGCGGTGGCGCAGGATGAGGCAACGAGCGTTGTCTGGGGCATGCCCGGCGCCATCACCCAGGCGGGACTGTGCCACGCCGTCCTGCCGCTGCCCCGCATCGCGCCAAAATTGCTCGAGCTGTTGCGGATGCCACGCGTATGACGCAGGTGCTACCGGCTGCCGTCTTTCAGACATTTGCGGCGCTGCTGAAAGGCCGCTCCGGCCTGGTGATCGGACCGGACAAGCTCTACCTGCTTGAGACTCGGCTCGCGCCGATCCTCAAGCAAGAGAAGTTGCGTGATCTGGTCGCACTTGCGGATCGGCTTCGAGCGCCGAACGCCGAGCCGCTGATCCGGCAGGTCGTCGAGGCCATGACGACCAACGAGAGCTTCTTCTTTCGTGACGATAAGCCGTTTCAGCACTTCCGCAGTCACGCGCTGCCACGATTGGTGGCGGCGCGTCCCGCCGGTGCGCCATTGCGCATATGGTCGGCGGCATCATCTTCCGGTCAGGAAGCCTACTCGATCGCGATGATCGTACTGGAGTGCCGAGCCAGTCTTGGCGACCGGCGGGTCGAGATCGTCGGCACCGATCTTGCCCGGGAGCAAGTGACGCGTGCGCGCGAAGGTCTGTACACGCAATTCGAAGTCCAGCGCGGCCTGCCGATCCAGATGCTGATGCGCCACTTCCGGAAAGAAGAGAGCAACTGGAGGATAAGCGACTCAATCCGCGGGATGGTACAGTACCGCGAGTGGAATTTGCTGTCGGATCTTCGGCCGTTGGGACAGTTTGACGTGGTGTTCTGCCGCAATGTGCTGATCTATTTCGACCAGCCGACGAAGACCAAGGTGCTCGAAGCGATCGCGCAGCAGATGACGGCGGATGGATTGCTTTATCTCGGCGGCGCCGAAACAGTGCTGGGCATCACCAGCCGCTTCGGGCCGGTACCTGGTGAAAGAGGCGTCTACGGGTTGACAGGCGCAGCAGCAGCAAGATCCGGCGCCATCCCTCAAAGGGCAAGCAGCATCGCGTGAGCCTAATAGGTTTGGCGTTCATTTCGGCGGAAGATCAGCAACGTCGATGCGCCGATAAAATCCTGTAAAGGCTTGCCGGCCGAACGATAGAGCTGGCGATCGACAATCAGATGCCGTGTCGCTGTGACCTTCTCGCAATGTTCTTCGATGAAGACACCGCCGACGGGTTCTTCGTTTGCACTGAGCTTGGCCTCGGTGCAGTTCCACCCATCTGCACCATATCGCGCGCGGGCCCGTGCGCAGATAAGTGGTCGGTTCTGGTGATAACTGCACGCCGGCTTCTCGTTTGTCCATTCCATAGCAAGACTTGTTCGGATCGTCGCAGGCGCCGCGGTCATACTCGACGGCTTGCCGGTCTTTGGGTTCAGCCCTTTGTCCAGGTGACCTGCTTGACGAAGGGCAGGCCCCAGACGAATTCGCCGATAGTTCCGTCGATTGCATAGTAAAGCCGTTGCGGTTCGTCTCCAGCGCCGGCTTCACCGGCCTGTTGCGGATCGTGGTATCGACCAGCACGTTCTCGGCGACGCTGTCGTAGTCAGACGGATCATTGGGCGTGTGCTGGAAGTGCCACTTGATCTTGTCAGTATTCGCATCGAAGCCGATCGAGCTGTCAGTGAACAGATTGTCGCCGGGGATACGTGCTGTCCCAGTCCGTTTCTGGATTGCCGACGCCCCAGACGATCGTGTTGTTCGAAGGATCGTAGGAACCGGTTACCCATGTCGAACCGCCGCCGGTCGCCGCGGCATCGGTGCTATCCTGCCACGTCTAGCTGCCGGGCTCGCCCTTGGTCGGGATCGTGTGGGTGTGCCATGCTTCCTTGTGTCTGAAGATCGGTGGCCGCAATCCAGCCGCGGATGCCGTATTCAGCGCCCGCGACGCCGGTGATCGCCACGTCTTTGACCACAAGGGGCGCAGCCGTCACGACTACGCATTTGCCGGGATTCGCCACCTGACGCTGCCACTGGTGTCCCTGTTGGGGCCATGTCAACCGGGTCCAGGCAGCGTGGTCCTCACGTCACTTCGAGCGCTCCGGACAACCTCAGTGCATGCCGCCGCGCGCCGCTATCGGCCATAGGCACTCCACGCGTCCGCCACGCACGCCAACATACCAGTCGTAACGGTCCACCGTTGGATCGCAATGCCCGGGCACCAGCCGCAGCTTTTCACCGAGTTTCGGCTGCGTGGTTTCCGAAGCAACATCCAACTTGCCGTGTTCGTCCGAGGCGCTGAGATAGCGGATATCGGGCCGCTGCCAGATGGTCGGCATGCCGCTGTCCACGGCCAGCGCCTTGAGCCCCGCATCCACCACCGCAATATTCCGGTTTGGCGTGCTCATCACCGTTGCCAGCACGAACAGCGAATGTCGGAACGAACTGACCGGCGCACCGACCTCGTCCAGATTGCGGGCGTAATCCGCGTCCATGAAAATGTAGCTACCGGCTTGAATTTCGTTGTAAACGCCCGATGCCGACTCGATCTGGAACGTGCCTGTGCCGGCACCGCCGACGATGGGACAGTCCAATCCCTGCTGCCGCAACTGTTCCACCGTCCGTCGGGATCCGTCCACGGCGTTGCCGATCAGCGTGCGCCGTTCTTCCACCGTGCGCTTGTGCTGCGCGCTTCCGTGATACGCCTGCAATCCGCCGAATATCAGGTGCTTCGACTGAGCGATCTGCTTCGCCAGAGCTACCGCGTCGGGACCTGGCAAGACGCCGCAGCGTCCAGCACCGACATCGATCTCCACCAGCACCGGCAGCCGCACTCCAGCATCTTCGGCAGCTGCCTCGATCGCTGCCACCTGCGACGCATCGTCAGCACACACGGCGACTTTGCTGATCCGCCCCAGGGCGGCGAGCCGCGCCAGCTTCGTGGCACCCACCACCTCGTTGCTCACCAGGATGTCCGGGATGCCGCCCCATGCGAGCGCCTCGGCTTCCGCCACCTTTTGCACACACTGCCCGACAGCCCCGCGCGCCATCTGCAGTCTGGCGATAACCGGCGACTTGTGCGTCTTGGCATGGGCGCGCAATTTTGCCCGTGTCGGCGCCAACAGCTCCGCCATATGGTTCAGGTTGTACTCGAACGCGTCCAGATCGATCAGCAAGGCGGGCGTATCGACTTCGTCCTCGCGCATGCCAGGGCGGGCGGGCGGTGGCTGCAACATGGTTCACTCCCTCCAGGGGCCGGCGCGTGCCGCGAGTGCCGCGCAACGCGATGCGCCGCCGATCTAGCAGTTTTACCGCGCCAAGGGTCAGACTGGCGACAAGAACCTTGTTCAGGCAGCCGTATAGACCCCGCCTGTTGCCACGGAAGCGATCCAGACCGAGCATCCGCCGGCATGAGGCGTGGAGGCGACCATGACAACCGGTGCGTTGCGGCCAATCGAAACGATCGGGTTCATCGGCCTGGGTGTGATGGGTGAACCGATGTGCGGTCATCTCGCCCGGCGATCCGAAAAACGCGTTCTCGCCTATGATCTGCGAACCGAGCCGCTAAGCCGCCTGGCGACGGATGGCGTGCAGACCATGCCGCTGGATGGAATCGCGCGGGACTGCGATCTGATCTTGTTGTCGCTTCCGGATGGCAAGGCAGTCGCGTCCGTGGTTGCGACGTTAGAGCCATACCTGCGTCCGGGCCAGTGTGTCGTCGACACGTCCACTTCGTCAGTGTCGCTGACACGGGAGATCGGGGCACGGCTTGCCGAACATGGCATCGGTTTCGCCGACGCGCCTGTGGCTCGTACACGGGAGGCCGCGGCGCGCGGCGAACTGTCTATCATGGTCGGCGCGACAGACGCAGTCTTCGCGCATGTGCGCCCGGTCCTGGACACAATGGGCACCGATGTCAGTCTTTGCGGGCCCATCGGGTGTGGCCAGGTCTGCAAGGTGTTGAACAACGTGCTGGTGTTCCAGAACACCGTGGCACTGGCCGAGGCCATCGCGATCGGTCGGCGTAACGGTGTTCCTCCGGAGATGTTGCTTCCGGTGATCGCCAAAGGGTCCGGCGACAGCTTTGTGCTTCGCAGCCACGGAATGAAATCGATGCTGCCGCGCGACTTCCCCGAGCGGGCCTTCTCGACCCGCTACGCCATCAAGGATCTGTCCTACGCGCTGGAAATGGCTGCCGAATGCGGACTGGCCGTGCCAGGCGCTGAACTGACCATGCAGCGCCTGAAGGCATCAGAGCAGGCAGGCAACGGCGAGAAATACCATCCCGCCGTGCTGCAGCTGATCGATCCAGAGTAACGTCGGACGCCGCACGCCTATCGGAATGTATAGACGCTCAGCGCATTGTCGTGGAACAGCATGCGCTTTTCCTGTTCCGTCATCTGGAACCGGAAGGCAAGGTGCGGATCGTCGAAATCCCAGTGCGGATAGTCGGACGAATATACCATGCGATCCCAGCCGATCCACTCGAACACCTGGCGCAAATCGTCAGGGTTCTCCGGCTCCTCCACCGGCTGGGTTGCGAACCACAGATTGCTTCGCATGTATTCGGACGGCGGCCGCTTCACCTGCGGCACCTCGTCGCGCATCTTCTCCCAGTGGGCATCCAACCGCCAGCCGAGAGATGGCACCCAGGCGAAGCCGCCTTCGATCAGGCATACCTTCAACTTCGGAAATGCTTCGAACACGCCTTCCAGGATCAGGCTGGCCGCCTGGTTCTGCATCGAGTGCACCAGCATATGATGATCCTCGATGTAGAATTGCGGCCAGCCCGACGGCGATGGTGCGCTGTTCTGCGTGCCACCGATATGCAGCCCGATCGACAGGTCGTTGGCCTGGGCCGCGGCAAATATCGGCCAGTACCGCCGGCGTCCGAGCGGCTCCGACGTCTTTGAGCCCAACTGGATCTGTGCGAAGCGCCAGTCGCCGGCACGATTCTCGATCTCCTTCACCGAGGCATCCGGATCGTCCTGCGGCACCAGGATAGACGCGCGCAGCCGTGGTTCAACATCCACGAAATCATGCGCCTGCCAGTCGTTGGCGGCCGTGCACAGCGCCGCCGCTTCGTCCAGATTGCGTGACGTGCTGACCCCGATCAGCGGCTCCAGCACGCCATAGGCGATGTTGTAGGCGTCGAGCAGCTGTTCGCGCAGAAACGCCACATCGGAACCGGGCAATCCACCACCAGGTGGCCAGGCGTCACGCCGCGACGTGGCGGGGGAAAACCGCGGATAGGTGCCGCGATCGGCGTAGATGCCGCAATTGAACTTGCCATACTCCGCCAAGTGCTTGCGCCAGCGCTCCGACAGGTACTGGTTCAGTGCGCCGGGTCGCAACGACGGATGAATGTCGCAATCGATGATGCCAGGCCGTGTATCGGCCGCGTTATCGTCCCTTGGGCGCCGTTCGGTAGTGTCAACGGGCGCGTTCATTGCCCAATCTCCTTCAAGCCGGTGTCTCCTTCAGGCGAGGATATGTCTCAAGCGGGTTATCGACGCGGATGCGCTGCAGCAGCGCCGGCGACAGGCCGGGCGGCAGGACCGCGTCGCCAACGAATTGCCAGTGCGGATAGTCCGACGCGAACAGCAGCATGTTGTCGCTGTCGATCATCTCGATGATTCGATTGAATACGTTGCTGTCGCGCGGCGCATCGATCGGCTGTACAGTCAGCCGTACGTTTTCCCGGATGATCTCTGCCGGCGAACGCTTAACCCACGGCACTTCGGCGCGCACACCACGCCAGGTCTTGATCGCGCGCCAGATGAAGCCGGGAAGCCAGGTAACGCCGGATTCGATCAGCACGAAGCGCAGATGAGGATAGCGATTGAATACGCCGTTCGAGATCAGGCTGAGCAGCTGATCCTCGAACAACTGCGAATTGGCGACGTAATCGTGCAGATAGTGCGACGGCCAGCCGGTGGAGGTGGGTGCGTAGCGATACATGCTGCCGGCGTGCAGTCCGATCGGCAGGTCGTACTTCGCCGCGACTTCGTAGATCGGCCAATAATAGCTACGGCCCAACATCATCTCACACGCCGCTGGCAGTAAAATCTGCACGAAGCGTTTGTCCCCACCGAGACGTTCTACCTCTTCCACCGCCAACAGCGGTGCTTGGGGCGGCACGACAATAGAGGCGCGCAGCCGCCTGTCCTTGTTCAGCCAGTGTTCGACGATCCAGTCGTTGATCGCCGAACAGATCGCCGCACCCATGCTCTCGCTGACTGCGACCTGGCCGCCGGTAAGCGGGTTGCAGATCGCGAGGCCGATGCCGAACGCATCCAATGCGTCACGCTGCATACCGGCGAGGCTCGAGCCAGGCCGCTCGCCTTTCGTCCGCCAGTCGGAACGGCAGGTGATCGGTGAGCCAAGCGGGTAGCTCATCATGTCGAAGCCATCGAGCCCACGGTCCATGAACGATTCCTGCCAGAAGTCGTTCATATAAGGCAGCAGCGCCTTGATCTCCGGGATACCTGGATGGATGTCGCAGTCGATGGCGCCATCAATGGTCATTGTATCACTCATCGCTGCGACTGTACGGGTGTGGGGTCAGCCCTTCAACCCCGCCCGCCGCAGAGCCAGGTGAAAGCCCAGGCCATCCGCCGCTTGTATGCCTGCAGCTTCTGAAGTGGCGCCCGGGAGACCGCCAGAGCATCACGTCGTGGTTGGCCAGGTGCACGACGAAACCGTTGAAGCCATCGGCGATTATCGAGCACGACGGACCGCCGTGTAATCCGGCCCGAACATGAAGTGGTAGACGAGGAGCTGCGAGCGTCCTCTGAAGAGGTCCGCCAATGAGGCATTTCCTTCATCGGTTTCGAACCGATACGCCGTATCGACACGAACCCACGGCAGCTCCAGACGTTGCCGCGCAAGATCATCGCCGCGCCGCGTGAATTCCTTCTCAGCCCGCAGCAGATCAAGGCGTGCCGCAAGCCACTGTTCACGCGTGCCGATCGTGTGCGTCGTCGTCATGGTGCATCTCCATCAAGTAGGCTGGAGATAGATTGGGGTCAGGTAGCGAAGAGTGGGAGTGACAAGTGTGGCGGGATTTGCATGGACTCGCTGATCACGGCCGCCGCGCGTGCGCTCGCCGCGGGTGATCTCCTCGGCGCACTCAACCGGGTTGCATTGCGTGACGATCCGCCGGCACTTGCGCTACGCGGCATTGCCATGGCGCGCCTCGGCGATCTCGTCCGGGCGAAGTCTCTGCTGCAAGCTGCGGCGCGTGCCTTCGGTCCAAAGGAGGCCGTAGCTCGAGCGAGGTGCGTCGTCGCCGAGGCCGAGATCGCTCTCGTCTCGCGCGACCTGGGCTGGCTTCCGAAGGCACTCGACACCGCGCGGGCCACGCTCGATGCGCACGGCGACTGGACGAACGCCGCGCATGCTCGGCATCTGGTGATCCGGCGCCTTGTCCTGATCGGACGCGTCGCCGAGGCCGAGCGCATGCTCGGAGAAATGGACCCCACGCGTTTTCCGCCTGTGCTGCAGGCCGCTCATGAGCTCGTTGTGGCAGAAATTGCGATGCGACGCCTTCGCACGCAAAAGGCCCGCGCTGCGCTTGCTCGCGCTGCGCACGTTGCGCGCCTTGCCGGTGTCCCGGCGCTGACGGCGGAGGTCGAACGCGCGTTCTTTGGCTTGGAAACGCCCGCGGCGCGCATGGTCGCGGAGGGTAGGGATAGGCTCATTCTACTTGAAGAGGTCGAGGCATTACCGGGCTCCGGTGCACTCGTCGTGGACGCGTGCCGCCATGTTGTGCGCGATGCGGGTATATCGATATCGCTATCGAAACGCCCCGTCTTATTCGCACTGGTCCGCATGCGTTCGGTCGCGGACGGGCGTTGCGTTGGACGTCCCCTTCGAGGCTTGGTTTCACGACGACCTTGTTACTCCCAGGTCCCTTGGCGCGGGCAATGCGGCGTTGGTCCCGTGCAGCGATCGCGCATGCCAGTACGATCACGATCAGCCCGCGGATATATAT
>JBKPSV010000206.1:0-12141 GCA_046735215.1 Pseudomonadota bacterium | reverse complement strand
CCGCTAAGCGGACCTTCTGTCAGGGCGGGTTGACCGCGTGCTTTGGCACAAGAGGTTCGGAGCGCACGTCGCTACCCGCGCGGAGATTGCCCCGCCGCGACCAGCAGGCGAGCGGCGCCGCGGTCACTCTCACGCGATCAGCAAGTTTTCAGCAGGCACCCCCGCCCCACAGAGACGCGCCCGACGCGTTAGTGCAGAAAGCCGAACCCGTCATGTCGCCGAGGCGAAGCACCTGGAGCCAACCATGGACGTTAGCGTCGAAAGAGCAGCCCTTCGGAAAATCTACATTCGTCTGCTTCCCCTTGCGGTGCTTAGCTATTTTCTTGCCTATGTTGACCGGATCAATGTCAGCTTCGCAGCGCTGACCATGCGGGGCGACCTGCAAATGTCGGCTGGCGCGTATGGGTTTGCCCTCGGAACATTCTACTGGTCCTATTTCCTGTTCGAGGTGCCTAGCAACGTTGTGATGGAGAAGGTTGGGGCGCGACTGTGGATCGCCCGTATCATGATCACATGGGGTTTGCTGGCTTGCGCCACGGCTTATGTGGTGGGTGCCACGAGCTTCGGCGTCGTTCGCTTTCTCCTAGGCGCGGCTGAGGCGGGATTCTTCCCCGGCCTCGTCCTGTATTTCACCTACTGGTTCCCGTCGTACCATCATGCTCGTATCGTCTCGGGTTTCTTGATCGGCTTGCCAATTGCAGTTGCTGCCGGAGCGCCTCTCTCTACAGCATTGCTGGGCTTGGATGGTCTGCTCAACCTAAAGGGTTGGCAGATCATGTACCTTGCCGAGGGCATCCCGACGATACTCATAGGCGTCCTCACGCTCTTCGTCCTCACCGACAGACCGGAGCAGGCCAAGTTCCTCACCCAGGAAGAAAAGAGTTGGCTGAGACAAACGCTCGATGCCGAACGAACCGCAAAGGAAGCAGTGCGAACTTTCTCGGTTTGGGAGAGCATGATCGACCCAAAGGTGCTTCTGCTATCGCTCAATTACCTAGGCATTGTCACCGCGAGTCTGGGCATGCTCTTCTTCATCCCGCAGATCATTAAATCGCTTGGCGTCACCAGCAACATGGCAGTCGGCTGGTTGACGATGGTGCCGTATATCTGCGGTGGTATTGGGCTCATCGTCTGGGGCGCCATCTCCGATCGCATGAACGAGCGACGGTGGAATCTGCTGATCGCCTGCATCGTCTCCACGCTTGGTCTCGTCATCGCGGGGATGACGATGGGGACGTGGTGGGCGCTTGTTGGCATGTCGATCGCCGCGATCGGCTTTTACGGCTCCAAAGGACCGTTCTGGGCCATGCCGCCAATGTTCCTCACGGGCACGGCCGCCGCTGCCGCAATTGCCTGGATCAATTCAATCGGCAATCTCGGCGGCTTCTTTGGTCCGTGGTATGTCGGCATCATGAAGGACGCCACCGGCAGCTTCTCAGGCGGACTATACGGATTGGCTTTGCTGGGACTGATCGCGGCGTTGGTCTGCGCGTTCGCCTTGCACATTCCGAGCGCGAGAACGGTGCCGGCCGCACCAGCACGTGCCGCCGAATCGGCGGGCGACTGACGGCGGGCGATTGACCTCATGGAGTTTCAGGAGACGGGCGCGGGCGCGTGACGCTCGCTGTAGAGCGCCCTTGGAACAAGAACAAGTATGAAGTTGTGAAACCGAGACGGAGGTTGCGCGTTGTTGTGGCATCCACCTTCTGGAGAGAGCGAATGAAGGTCGTCCCATTTGCGGCAGCGGCATGTTTGACCGTGAGCGTCGCAGTCGCGCAGCAAACAAATCCGCCCAGTTCCACGGCGGCTCAACCAAATTCGACCACGAGCCAGAGCCATAACCCGGCCGTAGCCACCACCACCAACGCGAACGATACCACCGCCCCGGCCAAGGGATCGAACAGCTTTACCGAGGGTCAAGCCAAGGACCGGATCGCGCAACGTGGCTATAGCAACGTCGCCGACCTCAAGAAAGACGATGACGGCGTTTGGCGAGGAAGCGCCCAGCATGGGGGTAGCCCGGTGCCGGTTTGGCTTGATTACAAGGGAAATGTAGGGGAGGGCCGGTAACTCATGCGCACAGTATCACGGATGTACGACAGCTACGCTGACGCAGCAGCAGTCGTCCACGACCTGGAATCTGCTGATCTCCAACCGAGCCGGGAAATCAGTCTCGTTGCGAACGAGAATGCCCATGGGCGCGATGCCACGACAGAGACTACGCGCACCGAACCGCATTCAGGCACCGGCACTGGCGCGGGAATCGGCGCCACAGTCGGTGGCGTGGTCGGCATACTGACCGGCCTTGGCATCATGGCCATCCCAGGAATCGGTCCACTCGTTGCCGCTGGCTGGCTTGCCACCACATTGGCCGGAGCCGGTGCTGGGGCCGTCGCTGGCGGTTTGGTCGGTGCACTCACCAATGCCGGGGTAAGCCGGGATGAAGCCGAGGTCTACGAGGAGGGTGTCCGTCGCGGTAGCACGCTCGTCTCAGTCCGGGCTGATGAAACGGATATTCCGAGTGTGGAGGCGATCCTGGACCGCCGGCCAACCGCAAATTGGCGCGCACGTCGGGATGAGTATACCGCAGCCGGTTGGCGACCCACCAACTAAGCCCATGAGCGAGGGCGTAACAGGCGCCCTCGCGTTCTCTCGGCCCGGATCAAGGCGGAGGGTCGCTTGCCTCAGCTATTGTTCTGCGGCCAAGCAGGGCTCTGGCGCTTCCGCCTGGCAAACTGATCAACGCTGGCGTCCTTTGCGCCGCGGGCCAGCAAAGACGGTTTGACAGTGGCACCTACTCATAAGTAGCCTTCCCGAGACCATTGCAGGAGAGCCACTGAAGGCCTCGGGAATGGAAGGAATGCCGCAGCAGACGTGACCAAGAAGGACTTGCGCCAGCGACGCACATAACGTCAGCAGGAGGAACGATCATGCTAGCCACCATTCAGGATGACCTGTTCACCCCGGATGTGATCGCAAATCCCTACGCCTACTATGGTCGCCTGCGCGACGAAGACCCGGTGCACTGGAATCGGGGCTACGAGCTGTGGGTGATCACCCGTCACGACGATCTGGTGTGGCTGACCAGACACCATGAGCTCTTTTCCTCGGCGGTCTTCAAGAACGACCCGCGCCCAGCCTATCCCCCGATCGATGAGTCCGATCTAGGACTGTACGATTACGTGCGTAACTACCAGGGCGACCAGTTCATTCAGCATGACCGTCCGGAGCATCTGGAGATGCGCCGGGTAATGCACAGCTACTTCACCCCCAAGTCGATGGAGGCCTGGCGCCCGTTTGTCCGCGAGGCGGTGAAGGACTTGCTGGATGAGGCGGAAAAGAAGGGCAGCATGGATGTCATGCGTGACCTGGCGACGCCGCTGCCGGTCCTGGTGATCGCAGAGATGATGGGCGTGCCCAAGGCAGAGCGCCCCTATATCCGTCACCTTGCCGAGAAGCTGCTGTATATCGGCCGCGGCGAATATGACCGCATGAAGCCTCTCACCGAGGGGATGCGCGGCATGATCGATTACGTGTCGCCGCTGGTCGACAAGCGCAAGGTCGATCCGGGCGACGACTTCATCTCGGTGCTGGCGCGCGGCGAGAAGCAAGGTGTCTTTACGCGTCATCAGGTGCTGGTCAACACGTCGCTGCTGCTGCTGGCGGGACACGAGACGACGATCAACCTGTTATGCAACGGCACGCTGGCGTTCACCCGCCATCCCGATCAGTGGGAACTGCTGAAAGAGGATCCGGCCGGGCGGGCCAAGCAAGCCACCGAGGAGTGCCTGCGCTATGACTCACCGGTGGTATCGATTCAGCGCATCGCGACCGAGGATGTAGAGATGCGTGGCAAGGTGCTGCGCAAGGACGATCGGGTGCGCTGGTTCATCTCTTCGGCCAATCGTGATCCCGAGGCGTTTCCGAACCCGGAGACCTTCGACATCTTCCGTCATCCGAACCAGCACGTGGCATTTGGCTCCGGGACGCATCATTGCCTTGGTGCGACATTGGCGCGGGTGGAAGGTCAAGAGGTGTTCAAGGCGTTGGCCGAGCGCTTCCCCAACCTGCGAGCAGAGACCGAGGAGCTTGAATATCAGCCCAGCATCACCTTCCGCTCGCTCAAGGCGCTGCCTGTCGTTTGGCACTAGGGGCGGATGAGCCCGGGAGGACGCAGACTCACCTTTGAATCGCATGTTATAAACCTGCGGCGATTCCGCCTCCGTCATCACGCCTGGGAGAATGCAATTGGCACGCAAGCTGAAGGTCTGGGTGGATCACCACACCTGCGTCGGCAACGCGATGTGCGAGGCGATTGCGGCGAAGACGTTCCGACTCAATGGCGATCGTCAGTCCGAGGTGGTGGATCCGACGGCGAACACCGAGGCGGAGGTTCTCGAAGCAGCTGAGAACTGCCCGGTGAGCGCGATATTCGTCGAGGACGCGGAGACCGGCGAGCGGCTGTTTCCATAGCTGAAGTTGGGTTGCTGTGCCGATGGCTCGCCACTCCTGTCTCACTCGCGACGGGCTGGCAATCCGCCTGCGGTCGTCTCGCAGCAAATCGCGAACGAAATGTGGTCCCTCAGGCAAGCCAATTTCCCAACGGTTGATTGAAGTCAACACAAGGGCGCTGACCGGTCGGATCTCATGTAACCCCGGAGGACGGTTGCATGAAGGCGACGCGCTTCCTGCCGCCACGCAAAGAGGCTGCGGATGAGACGAAGGCAAGCCACGAGGTGATGGAACTGGTGCGCCAAAGCCCTAAATTCAGCCTTCTGGTGATTCAACTCCGCGAAGCTGGGCGATCCTGGTCTGACGTCAAGGCCAGGATCGAAGCCCAGACCAAGCCACCGGCCCAAGGCCGAACCCATGGCCGCGTCAAGCGATCTGACTGACGAGCGAGTCGCTCACCGGCGCGCGGGGCGCTGTTCTCGCACGTCATGCGCCCGCTTTATGCAGATCTGGACATCCTCATCAAGCAGAAGGCGATCGTGCTGGAATAGCCCTGGGCGGCGGCAGCAATTGCATCAACATAGGTTGCGTGGTTGGGGCAGCGTTCTCCGAGTCAATGGAGTGTCTCCAGTCAGCTTGATTCGTTGGCATAGTCTGATCCGTTTGCCGGTATCAGCCATCGGCTGGTCTTTGTTTCGAAACTGCGAGTGCTGTTGAGAAGGGATGCAAGGAGTAGGTGCCGGATCAACCTGTGCGTTTGCTCATAGAGGCAGGGTTCTGCGCTGGATAGTTTGGCCTCGTTCCCGCTGGCTTCGGACAGGCCGAATAAGGCGTAGTGAACAAGGAGAATAGTCATGAATAAGTTGTTGACGGCTGCATCCGACACTTCCGGTCGGTCGAATCTTTCCTCCCCAAAGGAGATCGCTCCCAAGTATCTTGAGGAGATCTCTGGCGGCGTCAATAAGTGGACGGGCTTTCAGGGGCAGATCGCTAAATGATCTCAACGGCGGGGAGGGCCTTTGCGCCCGACCCTGCCGGCAAGCGCCGGAAGCATTTCATCAAAGCGGTCGGCTGCGGCATCACCCAGCGGGACCGCTCGTCTTTATAGCCATTGTTCCTAACTGATCGGCAAATAGATTGTGCACCTCCTCCGTGCGCTGGGCTTCGAACGCATTGGCAGGAACTTGAGGGCAGAGATTCATCTAAGCACTCGATGCTTCAGTCAGATCTGCATCGTGGCTGGGTGTGTGGCCCTGTGCGCGATCATGTCTGCCGAATCCGAGCTGTGGCCCGACTCATTTCTCACCGGCGCGATCCATGTTTATTGCGGCGATTTCCTGACACAGGAACGCAGCGCACGGGCATAGCGGCCAGGCGCCGACTTGCCGCCTGTGGCAACTCTCCCCACAGTGGCAGGCCAAGCACACGAGGAGAGAAACGATGCTGAAATACGCTGCCGGGGCCAGCCTCGCCTTGCTCGCCATGACTGCCGCACCGGCGAACGCGGCGCCCTTTATGATCGTCGGCAATGATGAGAAGCCAGGCACCGACGCGCAGGGAAAGCCAATCATCAACCCGACCGGCAGCGACACAGTGGTGATTTTCGATCTCGCGAATCCCGAGGAGCCCAAGGTCGCCGCCACTCTCAAGCTGGAGAACTCCATCGTCGGACCACCGGTGAACCTGGCGATCTCGCCCAACAACAGCATTGCGCTGGTTGCCGACTCGATGACCGTCACCGAGGACAACGGCACGCGCAAACTCGCGCCCACCGACAAGCTGTTCGTCATTGACCTGAAGGCCAGTCCGCCGAAACTTGTGCAGACGGTCACCGTCGGCAAGCAGCCGTCTGGTCTGTCGATCAGTCCGAAAGGTGGTATGGCGCTGGTGGCCAATCGCGCCGATGGCACTGTCAGCGTGCTGAAGATCGATGGCACCAACGTCACGCAGACCGCGACTGTCCCGGTCTCTGCCGGCGTGTCCCATGTCGAGTTTACCCCCGACGGCAAACGTGCGCTCGCACTGAAGTCGCCGGAAAACAAGGTGGCCGTACTCGAAATCGACGGTGACAAGGTGAGCTACAACAAGCTCGATATCCCCACCTATCCATTCCCTTACAATATCGTCGTCTCTCCGGATTCCAAGCTGGCGCTCACCGCCGACAATGGCAACAACGGCTCATCCGATGGCAACCTCGACGCGGTGACGGTGATCGACCTTGAAGGCGCGCACCCGCACGCGATTGCTCACGCCACGGTAGGAGATGCGCCGGAAGGTCTGGCAATCAGCCCGAAGGGCAATGTTGCAGCGGCCCTCAACGTAGATGGCTCGAACATGAAGACCCAGTGGTTCCACCATCCGAACGGCAGCGTCACGATTTTGCGCATCGAGGGCAAGAATGTGACCCCGGTCGGCACGGTTGAAGTCGGCGTATTTCCAGAGCCCATCGCGTTCTCGCCGGATGGCCGCTATCTGTATGTCGGCAACTACAACGACCAGGATTTCTCCATACTGAAGGTGGACGGCACCACTGTCACCAACACCGGCAAGCGCTTCAAGGCAGGTGGTCATCCCGCCTCGATGCGCATGGGGCCATAGAGCGCGATCGCTTGCGGCGGAACCGTCGGAAAAGCGTGAATCGCGCTCTGTTTCGACTGCTCAGTTCCCTACCGCCTGGACCTTCGAGAAGTCGACTGATAGCGCACCGAGTTGCAGCTGCACGCCGTTGGACTGGCTCTGTACGCCGGTTGCGGTGCCGATAACGCTGAAGGCCAGCGCGCTCGTCGTGCCGTCGGCGTTCGCGCCGGTGACCGCCACTTTGTAGCTGCCATCGGGCAGCGTGGTGCCGGAGGTCGTCTTGCCGTCCCAGGCCCAGGTATTCGACCCTTTGGTTGCCATCAGCATCGACTCGCTGAGCTTCACGCCGCTGTCGCTGTAGATCGCGATGTCGACCGGATCGGCCGCTGGCGCGGTGAACTGGATGGTTCCCTTGCCGTTCTGCAGCGGCAGGTAATCCGAGTCCACGGTCACGCGTTTGCCGGTCATCGATGAGCCCTGCATGATTTCCCCTGCCTGGGTGAGCTGGATGAGCTTCGTCAGGCTCGTGTTGGTGTTGATCTGCTGCTCGACGCTGGAGAACTGTACCAGCTCGCTGGTGAACTGATTGGTGTCCAGCGGGCTGGAGGGGTCCTGATTCTGCAGCTGCGTCATCAGCAGTTTCAGGAAGTCGCCGAAGTTCGCCGATAGCGAGTTGAGCGCGTTGTTGCCGGTCTGTGACACTGCGGAGCTGTTGGTGGCCGCATTCGTCTGCTGTGCTGCAACGGAAGCGAGGCTCATGTGAGAAGGTCCTTTCGTGTCACGCGGTGATGTCGAGTCCAGCCCGCATCCAGCTTGAGGGGTTGATTGGCGTGAATTCACCGCCGCCGTCGTCGGTCGCGTCGTGATGCCGTCGCCCTGACCGAGTGTGCTGGCGTGCCGTGCCGTGTGAGCCATCGCCGGCGAACCCGCCTGCGATCGTATTCGGCACGGGCGCAGTACCCGAGTCGTTGCGCGGCGACGGCTCCGGTGTGCCGACGTGGAAGGTCACATTGCGTCCCTCTGCTGGAACGCCTGCCTGGTCCAGCGCGCGCTGCAGCTGTGCCTGATCGCGCAGCAGCATGTTCAGCGTCTCGGGCTTCTCGACTATGATTTCAACCCGTGCCGGAGCATCCGGGGATCGGTCGATCTTCACCTGCACATGGCCGAGTTCCGGTGGATCTAGCCGAACTGTCAGCGTCTGGGCGCCGTTCGGTGCGCGCCTAATCTGCATGAGGCTTGGGGTGATCTGTTCGGTGGCGGAGCGGGGCCGAGACGATTCCGCCGTTGGAGATGTCGGACGCTGGGAAGCCGACGTCGTGTCGGATGTGAAGGCGACGGCAATGGGCGATGACATAGGGGTTCCGCTGATTTGGGCGCTCGGCGGCACATCAGATTGTGCCACCACCCGCTCCGCTGCCGTCGCCCGATCCGTCAGCGTGTCCATGCCCACTGGTTCGGCGGGTGTGGTGGCACCGGCGTGGGGCGGCAATGTCGGGTTGTCTGCCTGAGGCCCGGCCCCGGATAACGTTGCAGCCGTGGAGTTCGGCATCGATCCGACGAGCGCTGCAACGTGCATCCGAGTCGGATGCCTCGGATTACTCGCCTGCACCTCCTCGGCTGGCTTGGTCTGCTCCGTCTGCCCACGGAGCATCTCTGCGGCCCGCGTCTGCTGCCAGACCGACGCCACGGTCTGTGATGTGCCGTCCGCCGGTGGCTCGGGGCCGATACCGGGTTCGGCCAGGGTATTCGGACCATCCGTAGGATAGAGCGACGCAGCCCCGTCAGGTGGTGCCGTTTGCCCCGCAGCCTCAGAGCCTGGCGTCAACCGCGTTGCAGGTGTTGCGCCTTGTGTCGCGAGCGCCGAACCATCGGAACGCGCAGCGGGGGGCACCGGATTGGCTGGTGTCGCCGCATCCTGACCAAGTGGAGCCGGAATTGCCGTATCGCCGGCGACCGCGGTCACGCCTGATGCCGTCACCGTCTTTTGGCTCGGCATCTTCCTCGCTGCGACGAGGAGATGTGGGGAGTACCGTTCAGTTTGCTCGCTCGTTGCACCAATCAGGCTGGCTGGATGCATAGCGGCGTCCGCTGCATCGGCACCGGCTTGGTCATCGACACCTGCGGCCATCTGCACAGGTGCCGGCGCAAAAATCGAGGTCTGCTGGCAGGTGCTTTCTGGAATTGCCGCCGCCTGGTCCGGGAAGCTGCGCCCCGATCCGTACGCCTCATCCATACGAGTCAAGTGATCAGCGCCTTCGGGGTTCGCATTCCGCGTGGCCTCGCTGGGTGTCGGCGCCTCCGCAGCGTCTGTGGTCGCAAGGCTCGCCGCCGGTCGGTCCGGCGACGATGCATATCGCACCCGCTGCAGCGCGCCGAGGTTGCTCTCCAGGATCGGTGACCCGGCCGGTGCTGCTTCCGATGACGGCGGCGCCGGTGGAGGAGAAGCGCCCGCCACAGAATTCGCTGTTGCCCTGTCCGTGAGTGCCTTGGTCACAGCAGCATCGAATGGTGGGTTACCGCCGGTCTGACCGCGCCCAGCATCGCCGACCAGCGAACGCGTTGACGCCGCCGCTCGATCAGCAGCTTGCGTCGGGGCAACGGCGATAAGGTAGGGCTGCATCGAACTGGTCCTCGCTGCAAACGTCAGCAAGCTGTGTGCCAGGAAATGCGTTGAAGCATATGCGAGCCAGCAATCAGATGCTGTCGCGGTGGGCAGCAAATGCCGGGCTGGTTCTGCCTGGGCGACGCATGCACCACCCTTCAACATGCCAAATGCAAGGCAATCCTCGCTGCAGGCGACTGGCACGATTCCTGCGCACCGTTTGGCAGGCGGACACTCCGCCGCAGCATTTGCAGGAGCGACCTCCATGTCCTTGTTCGGCGCCATGAACACCGCGATCAGCGGCATGTCGGCGCAGTCCAGCGCCTTCGGCAACATCAGCGACAACGTCGCGAATAGCCAGACCTTAGGTTACAAGCGGGTGGACACCAGCTTCATCGATTACCTGACCACCAGCACTGCCTCAAACAACGTGCCGGGCGCGGTGGTCACGCGGCCAGACTACGTGAACAACGTCGAAGGCACGATCACGCAGACCGACAATCCGCTCGCCTTGGCGATCACCGGACAGGGCTTCTTCGCTGTCTCGAAGCAGGCGGGCACCGTCAACAATCTTCCCATGTTCGAGTCGCAGCAGGAATATACCCGCGCCGGCGACTTTCAGATGAACAAGAGCGGCTATCTGGTCAATTCCGCCGGTCTCTACCTCAATGGATGGCCGGTCACACAGGACAAGACAACCGGCGCAAACGTCGTAAACCAAAATACGCTGGCACCCATTCAAGTATCACAGACCGTCTTCAATCCGATTGCCACCGCCAATGTCAATCTATCGGCAAACCTGCCAGACAACCCCACATCGACACCGGTCACGTCCAACATCAACGTTTATGACAAACTTGGCACTCTGCATCAGATGAC
Organism: Pseudomonadota bacterium; assembly: GCA_046735215.1. GTDB lineage: Bacteria > Pseudomonadota > Alphaproteobacteria > Acetobacterales > Acetobacteraceae > JAMXLO01. The sequence continues at coordinate 1,631 of JBKPSV010000206.1, read as the reverse complement.
GCTGACGTGGACGCAGACGAACCCCGGAGTGGCAAACGACTGGACCGTTACCCTGACCTCGGCGGATGATACGGTGGCTACCGCGAGCGGGACTCCTCCCGTGCCCACGATTGGCACGGCGGACATCAAGTTCGGATCCGCCAGTGGCACCGCAGTGCCAGAGGGAACAATCGGCGACATGACGGGCAGTGGGCTCACTCCTTCTCCATACGCTCTTAATGGTCCTGCCGTCCTGCAATTCACTGCCAATTTCGGCACGGCTGCCAACCCGGTCGCGCAGGTCATCAACCTCAATCTTGGCACCTACGGCGGGACGAGTGGCCTGACCCAATATGCCGGGACCGAGTATAATCTTCGTGGCCTCACACAGGACGGGGTTCCCCCGGGCGCCTTTTCCTCCGTCAGTACAGCGAACAACGGCGATATCGCGGTCAATTACGATAATGGCCAGTCACGCGTGATCGCGAGGGTGCCGATCATAACATTCAATGATCCAAATGCCTTGCAGCGTCAGGACGGACAGGCGTTTACAGTCTCTCAGGACTCCGGGCCCCCGCTCGCTGAAACGGCGGGCACCAATGGTGCCGGCGACTTACTGACGCAGGATCTCGAGGGCTCCAACGTGGACATCGCCACCGAGTTCTCGAAGCTCATCGTTGCCCAGCGAGCCTATAGCGCGAACACCAAGATGATCACCAGCGCCGACGACATGCTGCAGCAGACCATCGACATGAAGCGGTAGGCGTAGGCGTTAGGACCTGATCCATGCGACTTGATGGCGCCCTATCGATCGCAACCGGCGGGCTGGCGAATGTCAGCCACCAGCTGGCGGTTGTGTCACAGAACGTGGCCAACGCCAGTGCGCCGGGCTATGCTGCGGAGATCGCCACGCAGCAGAACGTTACAGCCGACGGCGAAGGGCTCGGCGTCCGCACCGGCCTCACAATCCGTAACCTCGACGCTACGCTGCAGTCAGAGCTGTTCAGTCAGAACGCAACGGTCGCCGGATTACAGACACGGCAGGCCGCACTGCAGGCGATCGATGTGGCGCAAGGAACGCCGGGGCAGGGTGCCGACATCGCCAGCCTGTTGGGCAACCTGCAGGACCAGTTCTCCACCTTGCTCAACGATCCGAGCAGTGCGCCACAGCAGAGCCAGGTTGTCGCAACTGCGACGACGCTGGCGCAGGGCATCAATGCGCTCAGCAATACTTATATCAAGCAGCGGCAGACTGCAGAGGACAGCATCGTCACGGAGGTGGCGACGCTGAACACCACACTGGCAACGATTGGCGACCTGAGCCACAAGATCGTCGCCCTGAAGGCTGGGGGCCGAAGCACCGCCGATCTCGAGAACCAGCGCGATGCTGCCGTCGCGAACCTCTCACAGTTGGTGGATATCAAAGTGCTGCAGCAGGCGAACGGCGACGTGCTGATCGCCACCAGTGCCGGTCTGGTCTTACCAAGCCATGGCACCGGCAATCCGTTCTCGGTGAACGGCTGCAACGTGCAGCCTGGCAATTATTACCCCCGCCGGTGGGATAGGTGGAATCATGCTGAATGGCTCCGATGTGACCAGTCAGCTGCGGGGCGGGCAGATCGGCGCCAATGTCATGCTGCGCGATACGACGC
>JBKPSV010000205.1:0-14461 GCA_046735215.1 Pseudomonadota bacterium | reverse complement strand
GATGACGCCACGGACACCGGGCAGCGTGACTATGCCAGCTCCCTCAAGGGCCCCGCCTGCCAGCTGCGCAAACCGACTGCCCGCAGGCTATGAGCGGACATGGCGCTCTCTCCTCTCAACCCCCTCCCGCAAGGGAGGGGGGAGCCGTCGCTTCATCCTCCAGCGAATTTCGCGAGCAGCCTGATGTGCGAGCGGATGCCGTGGTGGAAGCAGCGCTGCTCGAACTTCTCGTTCGGACTATGCACCTGGTCATCGTCGAGGCCGAACCCCATCAGCAGGCTGTCGATGCCCAATACGCTGTGCAGCGAGGTCACTACCGGGATCGAACCACCGCTGCCCATTAGCAGCGCTGGCTTGCCGTATTCGTCGGTCAGCACTGACTGCGCTGCCAATACCCAAGGGCTCTCGACGTTGACCTCGATGCCTGGGCTGCGAGTGCCACACTCGTAGTCGACGGTTGCACCAGCCGGCAGCCGCTCGGCGACGAAGCGCTTGAACTGCTCGAACACCTCATCCGGATCCTGCCCTGGGACCAGACGGAATGAAATCTTCGCTGATGCTTCGGCGGCGATCACCGTCTTCCCGCCGGCGCCGGTGTAGCCGCCCCACATGCCGTTGATATCGGCAGTCGGTCGCGCCCACAGCCGTTCGAGAGCGGAATAGCCACGTTCCCCCGCGGGTGAGCTGAGCCCGATCTTGCCCAGGAAGGCATTCTCGTCGAAGCCGAGCGCATCCCATTGCGCACGCTGAGCATTCGAAAGCGGCTTCACCTTGTCATAGAAGCCGGGCAACTGGATGCGACCATTGGCGTCATGCAGGTCGCCCAGCACATGCGCCAATGCGTTGATCGGGTTCAGCGCCGAGCCTCCATACAGACCGGAATGCAGGTCGCGGTTCGCAGCTTTCAAGGTCATCTGCACATACGTCATGCCGCGCAGGCGCGTGGTGATGGCGGGCGTGTCGATATCCCACATGCCGGTGTCGCTGATCAGCGCCAAATCGGATGCGAGTTCAGCTTTGTTCGCGATCAGAAATGGCTCGAGGTTCGGACTGCCGACCTCTTCCTCGCCTTCGATAAGCGCGGTGACGTGGACAGGGATGTCGCCGGCGGCTTCTTTCCAGGCGCGCATCGCCTCGACGAACATCATCGCCTGCCCCTTGCCGTCCACCGCGCCGCGCGCGACGAATCGCTTGCCGTGCGGCCCATCCACCAATTGCGGTTCGAACGGGGGGCTGTGCCACAGGTCGAGGGGATCGACTGGCTGTACGTCGTAGTGCCCGTAGAACAGGATATGCGGACCGCGGTAGCCGGCAGGCGCGGCGTGGTGCGCGACGACAACCGGATGGCCATCGGTGGGGCGAGTTTCCGCCGCGAAGCCAAGGTCCTCGAGCTGTGTGCGCACCCACTCGGCGGCACGCTGGCAGTCCTGTCGGTGATTGGGCTGGGCGCTGATAGAGGGGATGCTCAAGAGCTCGAACAGCCGCCCGCGCGACGCGTCAAGCGACGCATCGGCGTGGTGCAACACGGCGGCGACGGTGTCAGAGGAAGGCGCAGGCATGCGGGCTCCTGTTGGCTGTCCTTTATGGTGGCACAGTACCTTCGCGCGGGTCGATCGGTAACAGCCTGTCAAGGCCGGTGAGTTGCTCGAACAGCCAGGCGGCGCTCAAGGCACGCGCCTCCCCCCTGATCGGTGCTGTCACCTGAAGCCCGACCGGCCGGCCGTACTGGTCGAACCCGCAAGGTAGCGCGACTGCGGGACAGCTTGTCATCGTCACTGCCGCGTTCAACGTCGATGCACCCATATAATCGGTGAGCTTCCTGCCATCGACGTAATCGGGGTGCCGCAGGTTCACGTCGAATGCGGGCGTCGACGCACCGGGTGATACAAAGATGTCGTAGGTTTCGAACATCGCGGCGAACCGGCGAAAGAATGCGGCACGCTCGCGCTCGGCCCAGGCGATGCGGCTTGGCGTCTGCGCCAGGCCTCGCTCCGTGTTCCAAATGATGTCCGCCTTCAGCAGGTCGCGGTGCGTCTGCATCTGCATCTCGCGATCCACCACAAAGTGCTGCGAGCGAAGCACCATGAACGCCTCGTCGATCGCGCCGAGATCAGGCGCAAATTCTTCGACGATGCAGCCAAGTTCCTCGAAGCGGCGCACCGCGCGTGCACAGATCTCGCGCGTTTCGCGATCCACCGGAATGCGACCACCATAGTCGGAGGTATAGGCGATACGGCGCGGCGGTCTTGCTGCCGCAACGGCTTCAGCAAACGATAGTGCGGGTTCCGCGAACGTCATCGGATCGTGCGGGCAGAGGCCGGCCATGGTGTCGAGAAACAACGCCAGGTCCGGAATGTTGCGTGCCATCGGGCCTTGAACCGACAATGGCGACCACAAATTGTTTGCAGTCCCGCGCGTGACCCGGCCAGGCGAGGGGCGCAATCCAACGACAGAGCAATAGGTGCCAGGGCGGCGGAGCGAACCACCGTGGTCGGTGCCTTGTGCGAGCCATACCTCCCCGGCAGCCAGCGCCACTGCGCCGCCACCGGTGGACCCACCGCAGGTCAGCGAGGTGTTCCATGGGTTGCGCGTGCGACCGAACACTTCGTTGAACGTGCTGCCGCCTGCGCCGAACTCCGGCGTATTGGACTTGGCGATGACGATGCCGCCCTTGCGCTCGATCCGTTCGACCACAGGATGCGATACCGCTGGAATGTGATCGCGGAAGATCGGCGAGCCATAGGTAGTGCGAACGCCAGCGACATCGGTCAGATCTTTGATCGCGACAGGCAAACCGCCTACCCAGCCGGGCTCGTTCTCGGCTTCGCGGCGGTTTCCGTTCATCAGCTGCTTGGCATGATCGCGGGCGCGATCCAAACATAGCGTCGGCAAGGCATTCACCGCCGGCTCTACCTGTGCAATGCGGGCGGCGGCCGCGTCGATCAGCTGAAGCGGGGAGACGTCGCGGCGGCGCAGTTTGGCAACGACCTCGGTTGCAGGAAGGCGGATCAGCTCCTCGTTCATGCCGGCATCTCCGATCAAGGCGTCCGTGATCATTTGAGGCATGGGACCGTCGCGCTTGCGGCCCTTATTGGCAATCAAGGACGATCCCTATCGCGCTGAAACAAGCGAGCGCACCACCCGGCAGAGTGACGCCGAACGGCACACTGAGCACGGACTGGGCCGTTGGCGATGGCGAGGATGGTCCAAGTCGTGTGGCTGCCGCTGCTGTTCATCCCACTGAGCGTCGTATCCCATGTCGTGGTTCCTGGTGATCAGACCAATGAGGCACCGGCATTTCTCGACCTGTTGCGCAACCTGACGGCAGCGTAGGGGAGTCGTTGGCGCAGACACTGCTGCTGGAGCGTGCGCAATTCCATCATGCACGGCTGGCAGCGCTGCAGGCGCAGGCGTCTATCATGAGCTATCTCGACATATTCTGGTTGTTGGGCATTGTGGCGCTTTGCTGCTGGCCGCTGACGCTGTTCCAGCCGCGGATGCTCAAGGGGGCGGCGGCAGGGCACGGAGGGAATTTCGGGATGGCGCTCAAGGATCGGATACCATTCGGCATGTCGCTGCCACACCGCTCGCCGGATGCAATCGGCGTCGCATCGGTGCGCGCCGTGGCGCAGCGCGCGGAGGCCCTGGGCTTTCGCGATCTGTGGGTCACGGAGAATACACTCGACCATGTAACGTGTTTCGATCCGGTCGTGGCGCTGACCTACGCGGCGGCGGTGACGACGCGCATCCGGCTCGGTGCATCGGTGGTCGTCCTGGCGATCCATAGTCCGCTGATGGTGGCGCACCAGTGGGCAACGCTGGATCACTTGAGTGGCGGTCGGGCGATCCTTGGCGTGGGGCTAGGGCGCGAGCATCACTATCGGCAATTCGAGGTCCCGGAGGAGGGGCGGGTTGCCCGGTTCCGCGAAGAGGTGGCGCTGATCCGCGCATTGTGGACGCAGCAGAAAGTCGAGCACCAGGGGCGATTCTACCACTTGGGGGGCGACACAATGTGGCCCAAGCCGGTGCAGAACCCGCTGCCGATCTGGATGGGTGTCGGTCATCCAAACGCCGTGCGGCGCGCCGCCTCCATTGCCGACGGTTGGATGGGATCCGGCGGGTCAAGCATCGCCGAGTTCGGGCGGTCGGTGCCGCTGTTGCGCGAGGCGCTGGAGCAGGCGGGGCGGGATCCTGGAAAGTATCCGATCTCCAAGCGGATCTTTATGGCGGTTGATGAGAAACCAGAGGTGGCGCGCGCCGAGCTGCACCGCTGGTTCACCGACGTGTATCACAATCCGCCTGGGACCGATGCGTCCGGCATTCATGGAACGCCGGAGCAGGTACGAGCAAAGCTCGAGGAAGTCGTCGCCATGGGCGCGAACCACCTGCTGCTCAATCCGGTGTCGCGCTATGAGGAGCAGGTGCAGGCCATGGCCGAAGTAATAGGATTGGCATAGTGCATGCCGTTCCGGAGCAACGTTGCTTCGTTGATGGAAGGGAACTCGGACGATACGGAACCTCGCAATTCTGTGATCTGCAAGTCGCAATTTCGCGTCGGTATTCGACGAAGATCATGCTAATCGGACCGCATGGACGCCCCGCGTTTCATTACTGGTTGTCTTACGCGCCTGATCCGCATGGCTGCGGGTTCGGGGTCGCACACGCTCTAGCTCTGTACATCAGCTAGCAGCGCCAAGCCCCGCCAGCCATCGACGGGGCTTTTTCATCCCGACCGGCTTTCTTCTGCTTCGCACCGAAAGTGCCGAGACGTGTCATGCTGCGGCGATTCCTGGATGTGTACCAATCGAAGCCTGCGCCTGCGTTATCGTTTCGGGCTTCCCATCCCGACGACGACCGGTCTGCGCCAACCCAGCGTTTTTCGAGTGAACCGACACGTCGGTTGGCGTGGCGGCGCCGGCCTACTGGCCGACTGATGGCGGCTCTGTATGCCGATCTTGTTGGCTACAGCCGGCTGTTTCATCGCGACGACACCGGAACCGTTGCACGGCTGCGCAGCATGCATCGGCTGATCAGGCCGGCCATCCGTTGGCACGGTGGTCGCGTGGTGCAGACAGCGGGAGATTCGATGCTGGTCACGTTCGACAGCGTCAGCGGCGCGGTGAGATGCGCTGTCGCCATGCAGTACGAGCTGGCGCGCCAGAACGACGGGTGGCCGGACGACAACACCCTGCGCCTGCGCGTCGGTGTCGATTTGGGCGATGTGATCCGAGACGGGCGCGACTTCCACGGCAGCGGGATCATCATCGCCGTGCGCTTGCAGGAGGTGTGCCCGCCTGGCGGTGTCTGCATTTCGCGCGCCGCGCATGAGCGAGGGGGCGATCGGCTGGGCCTGTCGTTCGAATCACTCGGCGCGCTGATGCTGAAGAACGTGCCGCAGCCCGTGGAGGCGTTCGTGCTGCGGCCATTGCCCGCCAGACGGGCGGCTGAACTGCGACTGGTCGAATAGTCGGCGCTATCCGGCCAGTTCGCGACGAACAATGGCGGCGCCTTCGGCGAGCGAACGAAGCTTGCCGAAGGCAACGTCGCGCGGCAGGTACTTCATGCCGCAATCGGGAGCGGGGATCAGTCGGTCAGGCGCGACATACTTCAGGCCGGCACGGATGCGATCGGCGACGAGCTGGGGCGTCTCTACATTCGTGTCACCAAGATCGAGCACGCCCAGCATGATCTGCTTATCTGACAGGTCGCGCAGCACGCCGAGGTCAAGTCTTGGTTGTGCGGCCTCGATGGAGATCTGCCGCGCGACGGTATCGGCCAGTTGCGGCAGGAAGCTGTAGCCCGTGGGCTTCTGCTGCTTCACCACGGCAGCGTAGCCGAAGCAGATGTGCACCACGGTCGGGCCGTCGATGCCCTGCAGCGCGCGATTGATCGCCGGAATGCCGTAGCGGAGCGCTTTGTCAGGATCGGTTCGTACCCAGGGTTCATCGAGCTGAATCACATCGACGCCTGACGCCTTCAAGTCGCGCAGTTCCTCGTTTACTGCAATGGCATAGTCCATCGTCAGTTCGGCTTCGTCCTTATAGTGCTCGTTCTTCGCCTGGCGCGAGAGGGTGAACGGGCCGGGCAGGGTGATCTTGCTCGGGTGGTCCGTCTGGCGCAGCAGGAACTGCACGTCGCGCAATTCGACGGGTGCGCGGCGGCGGATCCTGCCGACCACGCGCGGGACAGGGGTGGCGCGGTTGAATTGTGCGTTGACCTCGCCGGGTGCATCGGCATCGATGCCATCGAGCGCGAGGGCGAAGCGGTTGGAGTAGCTTTCGCGGCGAATTTCGCCGTCAGTGATGATGTCGATGCCGGCGCGCTCCATGTCGCGGATCGCCAGAATCGTTGCATCGTCCTGCGCCTGTTCCAACAGCGGTTGGGCGATACGCCAGATGTCGTGCGCATGCACCCGCGGCACACCGTGCGCGTGCAGTCCTTCGCGATCGACCAGCCAGTCAGGCTGGGGATAGCTGCCGACGACGGTGGTCGGCAGCAGGTGGGTCGGGTAGGGCATGCAGATCGCTCCTCCAAGTTCGTCCATGGTAGAGGCGTCGATGCCGCCTGTCAGGGCCGGCTGGCTCTGCTTCCCTTGACCGTGTTCAGCGTTTCGGGCTGCAACCTGTCCCGGGGGGCTTACGCATGCAGACCTACGACTACATCGTGGTTGGTGCAGGTTCGGCCGGTGCCGTCGTTGCCAATCGATTGTCCTCGAATGCGGGCAACAAAGTGCTGCTGCTCGAGGCCGGGCGCGCTGGCCATCCGTGGTCACGCATTCCCATCGGCTATGCGAAGCTGATCGCCAATCCTGCAGCGAACTGGCTGTACAGTGCGCAGCCGGAGCCAAATACCTATGGACGCATACTGCCCGTGCCGCGCGGTAAACTTCTTGGCGGCTCCAGCGCAATCAACGGCATGGCGTTCGTTCGCGGCCAGGCGCAGGACTTCGACACCTGGGCGCAGATGGGCAACCACGGTTGGAGCTATCAGGACGTTCTGCCGTTCTTCAAGCGGATGGAGAGTTTTGCTGGCGGTGACGCCGAATATCGTGGTCGCGATGGCCCAATCCGCGTCACCAATCCACCGCCGCGCCTGCCGATCTTTAAGGCGCTGATCGAGGCGGCGCAGCAGGTCGGCATTCCGCACAATCCCGACTACAACGGCGCCGCACAGGACGGCATCGCGATGAGCCAGGCGTCAATTGCGGTTGGCCGCCGAATGAGCACCGCGCGCTGCTATCTAGATCCGATACGCAGGCGCCCGAACCTGCACATCGAGACCGAGGCGTTGGCCGAAGCGCTGGTGCTGGATGGCAAGCGCTGCACAGGTGTTCGCTATTCAGTGCGTGGTGAACCGCGCGAGGCGCGTGCCGCGCGAGAAGTCGTGGTAAGTGCCGGGTCGATCAACTCTCCACAGTTGCTGGAGCTGTCAGGCATCGGCCAGCCGGAGAGGCTGCACGACCTAGGGATCAACGTACGTCACGCGCTGCCTGGTGTCGGGGAGAATCTGCGCGATCACTATGCGCCGCGGACGCGCTGGGCGATCGGTGCGAAGGGCATGACCTTCAACGAACGGGGGCGTGGGCTTGGCCTGGTGGGACAGGCCTTGCGCTACGCCGTGTTCGGCGACGGCATGTTGGGCGGCGTTGCGGCGCCGATCCGCGCGTTTGTGCGCTCGCGCGAGGGGTTGGAGGCACCGGACGTGCTGCTCGGCTGGGTGCCGATGCTGACCGAGCCCGGCCGTCATGGCCCCAAGCTGTCGCGTGAGTGCGGCATGACCTGCTACGCGCATCCGATGCGACCCGAGAGCAAGGGGCACATCCACATCGTTTCGGCTGATCCACGCCGCCCACCGACCATCAACTTCAACTTTCTCTCGTCGCCGATCGATGTAGAGGTGACGGTGCGCGCGGTGCGCATTGCGCGCGCCATCATGACAGCTGCGGCAATGGCGCCGATGCAAGTGGCAGAGCTGGCGCCGGGCGCGTCGACAACCGCGGATGATGAGATCCTGCATTGGGTGAAGCAGGTGGCGGAAACGACATATCATCCAGTCGGGACTTGCAAGATGGGCACCGATCCGATGGCGGTTGTGGATGCGCAGCTGCGAGTGCACGGAATTGCCGGTCTCCGGATCGCCGATGCGTCGATCATGCCGACGCTCACGTCGGGCAACACAAACGCCCCATCGATCATGATCGGCGAGAAGCTGGCCGATATGGTGCAGGCAGATGTCACGCGTGTTTAATCAGGCGGCGTTCTGCATCCAATCGCATAACGGAGTGGGTTGTGCCGAAGGCCGACGGCTACAAGGGAAACATGAAATGTCACCAGCATTGAACCGAGCGATCCTCGGATTTATCGCCGCCGCGATATCGGTGCTCACGTTCCATCAGGGGATGTGGGCATCGCTGCACCTCGTCGGATGGATGCCGCCGCCATACCCAACGAGGGGCGTGCCCCCATTCGGTGTGCCGCTGATCATCAACCTGTGCTTCTGGGGTGGCGTGTGGGGTGCCGTATTCGGACTGGTCCTGCCGAAGCTGCCGGCATCGTACCCGATGTGGCTCCGCGGGCTCGGACTTGGCATTGCGGCGGCCTTGGTCGGTCTGTTCATCGTCCCGCTGATCAAGGGCCTGCCGGTGGCAGGCGGCTGGGCCGCAATGTCGTTCCTTCGCTCGTTCCTGATCAACGGCTGCTGGGGCATCGGCGTGGCTCTATTTTTGTCACTTCTGGCGAGATCTGCCCTGTTGAAGCAAGTCTGAGCTCCGCCAGGTTCCATCGCGAAAGGGGACAAGCAATGGGGATGCTGGATGAAAAGGTCGCCATCATCACAGGCGGCACGAGTGGAATCGGCAAACGGATCGCCGAAGTTTTCGTAGCGGAAGGCGCTCGCATCGTCGTCGGCGCGCGCCGCGCGGATGAGGGACGGCTATTGGAACGCGAGCTTGGCGGCTCCGCTCGGTTCATCCGGACGGACGTCTCCGATGCCGGCCAGGTCAACGCCATGATCGAATGCGCTGTGACCAACTTCGGGAGGATCGATTGCCTGGTGAACAATGCGGGATCGCCTTCCCCCATGGTAAGCATTGTTGACGTCGATATGGATGACTTCGACCGCGTCATGGCGATCAATGTGCGCGGGGTGATGCTCGGGATGAAACTTGTGATCCCGCACATGATCAGGCAGGGCTCTGGCAGCATCGTCAACATCTCGAGCGGTTCGGCCATACGGGTAGCTTACACGGCCCACACCTACGCCGCGTCTAAGGCAGCTGTCAGCCATCTCACACGCTCCGTTGCAGCGGAGGTCGGGCGGCACGGGATCAGGGTGAACAGCATCTCACCGGGCGGCATCGCGACAGGGATCTTTGGCAAGAATGCCGGGGTCGAGGGATCGCAGGCAGACCAGGTTCTGGATGTCGTGCAGCAGATCTTCATGAAGCTGCAGCCGGTCTCTAGATCAGGTGTGCCGGACGACATCACCAACGCTGCGGTGTTCTTGGCCAGCGACAGGGCCTCTTTTGTCCACGGCCATGAACTGCTGGTCGATGGCGGCCTGACGCTGGGAGGTCAGCATTGGGAGGATGGTCTCGCCTTCCGTGCAAGTCTCTATGCCAGGATCAGGGAGACGATCGACCAGCTAAAATCCAACGATGCCGGCAAACCCTAAGGCTTGTTCAGCGCTTCAGCAGACGGGACACCCAATCGGCAACCGCGTCCCTGCTGCTCATTCCTGGCTCCACCAGACCGTCGATCATGAATGTCGGCGACACGTGGATGCTGTTCTGGCGGGCATATTTGCAGTGCCATTTGATCTCTCGGTCCAGATCGGGAATCGCGAAAGCCTCGGCAAGTTTGACGTTGCTGTAGCCTTCGATCCTGGCGATGATGTCGTTGGGCGTGGCACTCATATTGGCTCCCCGGCAATGGCGGTCGAACTCGAATTCCTCGCGATGGGCCGCGACCGCCGCCATGACAGATTTCGCTGCTGCCTTACCGCCCTGCAGCGTCGAAGCGGCCAGAATGCAACGCACGATCACGCCCGAATACATGTGCCAAGGCTGTGACTGCAGACGGATCTTGAGGGTGATGCGATCTTCTCCCGCCTGAGCGAGCAGGTCATCGAGCTTGCCGAACGCGCGCACGGAAAACGGGCAGGTTGGTTCGAGGAACACCTCGAATACGCGAAGCCCCTGGCCCCAGACAAGCGGATCGGCACGCCATGTGTTCTGTGTCATGCGGTCTTTCCTATTCCCTCGGTTCAGTGCACGGTGCGGCGTCTTTGGTGAGGAGGGAACCGAATGTTCAGCCATATCATGCTCGGCAGCAACGACATCGCACGCTCGAAAAAGTTCTACGACGCCGTATTTGGTGCGATGGGCGGCAAGCCCGGCACCGAGGATGCCAAAGGTCGATTGATCTATGCGCACAATGGCGGGCGTCTCATGGTGAGCAAGCCGATCGATGGCAAGCCGGCCTCTCACGCCAACGGCGGCACGGTCGGTTTCGCGATGACCCAGGAACAGGTCGACGCGTGGCACAAGGCCGGCGCGGCGAATGGTGGCACCTCGATCGAGGACCCGCCCGGCATCCGCCAAGGCGCCGCCGGCCAGATGTATCTCGCCTACCTGCGCGATCCCGATGGCAACAAGCTGTGCGCCCTCGCTCGCATGTCCACCTGAACCGCAACCGGTGGGCCGCTTCCCGGGTGGCCCACCGGCCCATTGACTCGCTCAACCCTCGCTCGCATAACCTGGCACATCCGGGTACCGTTGCCGACCCGGTCCCTGCCTGAGGCAGGGGCTCCGCCGCTCCGCGAGGGTTCGCGCAGCGGCGCTTTGGCCGTTGGAGTGATGCCGTGTTTGAAGCGCTGTCAGACAAGCTCACCGGGGTATTCGACCGGCTCCGAGGCCGCGGCGCGCTGTCCGAGGCTGATGTCACCGAGGCGCTGCGCGAGGTCCGCCTGGCACTGCTGGATGCGGATGTGGCGCTGCCGGTGGTGCGTGATTTCATTGCCAAGGTGCGCGAACGGGCGGTAGGCGCGGAAGTGCTGGCCTCGGTGACGCCGGGCCAGCAGGTCGTGAAGATCGTCAACGACGTGATGGTGGAGGCGCTGGGCGGCGAGGGTGCCGTACCGCTGAACCTGAATGCACCGGCACCGATCCCGATGTTGCTGGTTGGATTGCAAGGCTCCGGCAAGACCACCACGGCAGGAAAGCTGGCGCTGCGGCTGCACGAACGACAGCGGCGTCGGGTATTGCTGGCGAGCCTGGACACGCAGCGCCCCGCGGCGCAGCTCCAGCTGGCGCAACTGGCCGAGCAGGCGCAGGTGCCTAGCCTGCCGATCGTGGCTGGACAGACCCCGGTGCAGATTGCCGAGAGGGCGATGGAAGCCGGACGACGCGAGGGCTACGACGTCGTCATCCTGGATACCGCCGGCCGGCTCGCGATCGATGAAGCGCTGATGGAGGAGGTGCGCCAGGTTCGCGCCGCTACCTCGCCGGTCGAGACGCTGCTGGTGGTCGATGCGATGACCGGCCAGGACGCGGTGAACACCGCCAAGGCGTTCAACGATGCCGTCGGCGTCACTGGCATCGTGATGACGCGGATGGATGGCGATGCGCGCGGCGGCGCGGCGCTGTCGATGCGCGCGATCACAGGGGCTCCGATCAAGCTGATCGGCATCGGCGAAAAGCAGGACGCCCTCGACGACTTCCATCCGGAGCGGGTCACCGGCCGCATTCTTGGGCAGGGCGACATCGTCGGGCTGGTGGAGCGCGCAGCCGAGACGATCGACCAGGAAGAGGCAGAAAAGCTCGCATCCAAGATGATGCGGGGCAAATTCAACCTGGAGGACTACGCCAGTCAGCTAAAGCAGATCGGCAAGATGGGCAGCCTCTCAGGCATTCTCGGGATGCTGCCCGGCGTCGGTAAGATCAAGGCGCAGATCGAGGAGGCCAATCTCGATACCGCGATTCTGAAGCGGCAGGCGGCAATCATCTCGTCCATGACGCACAAGGAGCGGCGAGCACCCGAGATCATCAAGGCAAGCCGCAAGAAGCGGATCGCCACCGGCTCCGGCACATCGGTGCAAGAGGTCAATCGGCTGCTCAAGCAGTTCGACGACATGACAACGATGATGAAGCGGATGGGCAAGCTCGGGCAGAAAGGGCTGATGCGGCAAGGGCTGTCCGCGCTGATGCCGAAGGGGATGGCGCCCGGTCAACGGCGACCGTTCTGACGCAGGGATGATCATAGCAGGAGACACTGATCGATGGGTTTGAAGATCCGGCTTGCACGTGCCGGCGCGAAGAAGCGTCCGTACTACCACATCGTGGTGGCCGACAGCCGCAGTCCACGGGACGGACGCTTCATCGAGAAGCTGGGCAGCTACAATCCAATGCTGCCGGCCGAGCATGGTGATCGTGTGCGGCTGCAGCCGGAGCGCATCCAGCACTGGTTGTCGCAGGGTGCACTGGCGACTGACCGGGTGGCGAAGTTCCTGGGGCAGAAGGGTGTAGGCCCGATGCCCGCTTGGGGCGAGCAGCCGATCAAGTCGGCACCGAAGAAGAAAGCGCAAGAGCGCGCCAAGGCGGCGGCGGGATAGCGTGCCGGAGAGCCGGATCCTCATGGGTGTTATCGGCCGGCCGCATGGCGTGCGGGGCCTGGTGCGGGTCACATCGTACGCCGATGACCTTACACGCTACCGACCGCTGTCGGACGACAAGGGCCGTGACTTCGTACTGCGGTGGCGAGGTGAAGCGATCGCCGAGATCGCCCAGCAGGTTGATGGCGGCGAGGTGAAGGTTACCGACCGGACGTCGGCCGAAAAACTGGTCAACGTCCGCCTGTATGTCGATCGGGCGCAACTGCCGGAGCCGGAAGAGGACGAATTCTATCTGGCGGATCTGATCGGGCTGATGGCATGCGATACGAGCGGAGCAGGGCTCGGGCGGATCATAGCGGTGCATGACTATGGCGCCGGTGCCAGCCTCGAGATCGCCGGCGAGACATCGGCCATCGTGCCGTTCACGCGCGCCTGTGTGCCAGACGTCGATATCCTCGGCGGCCGCGTCACGGTGGCGTTGCCAGCGGACGTGACCGCATGACGGCCAGGTCACCCACAGTGGCAGGCAGAGGTCGCCGGTCCTACGGCCGGATCCACGGGTGACCTGGCGCACGGCCGTGCTGACGCTATTTCCCGATATGTTTCCGGGACCGCTGGCGCACTCGCTCGCCGGGCGGGCGCTGCAGGCAGGCGTATGGTCGCTCGACGCTGTGAACATTCGCGCCTTCGCGCGCGATCGCCATCGCACCGTGGACGACACTCCGTTCGGTGGTGGCGCCGGCATGGTGTTGCGACCGGATGTGGTGGATGCCGCGATCGCGTCGGTGGCTGACCGGCGGCCGATCGTATTTCTCACGCCGCGTGGTCGGACGATGACGCAGCGTGACGTCGAACGCTATGCCGAGGCACCTGGCGCAATTCTGTTGTGCGGCCGGTACGAGGGCGTGGATCAGCGGGTTATCGACGCGCACGGCATGGAGGAGGTCAGCATCGGCGATTACGTGCTGTCGGGTGGCGAGCTCGCGGCACTGGTGCTGCTGGACGCAACCGTGCGCCTGCTGCCGGGGGTGATGGGCGCTGCCGACAGCGCGGTCGACGAATCGTTCGCGCAGCACCTGTTGGAATATCCGCACTATACCAGACCAGCCGAGTGGCAGGGGCGGCGAGTACCCGACGTCCTGCTATCTGGGCACCACCAGGCAGTGGCTGCATGGCGACGCGCCGAAGCCGAGCGCGTCACGCGGGAGCGCCGTCCTGATCTGTGGGCGGCACACACGGTTGCCAGTCCGACGGCCGCGCCTTAAGGACGCTTGCAGGAAGGATCCGAGCGATGAACATCATCCAGCGTTATGAAGCCGAGCAGGTAGCCCGCCTGACGGCGAGCCGCGGTGTGCCGGACTTCGCGCCAGGCGATACGGTGCGCGTCGCCGTAAAGGTGGTGGAGGGTGAGCGCACCCGCACCCAGGCCTTCGAGGGTGTGTGCATCGCGCGCTCCAATAAGGGGCTGAACAGCAACTTCACCGTGCGCAAGATCAGCTATGGCGAGGGGGTTGAGCGGGTATTTCCACTTTATTCGCCGCTGATTGCCGAGATTGCGGTCGTGCGGCGTGGCGACGTGCGGCGGGCCAAGTTGTATTATCTGCGGGGGCGCTCGGGTAAGCGGGCACGCATCGCCGAGCGCGCACGCAGCACGAGCACTGCTTCTGCAACCGAGGCGCCGGTCAACAACGAGAACGAAGCGGCCGATTGAGAGGAGACACCTGACAATGTCCGAAGCAAGACCACGCACGCTGTTCGACAAGATCTGGGACAGCCACGTTGTGGAGCAGCTGCCGGACGGCACATGCATCCTCTACATCGACCGCCACCTGCTGCATGAGGTGACCAGCCC
>JBKPSV010000204.1:0-32331 GCA_046735215.1 Pseudomonadota bacterium | reverse complement strand
TTGCCGTCAAAGCGGAAGCCGTGCTGCGCTGCGCCGGGCGAACGATCACTGCAGCATTGGCGGCAACGACCGGATTGCTTGCAGTGCCATCCGCCACGGCCACATTGCCAGAGAAGGTCAAAACGCCGGACACGCCATTCGGCGTGGTTGACACATTGGTGATATCCGCCGCAACCCCAACCAGCGTATAAGCCGTGGCTCCAATTGCCACGGTTAGCGGGTTGGTTACACCGACGACCTGCTGAATGCCATTGATAAAGGCATACTGGAAGCCACGAATATCATCGACCGAGACAGCCGTGCCTGGACTTCCTAGCGTGGTACGTACGCGCGTGTTCCCACCAAAATAAGCGTTGAACAAGGCATTGCGTGCCAGTTCGTCAAGGCTGCGCGCGGCTTGCTCGCCATTTACGTAGGCATTCTGCAGGAACTGCGATGCAATGCCGACCCTGCTTGTGACCATGTTAAGGTCGGTGGTTGCGGCATAATGATTGATCGAAATGGTATACTGTTCTATGCCCCAGCCGGTCAGTGTTAGGCCATTGTCGAGGTTGCTGTTGGTGCTCGGCACAACCGGAGTAGTGACGCTGGGCTTCAAGCCGGCGCGGGTTCTGGTCAGCGTTTCGCCGATGCCCACCGATATCTTGACACGATCAGCGCATGCCCGATAACCCAGCCGCGAAGTCAGCGCCTGCTGGAATTCCCGCTCCAGAAAGCCTTGCTGAATGATCGGCTGCAAAGCTGGAGGAAAGTTGTGAATGCCCATTCGGGAAATCCTTTATAACTGATGCCTGAGGATGGCGGCGCGGGCAGTACGATATTCAGAGTCGGTCATCTCAGTGGCCAACTTTGGCCGGGGGGGCTGCGCAGGCGGAGGGTTCGCGGCACTGGAGGACGATCCACCCCCGAACAACCAAGGCTTTGCCCGCCTGAGCTGCGTGATAATCTCCCCGGCGTTCTTGACCTCACCGGTCTCGCCAATTTCTATCTCTGATGGGTCGACCAGCTTCAGCCCATCCAGGTCGACGATCCCGGAGCGCAGAGCTTCGATCTTCAATTCGGCTTGCACGATACGCGCCCGAGCGTCCTGTTCGGCACTCGCCAGGCGGCGTTCGAGCATCTCGGCGCGTGCGCGCAGTTCGGCGACCGGATCAGGGTCCGGTGTCGGAGGCATCTCGTGATCTGACATCAGTTGCTTTCGCTGGAGTGCTGGTCGCTGAGAATGCGGGTGAGCTCGGCGGGAACATCTTCGATATCGTAGGTATCCGCGATCGCCTTAATAGCAGTCTCGCGGCTGATCTGGCCGGCAGTCGCCAGCGTGCTGAGTGTCTGCGCGTCTTTCTGCCGATCGTCGGCGGTTGTCGGATACCAGCGCGGCCACTTCAGCGAGAGCCGCATGAGGGGATCCATGGCACCAACTTCCCGCCCCATGACCCGCAGGCGGTAGACGTGCGATGCCTGCAGCACCATGCGTGCGAGCGACAACAATGCATCCTCGCCGTAGCTTACTCGCAGATTATCGGCGAGCCACACCAGACCCTGATTCAGCAATTCCAGGGCGCGACCCGATTGCGCCGCGGTCAGCCGGTCGGCGCTGGCACGATTGCCGTGCACGCTCTCCAGGGCAAACTCTCTCAAGGTGCGCACGTACTCGATGACGGCAGCGGATGCGGTGCCGCCGATTTCCAACAGTTTCGCATCGCCCTTTTCGGTGACGACCAGAGCGTTGCCAGCGCCCTTAATGATCTCATTGTCCGTTGTCGCTGGCTCTTTGATTAAGAGTGTCGGGTCACTGCTGTATTTCAGGCCGCGGCCAGCTTGGCTCAACTGATAGTCGATCTCGATCTGCGTTTCGATGGCCGCGCGAAAAGTGCATGCACCGTCTGCAGGATCACCAGTTGAGGATGGGCCCGGTAGGTTCCGGATCCAAACCATTGGCACGAAGCCAAGATTGTGTTGCACGCTACGCGCTTCGTCGACAATGGCATTGTCTGAGCTGCCGACAGGGAGTGGGACAAACCAGCTTTCAGCGTTCATGTCCCACTCACGCGTGAACCAGTATTCACTGCTGGTATTGGCGATCTGATATCCGTTGGCGACGAGTACACCACCAGGAACTTTGTATCTTTCGGTTACCCGCAACAGCTTGTCCGGTTCTTCGGGATCCCAGAAGGGTGTCAAATGAGTGGTTTCCAGAACGTCGAAAAATATCCGTCCCCGAAGTACCCGCATCAGCACAGCCACCGATCCGGTGGCGCCTCGCATCGCCGCTTCGGTCATGATGAGGTTGAGTCGAGACTCCTTGACGATATCTGCAATGGTTGCGCGAATAGTGCGGTCCGCACAGTCGATCGTTGGAAAGTGCCCTTCGCTGAATAGCAAAGAAACGCTATCCTCGACGACTGTACGACAGAGGGCATAGCGAACACTGGGACGACGGTTGCGCAGCGGGATATACTCGCCGCCGGGCCCTCGTTCCTCGTGGAACTGATAGGGCAGAACGTCGTATAGTTTGCCGTCGAGTACGCGCTTCAGAATGTCCAACGTCCGGGTTCGTGATGGATAACCCGGATCCGTTGGGATGAGGCGGCAGATCGTTTCAAACATGTGGGTGACCGGGTTCTGGCGCCATCGCTATCGCATCAACACCGGTAGGGCGATGCGGCGCACCGGGTGGCTTTTCTCTGTCAACACTGTGAAAGCGCGTGACAGGGCGTCTACCTGGTCATCTTTGTGGCCAAAAGGGAAGTCTCGCAGTTCCTCGAGAAATGCGTGGTTCCAGGTGGCGCGGACCATGGCCACATTACCTGCCTCGACCTGTGATGCGACTGGTGCAGCGCGGGTCAGTTTAGAACCCGTCTCACGCGAGGTATCTATGCGATACCCTGCAAGTTGGCGGACGAAATAGTTTGCTTGGTGCTTGCCCGCTTGGCCAGGGTCTTCCGGAAGGCCGATCGTAACCCCTCTGCCGTCCACCCGTGCAGCTTCACCCACTGCTTCCTCCACCTGATGCGGAGTACCCCGGATACGAACGACGTCGAGGACAACGAACCGGCCACGGTCGTCTCGCCCCAACTTCACCCCAGCGGTCCAATCAGGGTCATGGCCGCCAACTCCGGAGGTCGCGGCAAGATCCCACCCGCGAACCACAAATTCGGTATTGTGTGTTGGAACCATATCCACGATGTCGATACATTCGGTCTTGAACAGACTTCCGACGATTGGCCTCGGTGACTGCTGGAACAGGGCTGACCATGCGCGCTCGCCGATCGTCTCACGCTTTCTCTGCAGCGCGGCTTCGTCTTCCCATTCGGGCCAAAGTGCTGCGCCTGGCGGTCGCTCCAGCGGATCATTCTCTTCGGCCAGCGCAGGGAGCCGCAGCACTCGCCATTCAGCCGGATGTTGCGCAAGCAGGCGCCCAGCTAAGTCGTCCATGTGCCACCGCGTCATGATCAATACGACCCGACCACGCGGCTTGAGCCGGGTGGTCATGTCAAAGCGGTACCAGTTCCAAACGCGATCGCGGAGAAGAAGACTGTCTGCTTCCGCCTCCGATTTGACCGGATCGTCAATAATGACGAGGTCAGCGCGCCGACCGATTAAGGGACCGCGTATACCGGTCGCAAAATACTCGCCCCGCTCAGTCGTTTGCCATTGGCCCGCCGCATGTCGGCCGGCATGGAGATGGTAACCGAGTTGATCCCCGTACTCCCGGACCAACTCCCGGACCTGCCGTCCAAAATGCTCCGCCAGGCTCGTCGTATGTGAGGTCGCTATAACTGAGCTGGTAGGATGTTGGGTGAACCACCATGCAGGGAAAAGCAAAGATGTGTAGGTCGATTTTGCTGAACCTGGCGGCATCAGCACCATGAGGCGGTCGATGTCTCCTCGCGAGATCCGGTCGAGTTCCGCGATCAGCAGCCGGTGGTGCTTGGCGGGCATCTGTCCGTCCCTTTGCAGCACCAATTTTGCCCAGCCCATCAAGCTTACGATTTCCGGGCTCGACTCCTCGGGCTGGTTCTGCGAATCGTACGAGGAACCCGGCATCGATCGGTAGATGGAGTTCCTGTCGCTTGTTCAGGACGCGTGGAAGAACCGCGAGAAGGGACTTCAAGTTGCCTGAAGTAAAAACTGAGTGGCGACCGTCCTGCTTGCGTATCACGCCATCATGCCCAAACTACTACCAGGATTTGGGGGATGTGGGCAAGAAAAATCAGAAAAAAATCCTATGCAATGTTCTACCGCCGTCTACCGCCTGAATTGTTGGCTCTATGGCTGCTCTTGGCTGGCGGTTGCCACAGCGACCTCAGCGATACATTGCAATCGGGTCGGGTTCTTTCCTGGAGTGGGTTGGAAGGCCGTTGGGTAGGAGAGGTTACTCCGACGGCCGGCTCGTGCGGGCAGACGACCAAGGGGCTGATGACCGTAGGCCGTCACGGCTTTGCCTTAGACCCGTTCCGGGGAGCGGATGTGGTCCGCGGTGATGCAGCCACCGATGGACGCCTCGTTGGCAAGCTGGTTCGAACCGGCCCTGATCGACAAGACCTCTCGATCACCTTTGAGGGAACGGCCTCGACAGCCGGCACGATTGACGGAGTGCTGCAATCCGGCAGGTGTCGCTGGGCGGTGGCATTGCATCGTGGATGAGCGACGGGACTTCCGCCCTTTGACGCAAAACTGGCGGCGGTTAACGGCGAACTAACCGTTCCGGAGGTTTAACGGCGGTCGCGGTGGAGTCAGACTGCCCCTGTCAGTTCGGAGATCCGAGGGGCGCGATGACCTACATGGACCAGTCAATCGAGGTGCTGGCAGCCACCCAAGATGGCGGAGCCGAATGCGCGCACGCAAGCCGCGCGCCGATCGTGCTCGTGGTCGAAGACGACGAAGAATATTCGAGTGCTTTGCGTGCGGTTTGTGACTGTCTGGATGTCGTCGTCGAACGAATGCCCAGCCATGGCGACCTTGGGTCGCTGTTGGGCGAACGTCGTCCGATGGCCGTCGTTGCGGCTATGGATGGCGCTGGTCAGGACGGCTGTCACATACTGATGACCGTCGCCGCCTACGATCGGGATCTGCCGGTCCTGCTGATCACCAACGATGATCCCGCGCTCCTCGGCGCCATCGAGGCAGTAGAAGAGGTTTGGCAGTTGAAGTCAGTCGTCAAGTGGCCAAGGCTGTTGGGCATTGGTGCTGTGGTTGATTTTCTGTTCCGCGCAGGCCGCAGGTCTGGCTGCATGAGGCTGATGCCGCTTTGACGGCATAGTCAGCCAGCCGCGCTGCGGAGAGGGCAGCTTGTACGGGATCGCTTGCGGGTCCTCACAGCGTAGTTGCCGAAGCTGCGATCAGGATCGTCATTGGGGTCCACGATGGTCGCCTTGTAGGCGTCCCAGTCGCTTGCTTCCAGGCTCTCCATTTCAGCGGTCGTTGCCGTCGCACCAAGGGTGATATCAGCATACGCGAGGCGGGGTAGCGGCTGTACTTGAGCGAAAGGAAAGTCCTGTCGTAGCCGTACAGGCGTGTGGCTTCGTGTGAACCGGAGATTGGTGAATAGTGGGCCGAACCACCGGTCGCTCTCTACGATGCCCTCGTACATCGTGTAGCCGCCAGGCGATGGAAGATTTGCCGGCGCGCGGATCAGCAGGCTCCACTCCGGAGCTGTGCGCGCCATCAGCCCGGTCCAGATCTGAACCGTTCCTGGTTCTGGCAGTGCCGACAGGAAAGGCGGCGAGCAGCCGTTTAGTGAGGTGGGTGCGACCTGGTCAAATCGAGACGAAAAGTCCGGGAACTGCGCCGCCGGCATCAGCGGCAACCAATCCTCCCACCCGGTGCATTGCCAGAAGATGTCATAACCATCCCACATGAATTGCAGGTCTGTTGGCGGGAAGATCCACCAGCCAAACCCGGACGCGCTGGTAACCGCCTCGCAATACCGGTAAGCCCGCGTAGGTAGTGTGCCCGCCGCTGACCTGTCCGCCCGCTGTGGCAGTCGCGCTTCGTCGATCAGCCGGTAGAAGTGCACTATCGGGGAGCTTGAGCGGGTCATGATTTGCCACTCCGCATACAGGTCGAACCCAGACACGACTGCGCCTCACCGGCGACCACGCCGGTGAGGCGCTTCGAGACCTGGCCGAGATCAGCGAGAGGGTTTCGTCGATGGCAGCCGAAAACCTGCGCCGAGGCGAATGCGGCCGGTGTCGCTGGTTGCGGGCAAAGTGGATGGCTTCATTCTGAGGTCTCCTCTTCTGGCTGAATGCCAACCGACGTCCCTTCCGGCCAAGCGCAAGCCAGTCATCGCCGCGATATGCGGGCTGGCCGGCTTACGTTTTCAGGATTACGGACAGACTACGCCCGTTGGCACGGCCTCGTTACTGAAACCCGATCATCAAGTCAAGGAAAATTTTCACATGATCACAGCATATCGGTCCAGACCTGAATCGCTAGGCTAGTTAACGCAACGGCGATCCAGGTGGTGAGGCCCAGCAACAAGGGTCGGGCTCCCGCGCCGGTGAAGGCTCGCCAATGGCCTTGCAAGCCAACCGCCGCGAGCGCCACGACCATGACCCACCGTCCGGCAACTTGCACCTGCGGTGCCCAATCCCCCAGCAGACCCAGAGTGTTCAGGAACGAGGCCAGCACGAACAGGATGATAAAAACCGGAACGGCCTGGTAGACGCGCTGCGCCAGCGAATTGCTCTGTTGCGCCGGGCTCGGCTCGAACCACGGCATCAGCAGTCCGAACCCTACGACCAACGGAATTATCAGCGTAGTGCGCGTGAGCTTGACGATCGTCGCGATCGTGCCAGCGTCCGCACTATAGGCGAACCCTGCTGCCACAACGGCTGATGTATCATTGACTGCAGTGCCGGCCCACAGTCCGAAGCCTGGATCTGTGAGCCCGATGAAATGACCAATCGCCGGGAACATGAAGACCGCAAGCATATTGAAGAAAAAGATCACCGAGATCGAATAGGCGATTTCTTCCGCCTTGGCCCGCACGACTGGTGCCAAAGCGGCTATGGCAGATGCCCCGCAGATCGTTGTGCCGATCCCGATCAGACACCGCATCCGCCATTGAACGTTCATCGTGCGGCCGAGCAGAAGTGCGCAGGCCAACCCAACGGCGATGGTCGTGATCAGTACTGGAAGCGAGGCGGCTCCCGTCCGCAGTATCACACCCAGATCCAGGCTGGCCCCCAGCAGGATAATGCCTCCCTTGAGGCACAACTTGCTGACATCCCCAATGCCCAACTTGTTGATCTGCAGCGGTCCCCGAAGGGTGTTGGTGATCACGACGCCGAGCGCGATGGCAATAACGGGCGCACCAACGACGGGTGCATAGGTTGCGGCCGCAATGGCCACCGCAGCGATGCCGATGCAGAGCAAGAGGCCCATCGTCGGCCGCAGCCAGGCCGCGATCGCAAGGCGGTGTGGGAGAGAGATCGCCGCGTTCTGCTGTGATGCCATCGATTACTTGTCACCCTTCGCATGCCATCCTGAGCTAACTATAGCCCGAAGTGCCTCTCGCGCCGAACTGCCTAGACCGCGAGGCAAGCTTGCATCCAAATGCGCTTTTTGCTAGCATTTTCCATATTATGATCTACTTTTGGTTGTAGAACAGCGAGTTGGGAAGGGGTCTGTTATCAGTCTCCTGCATGCCCGACAGCTGGACGACGTCGGAAGTCCGGTTGCCGCCGGGCCGCTGCTGCGCCTTACGCTGTGCGGCCAGATGCAAGCTGAGGACGAGGCAGGTCACAATATTCTGCCGCGGTCGCGTAAGACCAGGGCTGTGTTGGCGGTGCTGGCGCTGGCCGCCCCCAAACCAGTCCTGCGCACTAGACTGACGCGACTGCTTTGGAGTGGTCGAGCAATCGAACAGGGGCGGGGATCACTTCGCCAGTCAGTATACGAACTGCAGCAGGCATTGGGTGTCGAGGCTGCCTCTCTCTTGCGAACAACCCGTGATCACCTGCTGCTGCTCGATGATCACCTGTGGGTCGACACCCGCGTGCTTGCATCCACCACTGCAGGACAGCCTATTGACCTGAAAGCGTTTCGCGCGCCTCTGCTGGAGGATCTCGACGGGCTGGATCCCGCTTTCGATATCTGGTTGGCTGAGCAGCGTCGGCAGATACTGCATCGAGGCATCCAACTTGCCGAAGCGGCGCTGACTGCAGCGCAGAATGCGAATGACAGGCGCGATGCTGCGGAGCAGCTGCTGGCAATCGAACCAACCCACGAAGGCGGCTGGCAGGCTCTGATTCGCGCGAACCTGGAGATGCGTGATCGAACGGCAGCACGGCTCGCATACGAGCGGTGCCTGAATACATTGGCCAGCGCCGGCTTGTTGCGCTCTGGTGAAACGTCGGAACTGCTGCGTGGTGGGTTGGAACCCGAAATACCACCAGGAGATCTTGCCAAGTCGGCAAGCACCGAGCAGCGGGTCAGCTTGCGCATTCTTCCCCTGCGAGTGTTGGGCAGCGGTACCCCCGCTGGCCTGATGCCGGGCCTGGCTGAAGAACTGTCTGTTGCCATCTCTCGATTCCGCTGGATCGCCTGCAGCGTAGGTGCAGCACAGGGTGAGGCAGGATCGCAGGTTCCTGACGCCGACTACATGCTGGATGCGACGCTTCAGCGGGGCAGCAACCGAGTACGCGTCATCATCCGACTGCTGGATCTTCATTCTGGCAACAATGTCGTCTGGGCCCGCAGCCACGATGCTGAGGGTACCGATCTGCTGAGCCTGCAGAACGCAATTGCTGCGGAGACGGCGGCACAAATCGATCCACAAATGCTGCTTCGCGAAGGCGAGCGTCGCAGTGCCAAGCCGCTGATCCCTCCGACCTCATTCGATCTGACCTTGCGCGCTATTCCCTCGATCTATCGACTGGAGCCTTCAGGTTTCCAGGCTGCCGGCGAGTTGCTCGCTTCGGCGATCGAACTGGACCCTGCAAATGCAGCGGCACATGCATGGTGCGCCTATTGGAATGTACTGTTGATTGGACAGGCCTGGACGGCGGATCCATCGGCGGCAGCGCTGCGTGCCAGGCAGCTGGCCGAGCGGGCTGTCACGCTCGATCCGGGCGATGCCCGGGCCCTGTCGTTGGTCGGCCACGTACGCGCATTCTTGGATCGCCGGCCCGAGGAAGCGCGTGCCCTGCATGAACGGGCGCTCTCACTGAATCCAGGTCTGCCGCTCGCCTGGTGTTATTCCGGTCTCGCGCAATGCTATCTCGGCCTGCACGAAGAGGCCATTGCGCAGATCTCTCGGGCGCAAACTCTTTCGCCGCACGATCCACATGCCTTCTTCTTCGACATGGCGCTGATGATGCCATACCTGCTGCGTGGCGAATTTGAGAAGGCACTGTCGTCCGGGCGTCGGGCCATGGAGCTGAATCCATGCTTCACCTCGACCTACAAGGGATACTTGGCTACACTCGGACAACTTAGACGCGAGCGGGAGGCCGCCCGCGTGATGGCGCGACTGCTCGAAATGGAGCCGGGCTTTTGTGTCAGGAGTGCCCTCGAGCGGTCACCTATGACGCGTTCAAGCGACCAGGAGCTTTACGCGGAAGGGCTTCGACGCGCAGGCCTGCCGGAAGACTAGGAACCGCCGACGGGCCATTGCAATCTCCCACTGCCGACCGCACAGTTGCGCCTCTGCATGCCAATCTTCTTCGCATGAGGAGTTCCTGAAATGCGGTTGCGCGTTGGAACGCCAACTGGCCCGCGCCGCAGAACCGCGTCGCGATGAGCCAGCCTGTCGCAGCCGACCATATCGTCGCACACCTTGCCGACACCAACGCTCCACCGATCATTGTTATGGACAAGGTGAACAAGTGGTTCGGTTCGCTACACGTGCTCCGCGGTGTCTCACTGAATGTGGCAGAGAAGGAGCGCGTTGTCGTTTGCGGACCGTCGGGCTCCGGCAAGTCGACAATGATCCGTTGCATCAATCGACTTGAGACTCACCAGGAAGGTAAGATCATCGTCGATGGAATCGAACTGACCAACGATCTGCGCGCGCTTGATACCATCCGTCGCGAAGTCGGCATGGTGTTCCAGTCATTCAATCTCTTTCCTCATCTGACGATCTTGGAAAACTGTACACTCGCGCCGATCTGGGTCCGCCGAATGCCGCGGACCGAGGCCGAGGAGTTGGCCATGGGTTATCTCACCCGTGTCAAGATTCCTGAGCAGGCCCGAAAATATCCAGGCCAACTCTCTGGCGGGCAACAACAGCGCGTTGCCATCGCGCGAGCACTCTGCATGCGACCGAAGATCATGCTGTTCGATGAACCGACTTCCGCACTCGATCCTGAAATGATCAAAGAGGTGCTGGATGTCATGATCGAGTTGGCCGAATCAGGCATGACCATGATCTGCGTGACCCACGAAATGGGGTTTGCGCGCCAGGTGGCAGATCGTGTCGTGTTCATGGATCGCGGTGAAATCGTCGAAGTCGGCTCCCCGGAACGGATGTTTGGCGATCCGCAGACCGACCGGCTGAAATTATTCCTGAGCCAAATCCTGCGCGGCCACTAGCTCCTATAGGACCTTATCAGCACGCCAGCCGGCTATGAGGGCGAAGGCTCGCCTATCGCGCGGACATCCTTCGTCATCCCGGCGAGCAACTCGGCCACGTGGCGTGCCTCGACCTTATGGCCCTCGCGACGCAGGCGGCCCGCAATGTTCAGCAGACACCCCAAATCTCCGGCCGTCACGGTCTCCGCTCCGGTGGCAATGATATTGCGAACTTTGTCTGACGCCATCCGAACCGAGATATCCGGATACTTGACGCAGAATGTGCCGCCAAAGCCACAGCAAACATCCGCATCCGGCATCTCGCGGATTGTGGCACCGACGGCCTGCAGCAACTTGCGTGGTTGTGCCTTGATACCAAGTTCGCGCAGCCCGGAGCAACTATCATGATAGGTCATCAGACCGCCAACGTGACGGGCGGGCAACTGCTCAACTCCCAAGACATCGTCAAGGAAGCTGACCAGCTCGAATGTCCTTTCTGCGAGAGAGCTGGCGCGCGAGCGCAGATTGGGATCGTCCTCGAAGAGCAGCGGTAGATGAAGCTTAAGCATGCTGCCGCACGACCCCGATGGCACGACAACGTAGTCATAGCCGCCAAATGCATCGAGGATGGTGATGCCAAGGTCCCGCGCAGTAGTCCTGTCGCCCGAGTTGTAAGCTACCTGGCCGCAACAAGTCTGTGCACGCGGCACCTCGACCTGACAGTTGGCCCCCTGGAGCAGGCGGATTGCGGCAAATGCGATCGTCGGACGATGTAGGTCGACGAGGCAGGTAACAAATAACGCCACACGGGGCCGGGAGGGACGCATGTCAGGCGATCAGCCGCAGGTCCGCGTCTGCGCCGCATGCATCTTCGCCTGCTTGCGCCGCAGGGTCACGCGCTGCGGGCGGCGACCAGATGCCACACCGGGTCGTGCGCGGCGAGGTCTCGCTCGAATGTCCATATATCGGTGATCTCCGTCACTGCATCGGTGCCGGTGACAGGGTGCCCATCCTTGTCCTGCGTCAGACTGGTCTGATCGGATACGAAACGCACGGTGACGGAGGCTGCCGTGCCCCGCAGATCCGCGTCCTCTATCGTAGAGCTGTGGATCGCGTGAATTGCACTGACCTGCTTCTGGCCGGCCGCTTCGCGCGCACTGATCGCCTGCTCGAAGGCGTTGTATGTGTCTCGCGACAGCAGGCTCTGCAGGGTTCCCCGGTCGCCGGCAGCGAATGCGGCCACGATCATTTGGAAGGCCTTTTCAGCTCCATCGAGGAACGCCGTCGGATCGAAGTTCTGGTCAACCGAACGCATGCGCGCGAGCGTCTGTCCGAC
Organism: Pseudomonadota bacterium; assembly: GCA_046735215.1. GTDB lineage: Bacteria > Pseudomonadota > Alphaproteobacteria > Acetobacterales > Acetobacteraceae > JAMXLO01. Next base: position 20,474 of record JBKPSV010000204.1, on the reverse strand, counting down.
TACGCTGGCCGGCTCGGGGACATGACGGGCCGCAGCCGGCACCGGAGGCTCAGCTTGCCCTTCGATGACAGGCCCCGCCGGAGCAGGTCCGGGCTGCGGCTGGTATGGGGGAGTCTGGCGCTCAAAGCCGGTGCGTCGGCCAAGGATGCTGCGCAGCCGCAGCACCAGGAATGCCGCGATCATCCCGAACAGAATGAGGTCTACCGGAAAACTGCTGCCCGCACCCATCGCATATCTCCTCAAGGGTAACAGATAAGCGCGACTCGACGTGGAGACAAATTTTTCTCACCCGCCAGCAGGTTGCCGGCCCTGATCCTGGCCTGTATTGCCACGGCGATGATCTTGCTGCGGCACGGCCAGAGCGAATTCAACCTGCACTTCACCGCGACACGCCGAGACCCCGGGATCGTCGATCCGCGCCTGACCGAGCTCGGTCACTTTCAGGCGCTCGAGGCGGCCCGCGCCCTGGCTGGCGAACGGATCGCCCGGATCATAGTCTCTCCATACACGCGCGCTTTGCAAACGGCGGCGCCGATCGCTCGGTCGCTCGGAATCAAGCTGCTGGTCAATCCGGTGGTGCGCGAGCGATTCGCCTTCGCCTGCGATGTAGGGACCCCCCGCACAGAGCTGGAGCGCTCATGGCCGGAATATGACTTTTCAGCAATCGACGAAGTCTGGTGGCCGGCAATCGAGGAACCTGCCAACTCAGTGATCGACCGTGCAGCGCTGTTCCGAGCGGAAATGGCTGCTTTGCCGGATTGGGCGGACACGCTCGTGATCAGTCATTGGGGCTTTATTCTCTGCATGACCGGCAAGAGCGTCACGAACGGCGAATGGCTCAGGTGTGACCCCCACGGTCCTGCACCAGAGCAGATTATGTGGCGAGCCTGAGACCAGCTCCAGAACTGTTGGCGCCACGATGGCATACGTGCTACCCGGCCCCGGCAGGCAGACCTAACGGCCCGGGTCTGCAACGATACGGAGATTGCAATGTCCGAGACGACGACACCGCCCCAGCAGGGCCAGCAACAGACGCCGCCCCTGGTGGTCAATATACAGTACGTCAAGGACCTCTCATTCGAGGTGCCCGGCGCCCCACAGATCTACACGCAACTCCGCGCGCAGCCGCAGGTGAACATCAACCTGGATGTTCAGGCGCGGCGGGTGCAGGAGGGCCAGAGCGTCTACGAAGTCGCGATCATGATCCGTGCCGAAGCTCACGAGGCCGCCTCGCCGTCGGGTAATGGTCAGGCAGCCGCCGTGCCACCTACCGTGTTCGTGGCCGAGCTCACCTATGCGGGGGTATTTACCCTGAGCGGGTTGCCAGACAATGCGGTCGAGCCGGTGCTGCTGGTCGAGTGTCCTCGCATCCTCTTCCCGTTCGCCCGCAATATACTGTCGGACGTGACGCGGGACGGAGGATTCCCCCCGGTGTTGCTGCAGCCGATCGACTTTGTGGCGCTGTGGCAGGCGCGCCGGGCCCAGGCGCAGAACCAACCAGGTACGTCGGCGGTCGCCTGAAGCCGCTCGAGCGTTCAGCCATTCAGCCAGACGGGATCCCTTAGCCCGCTGAGGAAAGCCGCGTGTGCGGCTAGTTCGTCGGCTGAGGGAATGATCGAGCGGGGGATGCGGTTGCCTTCATATGTATAGACGACCAGTTCGATCGCGGTCTTCGCAGTCGTCAGGGACAACCCGCGTTGCCTGCCTCCCGTGAGCTCCAGGTAGACATCTGCCAGCAGCCTGCAGTCGAGCAACGCATTATGTGTCGTCCGCGCACTAAGATCGATAGCGAAACGACGACATAAGGCGTCTAGACTGTTCGGCATACCGGGAAACCGAACCTTCGCCAACGCGAGGGTGTCGATCATGCGATGGGCCGAGAGCGGAGGTAACCCGAGCAATCCCAGCTCGAGATCCAGGAATGCAAAATCGAATGGCGCGTTGTGGGCAATCAGCTTCGCGTCGCCGAAGAACTCCAGCAGGTCATCGACAACGTCCGCGAAGCGTGGCTTGTCGACAAGATCAGCCAGCGTGAAGCCATGAATCCTTGTAGCGTCCTCGGGTACGTCGCGCTCGGGGTGAACCAACTTATGAAAGTGCTTGCCTGTCGGCAGGTCATTCATCAGTTCCACCGCGGCAACCTCGATCACGCGGTGCCCTGAATGCGGCTCCAGCCCCGTGGTCTCAGTGTCGAACAGAACAGCACGTGTCACCGCGGACCTCCCTGATGACGCGGCTCAACGCCTTCAGCGACGCATGCCGCGACAAGCCGGTGCGGATGATCACGTCGGCGCGTCGGCGCTTCTCTGCATCCGGCATCTGCCGCGCTAATACAGCCTTTATATCCGAGTCGTTCATCTTCCGCCGTGCCCGGATCCGTTGGATCTGCACAGCCCGCGGAGCAGTTACGACAATGACCCGGTCAACCCGCTGATCGCCGCCGGTTTCCAGTAGTAGGGGAATATCCAGAACAACAGCGTGGCACCCTCGGCGTCTCGCTCGTGCAACGAACGCGTGTTCTTCTTCGCGCACCATCGGATGCAGAATGGCTTCCAACCGCGAGAGTGCCTGAGGATCGCCGAGTACCGCCTCCCGCAACGCCGCCCGATCCACCCATCCATCCCGCACCGTCCCCGGAAAGGCAGTGCCGATCGCACGCACGGCCCGTCCGCCGCGCGCCTGCATCCGGTGCACCGCCGCATCGGCGTCGAATACCGGTATGCGAGCCCGGCGGAAGGCGGCGGCAGCCGTCGACTTGCCCATCCCGATCCCGCCAGTCAGGCCCAGAATGACCATTACGATAGAAGATCGGCCGCTACGAAACGTCGCAGTTCCTCGTCCACGTCCGGCTTGACGCCGAACCACGACTGAAAGCCGGGGACTGCCTGGTGCAACAACATCCCCAGGCCCTCGACGCAGCGCAGGCCGCGCGCGCGGCCTGCTGCCAACAACGAGGTTTCGAGCGGAACGTACACATTGTCCGCAACGACCAGGGACGCGTGTGCGTGGGTGAGGTCCAGCGCGAGCGGTTCATGGCCGACCATGCCGAGTGGCGTGGTGTTGACGACCAGGGCGTGATCCCGCAGTGCGTCGTTCCTTGTGTTCCAATCCACAACCCGCAACCCGGGCAGATCACGCGCCAATGTCTCGGCACGCGCACGAGTCCGATTGGAAATCGTGACCACCGCACCTGCATCCAGCAATGCCGCGGCAACAGCGCGCGCCGAACCTCCAGCACCTAACAGCAGTGCCGGCCCGGCAACCGGGTCGATGTCATGTGCCTGCAGGTTGGCAACAAAACCATAGCCATCGGTGTTGCTGCCGGCAATCTTGCCATCCTGAAACACGAGAGTGTTCACCGCACCTGCGCGCCGCGCGGTGTCATCGACCGTGTCGCAGATTTCGAACGCTGCCAGTTTGTGCGGGATGGTGACGTTGGCACCGGCAAAACCGGCAGCAAGCAGCCCACGGGCTGCAACAGGTAAATTGCCAGGACGGATCGGTAGAGGAACATAAGCGCCATCAATGCCATGGCGCCGCAGCCAGAATCCGTGCAACCGCGGCGAGCGCGAGTAGGTAACCGGCCAACCCGCAATCCCCGCTACCTTTGCATGACCCGAAACAATCGACATGGCGCCACCATTCCAAGCACCGCGGCGAAGATCAATGCTTGGCTTCGCCCAAACGCCACCGCCGCCTCGGCTCCCGCCACGGTAATGACGAGTATGCGTCCTTTGGTTGCTTTCTTGTTGTGTCAGCGGCAATTCATGCAGAACTTCTTGCGGGCAGGAATTTGATGAGCGCAGTCGGTAACCGGTTTGAGTCGGCGATCAGGTTCGCGACCGAGGCAGCGTCTCTCGCCCTGCAAATGCAGACGGCGCGTGGCACTGTCGCGGCGACAATGAAGGGTGCCCAGGACTGGGTGACCGAGGCCGATGGAGCAGTTGAACGGCTGCTGTCGGAGCGCTTGGCACGGGAGTATCCGGCGGATGGGTTCCAGGGCGAAGAAGGCGGCCGTGTCCGCTCAGGCAGCCTGCGCTGGATAGTCGATCCGATTGATGGGACAGCCAACTTCATGCGCGGCGGCCACCGCTTCTGCGTTTCTGTCGGCTGCCTCGACGGCAATGCGCCGGTCATCGGTGTTCTGGTCGCGCCTGCGATGGCAGAGACCTTTGCGGCCTGCACCGGCATGGGTGCGACGCTCAACGGCGTTCCGATACGGGCCGCCGATACGACCGACCTGACGCGGGCCACGATCGAAGTTGGCTGGTCACAGCGGCGTCCTCGGCAAGAGTTCATGGCCCTGACTGATCGCATCATCGCCGCCGGTGCAATGCCACGTCTCAGCGGGTCCGGCGCTCTCGGCCTCGCCGATGTTGCCGCCGGTCGTGTCGATGCCTACGTCGAGCTGCACATCAACCTCTGGGACGTGGCCGCCGCTTTGACGGTCCTTGCAGAGGCTGGCGCCAGAATCAGCGATTTCCTTGGGACGGACGGCGCCGTTGCCGGTCGAGCGATACTCGCAACGGCTCCCGGAATCGCTGGCCGGGTATCCGCCGTCACGATGATCGAGCTTTGACACGCATGCATCGCGGCGCTTTCCTCCGCGCTTGGGAACAGGAGACCAGAAGATCGTGCGACCTCTGGAAGGCATCCGCGTCGTGGCGCTTGAGCATGCGGTCGCAGCACCGATCTGCACGCGCCACATGGCGGACCTCGGCGCTGATGTCATCAAAGTGGAGCGGCCAGGCGAGGGAGACTTCGCCCGACACTACGACAACTTTGTGCACGGCCAGTCGAGCTTCTTCGTCTGGCTCAATCGCGGCAAGCGCAGCATCACGCTGGACATGAAGCACGCCGAAGCGGCAAAGGTTTTGGATCGCCTTGTCGGACGTGCCGATGTATTGGTGCAGAACCTGGCACCCGGTTCCGCGGCGCGGCTTGGCCTCAGCCACAACGATCTCGCGCCACGTCACCCCAAACTGATCGTCTGTGACATTTCAGGCTACGGCGAGGGCGGGCCCTTCGCCGACAAGAAGGCGTACGACCTGCTGATCCAGGCCGAAGCGGGGCTGATCAGCGTCACCGGCACAGAGGAAACCCCATCGCGCGTCGGCATCTCGGCGGCCGATATCGCAACCGGCATGTATGCGCTGTCCGGCACTCTCGCCGCTCTGGTGCGCCGCGGCGCGACCGGCAAAGGCGGCAATGTCAAGATCGCCATGCTCGATGCGGTGGCAGAGTGGATGACCTACCCGCTCTACCGGAAGGCCTATGGCGGATCCACGACCCCGCGGCTGCCCACGAGCCATCCGGCATTGACCCCTTATGGCGCGCACCGGACCAAGGACGGCCTGGTGATCTTCGGAGTACAGAATGAAAGAGAATGGGTGACCTTCTGTGCAAAGGTAATGGAGAGGCCGCAGCTCGCGACCGATCCTCGCTTTCATAACAACAATGCGCGCCGTGAACATCGCGTCGAGCTGACCGCGCTGATCGAAGACTATCTCGCCGATAAGGCGGCACTCGACGTGGTGAAGAAGTTGGATGCCGCCGGCATCGCCAATGGTCGTCTCAACCAACCCGCCGACGTGTGGGATCACGTGCAATTCGCAGCACGCGATCGTTGGCGCGAAGTCGAGACGCCAAACGGACCCGTGCGCGCGTTGCTGCCGCCGTTCAGCTTCACCGATGCAGAGGCTGCTATGGGCCCGGTCCCGGCGCTTGGTGAGCATACCGATGCAATCCTGGCGGATCTCGGTTTCAGCTCACACGAAATCAGCGCGCTGCACTCGGCCGGAGCGCTATGAGTGCATTCGATCCACCGTCGCATCGCATGATCTCCGAGCAGCGCTGGTTCGAGGACTTCCGCCTGGGTGAGCGGTTCGTGTTGCCCAGCCGAACGATGACCGAAGCGTTGTTCCTGGCGTTTCAGGCCGCCAGCGGCGACAATCACCCGATCCACTACAATATCGAGTACTGCCGCGCGCATGGGCTTCCGGGCATGCTGGCACATGGATTCCAAACGTTGATCCAGACGGCGCCGGGCGCAGGTCTGTTTCCTTTCGTGACCGAGGATTCGCTGGTCGGCTTTCTCGAGCAATCCAGCCGCTTCCTCAAACCGGTGTTCGCCGGCGACACGCTTTATCCAACATTGGAAGTCGATGAGCTGTCGCCCAATCGGACCACCGGCGTGGTCGGCCTACGCAGCACGGTGTGGAATCAGCGGCGAGAACTGGTGCTGGAGGGACGCCAGCGCTTCCTGCTGCGCAAGAATCCTCAGGACGGGCGGTCAACGGTGACGGTGTGATCGATGCCGATCCACTCGTCGCTCACAATACTCTTCCATGTGAACGTCAAGACATGCCCGGGCACCACGCCATCCGTCGGCAGGTCCGCAGTATGAATGCCGAGACCGGTGTCACGCGTCAGCATGTCGTGGCGGGTTTCCCAGCCGTCCGAACTCCAATGGACCAGTGCGGGTTCTGGGAGGTCAAGCCGTAGCACCCTTCCGACAGGGACCGAAGGCGTTCGCCAATCCGCTCGCCACGGTCGGCAGCGCGGGACGTGCTTCTCACGCAAATAGCGTCGCGCGGTCTGCGGCGGCCGGTCGAACACTGCGCCATCAGCGAGGGATCGAAGCAGCTTGATGTGTTCGGCGTGCGCCCAAACGAGCGGCATCGCCGAGCCACTCGGTTTTCCTGGGAACAACTCCCGTTCCGGAATTGCTCGTCCATCCCACACCTGTTCCGGCAGCAATCGTCCCGGGCTTGACCCTGCTTCCATCATCTCCAGTAGTCTCACCGCCTCGGTGCGGCGGCCTGCCGCCAGCTCATAATGCGCTCTCTCGCCTGCGAGCAGTGGCCATGGGCGGCCAATTCCCGTGCCGTCATAGGGACTTCCATCGTCGTATTCGCCATAGCCATCGCCGTTGTAGCGCCGCCAACCGGATCCGTAAGGCAGATCCACGCGCAGCACGTGATCGATGACCTTCACCGTATCGACAATGCGAGGATCGTTCGCCGCCCGTAGTCCAAACCGCACCAGCGCCAGCGCATCAGTGCTGATCAGTTCGTCCGCGGCCACATGGCACGCTTCGCCGAAGCGGTTGCGGACCTCGACGATGCCGCGCAACTCGGCCCGTGCTTCACCGGGTACGTCCGGTGCGATGCGCACATAGTAGCCGGCAACACCGACCTCCCGAGCAAGCCGGGTGTCCGTGACATAAACCCAGTCCTCGATCTGCTCGTTCCAGGCATCGGCCGTGTCGCGCAGATACGTGGCGACATCGTCGATATCGCAGGTCTCCGCCAGCTCTGCCGCGGCAAGCAAGGCAGCAATCTGAACGGCCAGGGTGAACGGCGTGTATCCCGCATTTTCTTCCCAGCGATCCTGCCCGGTGCGCGGCCCGTGGCTGATGACGAAGCCTGCGGCGCGTGACACCATTGGCCAATAGGCCGGCAGCACCGGCCTCTGGATCGCACCCTCACGCCAGCCCATATCCAGCAGCAGCATCGGAAACGCGCATTCGTCGAGCTGCACCCCATGCCAATACGGCGTGCCGTCCAACCAGCAATTCTGCGGCCAGCTCCCATCGTCCTCCTGAACGGCGCGCAGGTAGCGCATGACGCGCAACACCTCATCGAAGGCACCGCAGGCGAGAAAAGCGCCCGCCGTCTGAGCAAGATCCCGCGGCCAGACCAGATGATATCCGCCCAGATCGTCGTCGCCTTTGCTGCTGCCCCAAGGGATGGAGAGGCTGGCAATCAGGCCGCCGGGGAAGGTGGGGCTCTCATGACAGCGCAACACTGCCGTGCTGACTCGATAGACGTTATGTCCACCCACCTTGCGGTCGAGCGAGCGCAGCTGCGCCTGCCAGGCGCGCCAACCGGTCGCATACTCCTCCATCTGTCGGTCCAGCGGCGTCTGCAGGCTCGCACGGACGCGGAACGCGGCCTCCGGAGCACTGCGACCAAAGCCTACGACGAGGCGGAACTCGCTCTCGGGCGCCTCTATTTCCGCCGTGAGCGCGACGTTGCCGTCTGCCGCCCGATCGAACTCTTCGGTCAGGTGCCCATTATGATGTAGCACCTGCCAGCCGTCGGATGCGCCCACAAAGCCCACGGAGCGGGCGATGAACGCGCGGGAGCAACCCAGGGCAAGCCTTGTCCCACCGCCTTCGGCGAACAGCAGTCGGTGCCCTTTGTAGTCTCCGGTCCAGCCCGTGTTATGCGCTCCGCCATTAACAAGATGCGGTGCAAGTAGCGCAAACAGCCTGAGCGGCGGCCCATCCAGCACCTCAAGGTGCACGCGTTGGATGACCACGTCAGCGCGCTGATCGGACAAGATATCCTTGTGGATGCGGAAGCGTCCCCCGACATGCGTGTTAACCAGCCGGAACGCAGGCACCCCATCCTCGAGTCCGAAGATCTCGAACGTGCAGTCGCGTTTCTCCTCGGCAAAAAACCCTTGGCCGTCGGTGACGATAAACCCGAAGTCACGCGTGCACGCCTGATCGACACGAGGATAATAGATTTCATCGAGGATCCCATGGCTGAGTGTGAACCACACGCGACTGACCGGGGACAGCGCCGTTCCGACACCACTCTTGGCGCTCGAAGTCCAACGTGGCGAAATGCCTGGCCAGCCCGGTGCGTCAGTCAACTCTCGCCTCCTCGTTCAGTCACAGTGTAGGCTGTGCGTTACGATAATCACTTCTTTCACATACTAGTGAGCAATGGCTGGACACTCTCAGTTCAAGAATATCATGCACCGGAAGGGCGCCCAGGACGCCCGTCGTGGCCGGCAGTTTGCCAAACTGATCCGCGAGATCACCGTCGCCGCCCGCCAGGGCTTGCCCGATCCAGCCTCCAACCCTCGACTGCGCGCCGCCATGGTCGCTGCCCGACAGGCGAACATGCCGAAAGATACCGTCGATCGCGCCGTCAAGAAGGCGACGGGCGGTACCGGCGGCGACGATTATGCCGAAGTGCGTTACGAAGGGTATGGCCCGGCCGGCGTCGCCATCATCGTTGAGGCGCTGACCGACAACCGCAATCGCACCGCGTCGGATGTTCGGTCCGCCTTCGCCAAGCACGGCGGGGCGCTGGGCGAGACCAATTCGGTGAGTTTCCTGTTCAGCCGAGTGGGAGCCATCCGGTATCCGGCCTCAGCTGGAACCGCCGACGACATGCTGGAGGCGGCGATCGAGGCAGGCGCCGACAACGTTGAGAGCAATGCCGACGGCCACGACATAACCACCGCAGCCGAGGATTTCTTTGCCGCACGCGACGCGCTGGAAACTCGCTTTGGTGCGCCCGAAACCGCCAGGCTGGACTGGCGTGCTGGCACCACGGTAACGCTCGACGAGGAACGAGCGGCGGCGGTGCTGAAACTGCTCGATGTGCTGGACGAAAGCGACGACGTACAGAATGTCTATGCCAATTTCGACATTCCGGACGCCGTCATGCAGAAGCTGTCAGCCTGATTCAGGTCTGCTCTTTTGGCATCAGAGCGTCATCGATTTCCTTGGCGCGCACGGCCGCCGGGCGTGAGCTGAGCCGACTGACGTAGCTTACGAACGCCGGTCGCTTGTCGATCATGCCGAACTGGAGTCCGAATCCCAGATTGGCGCCGATATAGAGATCAGCGGCGGTAAAGCTCTCGCCAACCAGGTACGGGCCACGCCCGAGGGCGCCTTCCAGCGCATTCAGCACGGTGGTGAAATTCCCATACCCAGCCATCCTTTCGCGATCTGGCGGGACGACGAAGCCCAGCGCCTGATTCGTCCACGCCGCCTCGATAGGACCTGCGCCAAAGAACAACCATCGATAATAGGGACCGCGCAGTCGATCCCCTGAGGGCGGCGCCAGCGCGGCCGTGGGAAATGCATCTGCCAGATAGGCGCAGATCGCCGCTGTCTCCGTGACCACTGTATCGCCGTGACGAAGCGCCGGCACCTTTCCCATCGGATTGATCGCCAGATATTCGGGCGCCTTCATCGACGTGGCGTAGTCCAGCAGCTTGGTCCGGTACGGCTGACCGACCTCCTCCAGCATCCAGCGGACGACGCGGCCGCGTGACATCGGATTGGTATAGAAAACCAACTCATCGCTCACCGGCCCACTCCCTTCGCCGCTGACCTGTCGTATACCAGCACAGGCCATGAACAGGATGCGATTCGCGTATGATACGGCTGCTCGGCATCGATCCCGGCCTGCGCTTCACAGGCTGGGGTATAATCGAGGCTGACGGGAACAGGTTGCGTCACTTCGCGGACGGAGTGATCAGTACGGACAGCGCGATGACTGTGCCGGAACGGTTGAAGGCGCTCCACGACGCGCTGGCGTTGATCCTGGCGCAACATCGGCCCCAGGAGGCGGCCGTTGAGGAAACGTATGTCAATCGCAATGGCGCTGCGACGTTGAAGCTGGGCTACGCGCGTGGTGTAGCGCTCCTTGCCCCCGCGCTGTCCGGCGTACCCGTGACCGAGTATGCGGCCAAGTCGGTGAAGATGGCGGTGGTCGGTACGGGTGGCGCCGACAAGACGCAGGTGCAGATGATGGTGGCACGTCTGCTGCCAGGTGCGGCCATTCGTCGCGCCGACGCTGCCGATGCCCTCGCGGTTGCCATCTGTCACGCACATCACCGCGCCAGCAACGCGGCATGGCATCTCGCCAAGAGAAGCGCGTGATCGCCCAGTTGACCGGTCGCATCGAGGCGCTCGAGGACGGCCGCTGCATCATCGATGTCAACGGTGTTGGCTATCTGGTGCACGCCTCGACACGCACTTTGTCGGCGCTGCCCGCCTCGCCCGAGATTGCGCGAATTCTGGTAGAGACGCACGTGCGCGATGACGCCATTCTGCTGTATGGCTTCATCGATTCGGCAGAACGGGACTGGTTTCGACTGTTGACCACAGTGCAAGGTGTCGGCGGACGTGTCGCACTCGCTGTGTTGTCGGTCCTGTCGCCGCGCGATCTGACAGCGGCGATCGCCGCTGGCGACCGCGCCAGTCTGACCCGTGTTTCGGGCGTCGGCGCGCGCCTCGCGCTCAGGCTGCTTACCGAACTGCGTGACAAGGTGGGCGCAATGCCGACCCCACCTGCATTCACCATAACACCGGCCCCGTCGTCTCAAATGGCTGAGGACACTATCTCGGCCTTGCTCAATCTCGGCTATCGCCGGCAAGAGGTGCAATCGGTCGTTGGCCGGGTTGTCGATCGAGCCGGCGATGCCGCGACACTGGATGGTGTGCTGCGCGACAGTCTCAAGGAACTGGCGCAGAGGACAACCGGATGAGCGGACGCACCCGTACCCGCACAGCCTCCGCTGCCAGATCGCCAGTACCAGAGCCTCCTGGCCAGGACGACAGCCGAACGATCTCACCGGCCCGCAAGGAGGAGGATGCAGCCGAGGCCAGTCTTCGTCCGCAAACGCTTGATGACTTTGTTGGCCAGCAGGCGACCCGCGAGAACCTGGCCATATTCATCCAGGCCGCCCGCACCCGAGGCGAGGCGTTGGACCACGTGCTGCTGCATGGTCCGCCCGGCCTCGGAAAGACCACGCTCGCGCAGATCGTCGCCAGGGAACTCGGCGTCGGGTTTCGCGCGACCTCGGGTCCGGTGATCCAGCGCGCGGGCGACCTCGCCGCGATCCTGACAAATCTGCAACCCAAGGACGTGCTGTTCATTGACGAAATCCATCGATTGCAACCTGCAATCGAGGAAGTGCTGTACCCCGCGATGGAGGATTTTCAGCTCGACCTGATCATTGGGGAAGGGCCGGCAGCAAGATCGGTCCGCATTGATCTGTCCCCCTTCACCCTGATCGGCGCCACGACGCGGGCAGGCTTGCTCGCCACCCCGCTGCGCGATCGGTTCGGTATTCCCTTGCGTCTGGTGTTCTACACGCCGGCCGAACTGGAGCTGATCGTGCGGCGTGGCTCCGGTAAATTAGGAGTGCCGCTGACCGTGGACGGCGCGCGAGAGATTGCCCGTCGCTCGCGAGGCACACCGCGAATCGCCGGACGCTTGTTGCGCAGAGTGCGCGACTTCGCCTCAGTGGCGGGTGCATCACAGATCGACCGCGACCTGGCCGACGTCGCTTTGCACCGGCTGGAGGTTGACGCACTGGGCCTCGACGCCATGGACCGTCGCTATCTGCGCAGGATCGCCGAGCATCACGCAGGCGGGCCGGTCGGGATCGACACGTTGGCGGCAGCGCTGGCAGAAGCCCGTGATACGCTTGAGGACGTCATCGAGCCGTTCCTGATTCAGGAGGGGCTCGTGCTCCGGACCAGCCGAGGCCGGATGCTGGGTGAGCCTGGCTGGCGACATTTGCAACTGCCAGTCCCCCCGCGACAACCCGACCAACTGGATCTGCTTCGTGAATGAATGGACATCCGCCCTCCACATCACGGGATGGCAGGCACCATTATGCCGTGCGCGTTTATTACGAGGACACGGACGCCGGTGGCGTCGTCTATCATGCGACCTACCTGCGCTTCGCCGAACGGGCCCGCACCGAGTGGCTGCGCGCGGCCGGCATCCCACACAGCGAACTGCTCGATCGGTTCGCTCTGATGTTCGTGGTGCGCCACATCGAAGTGGATTATGTCCGTCCGGCTCGTCTCGACGATTCGCTGGTTGTGGTGACCGAACCGCTCGTGGTTGGCGGCGCGACTGTAACGCTGCGGCAGGACGTGCGAGGACCGGAAGGATCATGCGCGGCTTTGACCGTTCGTCTCGCTTGCGTCAGGCCCGGAAATGGAAAACCAGGTCGTCTGCCGCCACCTTGGCGGCGAGTTCTGAGTGATATGTGCGCCTCGGCGCAGGATAGGGGGTAGCAGGTGGATCGAGCTGTCGATGCGGCGAATCTGGCGACGCCAGGCGTTGACCTGTCGCTTTGGGGTCTCTTCACCGAGGCCGACATTGTCGTGAAGATCGTCATGATCGGTTTGCTCGCGGCCAGCGTGTGGGTGTGGGCCGTCGTGTTCGAAAAATGGGCGAGCCTGCGCAAGGTCAATCGCGAGGCAGATGGTTTCGAGGACCGCTTCTGGTCCGGCGGAAGCCTCGAAGACCTGTTCGAGCAAGAAGCGGCAACCCCGGCGCATCCGATGGCGGCGGTGTTTGGCGCCGCGATGGGCGAGTGGCGCCGATCAGTCCGCGTGGCGGGCGCTGACATCAGTCGCACCTCGGTCCGGGAACGGATTGATCGCGCCATCACGGTGACGGTGCAACGTGAAATGGATCGGCTGGAGCGGTGGATGATCTTTCTCGCTTCCGTCGGCGCGACGGCGCCGTTTATCGGTCTGTTCGGAACCGTCTGGGGTATCATGCATTCGTTCTCCGCGATCGCCGCCATGCACAACACCAATCTGGCGGTGGTTGCTCCTGGCATCGCCGAAGCCTTGTTCGCCACCGCCATAGGCCTGGTCGCCGCAATCCCCGCGGTGCTCGCCTATAACAAGATCAGCAATGACCTTGCTCGCTTCGCGTCGCGCCTGGAGGGCTTCGGAGCGGAGTTCAGCGCAATCTTGTCGCGTCAGAGCGAGGAGCGCGCCTAGCTCATGGCAATCGGAGCGAATGGCAGGAGCAGCGGACGTGGCCGCTATCGGCCGTTATCCGAAATCAACGTCACACCGCTGGTCGACGTCATGCTGGTGCTGCTCATCATCTTCATGGTCACCGCGCCGCTGATGACGTCTGGCGTTTCCGTCGATCTGCCCAAGACAGATGCGAAGCCGCTGAACACTGACAGCCAGCCGCTGACGGTCAGCATCGATGCCGCAGGCAAAATCTTCCTGCAGGACCAGGAGGTCCAGCTACCGGAACTGGTTTCGAAGCTACAGGCGATCGCACAGAACAATCAGGATCGGCGGATCTTCGTGCGCGGTGACAAAGACCTGGCGTACGGCCGCATCATGGAGGTGATGGGCACCATCACTCAGGGCGGCTTCACCAAGGTTGCCTTGCTGGCCGAGCAGCCGGCGCTGCCGGCCAAGCCAGCGCCCGCGAGCCAGAAAGCCGGGTGAGGCGAAGCGCGTGCTGCAGCGCGTTCTCCACGCTCCAACTACCCGAGTGAGCCGTTTCGGCGGCGCCAATCCTGCGCTGCGTCGTGGTGCCATCCTTTCTACGACCGCGCATTTTGCCACGCTGCTCTTGCTGCTCGTCGTATTGGAGACGCGCGAACTCCCGCCGGACGAGCAGCAGGACGTCGGCATCGCCATGGTGTTCGACGGAACCGCCGAGCAGTCGGTTCATGCGCCTGCGTCTGGATCCGTGCCAGCGCCGGCGGATGTCCCAGACGTGACAGCGGCCCCCGCGGCACAGCAGCCGCCCAAGCCTCAGCCAGTAGAGGAAGCGCCTCCTCCGCCGCCACCTCCACCACCGCCAGCCCCGTCGCCGTCGACCGCCCTGGCGCTGCCGACGCCTCCCATGCCCGTGCCCCCGCCAACTCCGGCACCAGCGCCCTCGATAACCCCGCCTGCGGCCCCGCCCACTCCGCCTCAGGCGCAACAGCCGTTGCCGACGCCGCCCCTTCCGGTGCCCCCGCCGCCGGTGCCAACACCGAGCCCACAGAGCACGACGTCGCAGCCCAACCCGACCAAGAACCCGGCTCCGGAAAGCCCCGCACTGGACAATACGTTGGAGAAACTGCGCACGCTGCAGCGCCAGTCCCAGCCGCCGAAGGCACGGTCCAATCCGCAGGCCGGTGGAAAACCCAACGGCGGAGGCAACCCAAACAGTGACGATACCTCTGGATTGACGGCAGCGCAGCGCGGCGCAGTCGGCGATTATGTCCGGCGGTGCTGGTCCACCGATCCAGGAATGCTTGACCTCGACAAGATGGAAGTGCTGCTGACGGTAACGACCGACGGAAGCGGCGTTGTTCGCCGCGCGGTCGTCGCACCGGAGGACGCCGGTCGTGTCGGCAGTAACATGCGGTTGCGCGTGTTCTCCGAGCGGGCCGTGCGAGCCGTCATGGACCCGAGTTGTGCCAACCTGCCGCTACCGGCAGCCATGCTGGGTCAGGTTCGCACGTTCACGTTCCGATTCCGACCATAAGGGGATTTGCTTGAGGGAAGGATCTAGATGAACCAGTCGTCCATCGTGCCGCTCGGCCGACGCTCATTGATAGCGGGGGCTGCGGGATCCGCTGCCCTGATCGCTGGTAATCGCATCGGCATGGCGCAGACAAACAGTCCTGGCCGTACTGCTGTCATCGACGTTAATCGCGCACGTGCCGACCCTATCCCGATCGCTATTCCGGGCTTCACCGGCAGCGATGGTGCGTCTGCACAGCTCGGTCAGGACATCGCGAGTGTGGTCACCAACGACCTCGCGCATTCCGGTCTGTTCCGGCCGATCGCGCAACAGGCATACATCCAGGCCTCTGGCGGCCAGGGCGACACGCCGAACTTCCAGAACTGGAAGGCAATCGGTGCACAGGCGCTGGTGACTGGGCGGGCAGAGGCGCAAGGCGGGGGCCAGGTGCGGCTCGAATTTCGACTGTGGGACGTGCTGCCTCAGTCGCAACTGCAGGGGACTGCCTATACGACGACCCAGGCGAACTGGCGCCGCATCGCCCACATCATAGCCGACGTCATCTATGAACGCCTGCTGGGTGAGAAGGGCTATTTCGATACCCGCATCGTTTACATCGCGGCGACCGGACCGCGCGGCCGTCAGACCAAACGCCTGGCAATCATGGATCAGGACAGCGAGAACAACCGCTATCTGACGGACGGCTCGTGGATGGTGCTGACACCGCGCTTCCATCCGCGGCGCGACGAAATCGCGTTCATGAGCTATGCGAACAATCGGCCGCGGGTCTACCTGTTCAATCTCGGCTCCGGGCAGCAGCGATTGCTGGGGGATTTTCCCGGCATGACCTTCGCCCCTCGATTCGCCCCTGACGGCAACAGCGTGGTGATGTCCGTTTCCACCAATAATGGCTCAGACATCTTCAGCGTCGATCTTGGCAGCCATGCATCTCGGCGCCTTACCGACTCGGGCTCGATCGACGTCAGCCCCTGCTACAGCCCCGACGGGAGCCAGATCGTCTTCAACTCCGACCGGGGAGGAGATCAACAACTTTACGTGATGGGGGCCAGCGGCGGTGGCGCCAAGCGCATCAGCTTCGGCTCCGGTCGTTACGCCACTCCGGTCTGGTCCCCGCGTGGCGATCTGATCGCGTTCACTCGCTTCGGGGGCGAATCGGGGAACTTCTCGATCGGTGTCATGCATCCTGATGGCTCGGGAGAGCGCCTCTTGTCGGAAGGTTTCTCGGTTGAAGGCCCGACATTTGCACCCAATGGTCGTGTGCTGATGTTCTGGCGACAATCGGCCGCGCGTGACAATCGCGGAACCGGCTTCTCGTCCCGGCTGGTCTCGGTGGATATCACCGGCTTCAACGAACGGTTGGTGACGACCCCAACCGACGCGTCTGACCCGGCGTGGTCACCGCTGGCAGCATGATGCATAAACGCAACGTCTGGTGGTGTTCTGGTTCTCTTGACCAGTTACGGCGCGAGCCGCTAATCGCGTCCAGTATCGGAATGGATTTACCCCAGTATCGGTTCGGTGTATCTGCCGAATGCCAACCCCAAGCCAGGAAAAGCAACATGAACAGCAAGATGATTGGCGCTCTGGCAGCCGTTGCCCTGCTGGCGGCATGCGCTGACAAGAATGAGAACGCCGCAACCGGCACAGGCGCAGCAACGACCGCTGGTCCCGTTCCTGGCAGTCAGGAAGACCTGGTCGCAAATGTCGGGGACCGCGTCTTCTTTGACTTCGACCGTTCGACCTTGAGGTCTGACGCGAGGACAACCCTTGATCGGCAGGCCGGCTGGTTGGCGAAGTATCCGCAGGTCAACGTTCAGGTCGCCGGCAATTGCGACGATCGCGGCACCGAGGAATACAACCTGGCACTTGGCCAGAGACGAGCGAATACCAGCCGTGACTACCTAGTTGCGCGGGGGGTTGCCGGATCGCGCATTAATACCATCAGCTATGGAAAGGATCGCCCGACTGCGCTCGGTGACAATGAGCAAGCTTGGGCACAGAACCGCAACACGATCACGTCGGTGCGCTGAAAGCGCAAAATTCGGCTTGCGCGACCGGAGCCGGCGGCCGAATGGTCGCCGGTTTTGTTTATCAGGCCGGGGGAGTTCAGATGGTCAGGTCACGAGCAGCACGTCTGGCTTTGCTGCTTGTTCTCGCGATGCCAGTGGGAATGGCCCGCGCGCAGGTTGAGAGCCGCGAAGGCATCGCGCTGCAGAATCAGATTCTGGACCTACGACGTCAGGTGCAGATATTGCAGGACCAGGGTGCAAGAGGCGGCAACGTTCCGCCCAGTCGCGCGCCGATCCCCTACGCGCCTCCAGCCGCGGGCAGCGGTGATCTCGTCGCTCAGTTGCTGTCGCGGGTGGATGCATTGGAAGAGCAGGTTCGCCAACTTCGTGGGCGCATTGACGAGACACAGAACCAGGTGCAGCGGCAGGGCGCCGACCTGGCCAAGCGGATTGATGACATGGCCTTCCAAACGCAGACCCCAACCGGTGCCCGAGGCCATGCAGGTGCCTCCCCAGCCCCGCCGCCACCGCAGCCAGGCGGTCTGGCGCCCGCGGGTCCATCACCGGGTTCCGGAGGACCTCCATCGCCGCCGGTCCGCCGGACACCGGAACTGTCTATGCAGGAGGGGAATGCAGCACTGGGCCGTCGGGACTACACGACCGCGGAACAGGCGGCACGCGAGGTGCTGACCAGCAGTCGTACTTCTCCTCGAGCCTATGACGCTCAGTTTCTGCTGGCCCAGGCGCTGATGGGTCAGCGACAGTATTCGCAGGCGGCCATCGCGTACGACGATACCTACAATCGGGCGAGGAAAGGGGCGCATGCACCTGATGCCCTTCTGGGTCTGGCGAATGCCCTGATTGCAATCAACGAGAAGAAGGCGGCGTGCGACTCGCTCGCCAAGCTGCGCTCTGACTACCCTACGCTTCGGCCTGACCAGCGCGACGCGGTGGCAGCGTCGGGACAGCGGGCGGGCTGTCGGTAGGCTGAATCTTGTCACGGCCGGTTACCACCGCAGAGTTTGCTTCATCGATGGCGGCGCTGGGCCCATTTGGTTCGGCACCTCGCCTCGCGGTGGGCGTGTCCGGCGGCCCGGACAGTATGGCGCTCGCATTGCTCGCCGACCGCTGGGCTCGGGACAATGGCGGCGCGCTGCTAGGACTGATTGTCGATCATGGCTTGCGACCCGGATCACGCCAGGAGGCCGCTCTGGCCGCGGCCCGGCTCGCGACCTGCGGCATCCAGGCGCGGCTGTTGACGATTGATGGTCTTCTGCGAGGCCCGGCCTTGGCGGAACGGGCGCGGGCCGCGCGCTTCGGCGCGCTGGGGGCAGCCTGCAGGGAGGCAGGCATCCTGCATCTGTTGCTGGGGCATCATGTCGCGGACCAGGCGGAGACCTTACTCATGCGGGCGCTCTCCGACAGCGGGCCGTCGGGTATGGCCGGAATACTCCCACTCGGGGAACTGACATGGCTCCGCCTGGTGCGCCCGCTCCTGGGGTTCTCGCCGGGACGGCTCCGGGCCACTCTCGCCGCCGCAGGGGTCGAGTGGATCGAAGATCCCTCGAACAGGGATGCCGGGGCCCTGCGATCGCGCTTGCGCTCGCTGCGCCACGATCGGGACGGCATCGGTACGGCGACGGGTGCATTGCTTGCGGCTGCCACGGTGGCGGCGCGGCGCCGTGCCCAACGTGCGACTGCAGCCGCTGCCGCTCTGGCCCAGGACGCCGTGGTCCGACCTGAGGGTTTCGCCGTCCTCTCAGGTCAGCCGGTGCCGACCGATGTCCTCGCTGCATTGCTGCAGACCTTGTCCGGCGCGGCCTATCCTCCGTCTTCGCGGTCCGTGATCGTCCTCGCCGCGGCACCAAGGCCAGCGACGTTGGCGGGAGTGCGGCTGTTGCCGGCGGGACGACTGGGCCCGGGGTTGCTGGTGGTTCGCGAGGCCGCCGCGATGGCGTCTCCGGTCGCCGTGCGGCCGGATGCGATCTGGGACGGGCGGTTTCGCCTGCGCGGGGGTCGCTCGGTGCCGGTGGGAGCGATGCTCGGCGGCTTGGGGGAAGACGCCGCACACTTCCGGCGATTTTCGCCCCTGCCTTCAGCCGTACTCCGGACTCTGCCTGCCATCCGTTTCGGTTCTAGTATCCACGCTGTGCCCCACCTCGGCTTCCCAGATGCCAGCACCTGTGAGCAGTTATCCCTGCTGTTCAGCCCGCCCCGAGCGGCAGCGCCGCCCTCCTTTCCGTTTGGGGATGCATGACGGACCGCAACACCCTATGTTGGTGTAACTCGGTGCGGCAGGTTTACCTTTCGGTGGCAACCGGCCGGCATGGTAGGGTCGCTTGGACGTGAGCAGAAACATATGAGCAACTTCGGCCGCAACTTGGCATTGTGGGTCATCATAGCCCTCCTGCTGGTGGTGCTTTTCAACCTCTTCCAGCCTGGCGCGACTCACAACGCGGCCACCCAGGTCGCCTATTCCGACTTCATAAACGAGGTGAACAACGGACGCGTCCGAGACGTGGTGATCCAGGGTCGCACGGTTTCCGGACAACTCACTGACGGGCGGACCTTCCAGACCTATACACCCGAGGATTCCTCGCTGGTCGGCCGGCTCACCGACAAAGGTGTCCGGGTTATTGCCAAGCCGGAAGACTCGGACGTCAACCCGTTGCTGCATTACCTCCTGTCCTGGTTCCCGATGCTGCTCCTGATCGGCGTCTGGGTGTTCTTCATGCGCCAGATGCAGGCCGGCGGAGGCCGCGCGATGGGGTTCGGCAAATCGCGAGCGCGCATGCTCACCGAGAAGCAAGGCCGCGTGACGTTTGATGACGTGGCCGGCATCGACGAGGCGAAGGGCGAGTTGCAGGAGATCGTCGAGTTCCTGAAAGACCCGCAGAAGTTCCAGCGGCTTGGCGGCAAGATCCCCAAAGGCGTGCTGCTGGTTGGCCCCCCTGGCACCGGCAAAACCTTGCTGGCGCGCGCGATCGCGGGCGAAGCAAACGTGCCGTTCTTCACCATTTCCGGTTCCGACTTCGTCGAGATGTTCGTCGGCGTCGGCGCAAGCCGCGTGCGTGACATGTTCGAACAGGGCAAGAAGAACGCACCCTGCATCATCTTCATTGATGAGATTGATGCCGTGGGGCGGCACAGGGGTGCCGGTCTGGGCGGCGGCAACGATGAGCGTGAGCAGACGCTGAACCAGATGCTGGTCGAGATGGATGGCTTCGAGAGCAACGAAGGCGTCATCCTGATCGCCGCGACCAACCGGCCCGACGTGCTGGATCCCGCACTGCTGCGACCGGGCCGCTTCGATCGTCAGGTCGTGGTGCCGAATCCCGACGTGAACGGGCGGGAGAAGATCCTCCGGGTCCACATGCGCAAAGTGCCTCTGGCGTCG
>JBKPSV010000203.1:0-6630 GCA_046735215.1 Pseudomonadota bacterium | reverse complement strand
CCGGCCGCAGAGTAGAGGTGAAAGCGTCCCCCTCCCCTTGCGGGAGGGGGTTAGGGGGAGGGGGCAGGGATAATCTGCTTCTCCTCGATGACGTAGCTCTTGATACGGCCGATGAACAACGCGCCGTCGTCGGTCAGGCGCTTCATCTCCGGTGTCGCAGCCGCCCGTGCCAACGCAGCCTCGTCATCGTACCAGAGTTCGGCAATCCCATCGATCTCGACTTCGGTTTCCGGAATGTCCGGGCGCGTCCGTGTGCCGATGATGTGCGACTGCACGTAGCGCCGGACGCCCGGTACCGCGTGCGCCAGCGGGCCGTGGATCTCCAGCCAGTGCTTGACGAACTGCTCGTGCGTAAACTCCGGCTTGCGAGTCAGCAGTCCGACGACCTTGATCATGCGGCCTGTTCCATCGTGGACTGCTCGCACGCCACGGTGGTGCGGTGCATGTCGCGCACCTCGGCGTTATCGAACGGTCGCGCGCGATGCATGGTCACGCGGTTGTCCCACATCACCAGGTCCGACTGCCGCCACACATGCGCATAGACGAATTGCCGCTGCGTCGCGTGCTCGGTCAGATCACGCAGGAAGGCGCGCGCTTCCGGCACCGGCCAGCCCAGGATCGCGCCGGCGTGCGATGCCAGGAACAGCGATTTCCGTCCCGTCACCGGGTGTCGGCGCACCAGCCGTTGTTTCACCGGAGCAAATTTGCGCCGTTCGTCATCCGTGAACTCGCTGAACCCGAGCACGGCTCGGGAAAACAGCTGGCTGTGCTCGCAGACCAGGTTCTCGCAGAGTGCCTTGGTCTCATCGTCCAGCGCATCATAGGCCGCACGCATGTCGGCAAATTCCGTGTTGCCACCTGCAGAAGGGATACGCCGCGCTGACAGCAGCGAATACTTTGCCGGCACCGCCTTGAAAGAGCTGTCCGAGTGCCATAGCCGGTTGCCGAGGCCGAACAGGCGACGGCGGTCGTCGCGCGCCAGCAACTGGTTGTTTTTGTCGAGGTTGGAGATGTCATTGACATCCATCGACAGCCGACGCTCGTGGCCCTGTGCGATATCTCCAGTCGCCTGCTCCAGCGCTCCAAAATTGCGGCTGAAGGCAAGCTGCGTCTCGTCGCTGAAGCGCTGGTCGTGGAAGACCAGCACGCCGTACTGGTCCATGCCCGCGGCAATCGCCGCAACGTCATTCGGCGATAGAGGTTGCGTGATGTCGATGCCGGATACCTCGCCGGCAAAGAACGAACGGGCTGCCGGATCGATCGCACGAATGGATAAAGTCATCGTTCACCTCTCGTCAGGCGGCCAGTGCCATCCGCGCATCCTCACGCACCATGGCGGCACCCTTCTCAGCGATCATGATGGTCGGCGCATTGGTGTTTGTCGACGTCACCGCCGGCATAACCGATGCGTCGATGACGCGCAGCGCCTGCAGGCCGTGCACGCGCAGTCGGTCGTCCACAACCGCAAGCAGGTCACGGCCCATCTTGCAGGTGCAGGTGGCGTGGAACACGGTGCCGCCCGTCTGCTTCACGTAGTGTAGCAGCTCGTCGTCGCTCTGAACGTCGTTGCCGGGAGCGGTCTCGGCGACGACGTATTTGGCCAGCGCCGGCGCCGCAAACAGTCGGCGGATCCAGCGGAGGCCGCCGATGGCGGCGCGGCAATCGGTCGGATCGCTGAAGTAGCGCGGATTGATATTTGGCGCGTCCTGCGCCCGCGGCGTGCGGGCCTCGACATAGCCATGGCTGAGCGGACGCATCTGCCACATGCCACAGGTCATGCCAGGGACTGTATCGAGCTGGCGGGACACGCCAGGCGCGTAGCTGCCGTGAGCGAACAGCGCCTGTACATCGGGCGTCGCGGATTCCGGCAGCACCTTCACCGACGCCGCCACCAACGATGCGGCATAGGTCAGGATACCGTTGCCGACAGCAACATAACGCAGCACCTGTCCCGCCAGCCCCAGTCCGCGCGACTGCTGGTTCAAACTCGGTGCACCCTGTATCCGGCAAGATATGCGCGCCAGGTAGTGGTCCTGCAGGTTCTTGCCGACGCCGCGCAGGGCATGGTGCACGACGACGCCGATGCGTTCGAGATGATCGGGGTCACCCACGCCGGACAGTTGCAGGATATGCGGCGAACCAACCGCCCCGGCCGACAGGATCACCTCGCCGGCGGCATCGACACGCTCGGTAACGCCGTTGCGTGAATACTCGACGCCTACCGCGCGCGTGCCGTCGAACAGCACGCGATGCACGAGCGCACCGGTAATCACGCGCAGGTTCGGCCGCTTCAGCGCCGGGCGCAGATAGCTGCGCGCTGCGCTGGCGCGCAACCGTCCGCCACGCGTCTGCTGCACCCAGCCGACGCCGTCGCCGTGACCTTCCGCCAGATCGTTGACGTCTTCACGGTATTCGCAACCGAGTTGCGTCGCCGCCTCCACCGCGGCGCGGCACAACAGAGGTTTGTCGCGGCCGTGCGAGGTGAAGAGCGGGCCGCCCTTCGCGTGTACTGCATCCGCTGTGCCTGCCCAGTTCTCCGCCTTGCGGAAAAAGGGCAGCACCTCATCCCACGACCAACCTCGATTGCCCTGCTGCGCCCAGTGATCAAAATCCTCCGGCTGGCCCCGGACGTAAATCATCCCGTTGATCGAACTCGACCCGCCCAGGACGCGGCCGCGGGGGTAGTTGATCGCGCGGCCATTGGTGCCGGGATCGGGCTCGGCTTTAAAGCCCCAGGTCAGGGTCGGGTGCTCCAGCAGCTTCATGTAGCCGGCGGGGATGTGGATCAGCGGGTTCCAATCGCGCCCGCCCGCCTCGATCAGTACGACGCGGTTGTTGGCATCTTCGGTCAGTCGATTGGCCAGACAGCAGCCGGCCGAACCAGCACCGACAATGATATAATCTGCCTGCATCTCCGCACGTTCCCCGTTGCTCTATCGGGACCTACCAGACCGCAGCCGTGTTGATGGTGCAAGAGTTCGTATAACGCCGCTTGCCCGCACTGGTTTACGCTGGCTAGAACGGGGGGGGGACAGGAGGGATCGCGTGTCTCCGTCGACCGTCATCGTCGCGAAGAGGTCCGAGGAGTCGAGAATAGCGAGCCTGATGACGCTCGCCTTCGCAAGCGATCCGGTGATGCGCTACCTCTACCCGGATCAATTGCAGTTCTTGACCTACTACCCCGAGTTCGTTCGCCTGTTTGGCGGCAGGGCGTTCGACCGCGGTTCTGCACACATGACGGAAGATGGAACTGGTGCCGCACTGTGGCTGCCGCCGGATGAACATCCTGATGAGGAAGCGCTTGTTGAGCTGGTCAAACAAAGTGCTGCTCTCTCCGCCAAGGCCGACCTGTTCCAGGTGTTCCAGCAGATGAGCAGTTACCATCCAGACGAACCCCATTGGTATCTGCCGCTGATCGGCGTCGATCCGCTGTATCAAGGCCGTTGTATCGGATCGGCGCTGCTGGCATATGCGCTCGCCATTTGTGATCGGGAGAGGCGTCTGGCTTATCTGGAATCCAGCAATCCAAAGGGTGTGCGGTTATACCAGCGGCATGGTTTTGAAGTCCTTGGAGCCATCGACGTCGGCGAACATCCGACGATCATTCCAATGCTGCGGAAGCCGCAATGACCTGTCGTGATGAGGGGCTTGTAATTGAGCATTCCGCTACTCGAACAAGTCAAAATCCAGGCAAAAGTTCTGATCCCGTTGATCAAGGCACTGCAAGCCGAAATGGGCGCGGAGCGGGCGAATGCCCTGGTTCGCGGCGCTCTGGGTGATCTCTACCGTCGCTATGGCGAGGAATTCTGGCAGAAGAAGGCGGAGAATGATCTTGGAAAGGTCGTAGGATCTGCCTTTGCAAGCTACGCCCGTGAAGATGCGCTCGATTACGCAGTGGTGAAGCAGTCACAGGATGACTGCGAGATCGATGTCAGGGGATGTCGATACGCGGAGTTCTACAAGGCACTCGGCGAGCCGGAACTTGGATTCCTGCTGGTCTGCAGTGCCGACTTCGCAATGGCCGAGGGCTTCGGGTCGGACATCGAGCTTACGCGCACCCAAACGATCATGCAGGGCGCCAGTCATTGCGACTTCCGCTACAAACGAACAGAGAAATCGACTGAGGAACGTGGTCGGGAGCTACCTATCCGAACGCGCCCACCTCGTGGGTGATGATGGTGGCGATCTCGCGCACCAGGCCGAACAGTGAGCGCATCGGCGCGAAGATCTCCTCGTGTTCGCGCGCATATGCCGTGGTGCCACGCGGTGCGGCCGGCTCGGCGTAGTCAAGCTCTTCGGATTGATCGGGCGCAGCGGGAAAGATCTGTGCCAGCACATCCAGGGCGGATTCTATCTCCAGTCGCAGGATTGCGCTCTCCAGCACCAGGCGCGTCACGCCATGACGTGGGGAAAAATCCGAGATCTCGGTCGCCAAGAGCCAGATGCGATGAATCAGCGCCAGCCGCAACGCGTGCAGCAGCACCTCGCGCGTCGCCATGCGCGGCGCATCAGGCCAGATCTGGCGCAGCGCGAGGTGATCGGCGTGCACGCGGCGGAACATGGACTGCGCTGCTGCCCATATATTGAGCCGCTCCAGCGCACGTGCCACGCCCACCAGCGCCTCGCGGTCTGCACGCAATTCAGCGTGCTCGGCGCGATCGAGCCAGGTGCCAGGGTCGAGCGTGGCAATGACCGCGCGCAGCACGTCGATGTCGGAATGCGCCAGCGCATGTGACGCCAGGTCCATCGCGCGATGGAACCGTCGGCTGTTCTCGCGTAGATCGGTGAACAGCTCGGGATGCCGTGCCGCCGCAGCACCGATGCCCTGCAACGTGTTCGCACACCAGCCAAGCTGCTGAAGGATGGCGTTGTTCGGAATCGCGCGGAGTTCACGCGGGTGGCGGATGCGCGCGGCTCCCACCATGCCGTCCGCCTGACGCGCCGTCGGCCGCGAGCCGGTCACGTCGATCAGCGAAGGGCCGAATGTGCCGAGCAAGGCGGCATAGCCCTGGTCATCGACCAGTGCCTCCATGCCGGCGCGGACAGTGGCGAAGAAGTCGGCGGCAAAGTCCGGGTTGGCGTAGACCGGGTCTTCGATCGGACCTGCCGCAGGGTGATAGGTTTGCTGCGCAATACCGGTGATGGTGGAAAGCGCCAGCTCGGGTGTCCCGAACAGCAGATAGCCGTCGCCACCCTGGAAGGCGGCTTCCTCGCGCACACTCAGACCAGCCTTGTTGAACGCCTGCCGTGATGCGGTCGGTGACAGGTACTTCAAGCGGTCGCTCAGCGACCCAGGATGCGCGCCGCGGCCGACGCTCTCGCCATGCGTATCGAACAGGATCACTTCCACGCCGGAAATGCCGTGCGCGGCCAGCGTCTGGCCGATCTTCAGGCGCAGCCGTTCGATCAAATAGCTTGCGGCGAGCTGCCCGACATAGCGGCCCGAATCCGAATAGCCGAACTGCAGCGCGAGCCGCCCTGTTTCCTTAAGGTAGGCGCGATAGTGTGGGCTCCGCAGCGCCTCCTCCAGCACAGTGGCACCATGTTCGAGCGCGCGCGCTGTCTCGAACAACGGACTGATCTCGATGTGACGCTCGATGTTGAAAAGCCTGGCCAGCCATAGTGCGGCGAGCAGCGTGTAGCCGGTCTCGGTCTCGGCGATCAGGAAGCGCACCGGCACCGAACCATCGATGTGCTTGATGATCTGCGCAATCGTCATCATCAATCGGATCGCCGACGCCTGCTCGGCCAGCAGAGCGCCGAAGTCCACATTGACCGGCTTCACCGCTTCGAGCGCGGCATTCATTTCGCCGAACAGCACACGACGATGCGCCGGGTCCTCCGGTGCATCGGCGATGCCCAGACGCTGGCGCACCGCGTTGTGGATCTGCGCGGCATTGAGCCGGACATGGGTATGGGCAAGTGCCAGCCCATGCGACACCAGCCCCGCACGTGCCACGCACAACGCCTGCCGGACATCGTCATCCGGCGCCGCCGCGAGTGCCTGCTCAAACAGTGGCAGCAATGGGTTGGTCGAGGTGAACGCTTTGTCGCGCTGTCCGACGAGCGTGCGGGCGAAGTTGGCGACACGCGTCGGCTCGGGCGCGTCCGGACAGAGAAGCAGCTGCTCGCCGGTCGCCTTCAGCGCAGCGGCGACCCGCGTGGTCAGCGGTTCGGTGCCGGGCAGAGCAGCCACCTGGGCGTGCAACCGGGCCAGCTGCCGGCGCTTCATCTCAAGCCGTAGCCGAAGCGTGTCCCACCAGCCTATGTCAGTGCGACCGTCGGTGTCATAGCCAACCCAGCTCGAGAGAATCACCGGCCGCGGATCGAGCCCGGTCCACCGATCCGGCCATGCGTCGCGCGCGACCGACAGCAGCACCGCGTTGAACCGATCGATGGCATCGCGGCCGTTGGCGATCGCAGCTGCAGCCTGGTCGAACTCATCCTGCAAGGTGATCGGGGGCGGCCGATGCGAACCCTCGGCCGCGGTTGGCCGACCGCTGGCGGTCTCGGCCAGGGCGCGGGCAACGGCAGGGGGAAGCGCGAACGTGGGATGCGCAGTGAACACCGCGGCGAACCGCGTGCGCTCGACCAGAGCGCGATATTCGGCCCAGCGCACTGGACTGTCAT
>JBKPSV010000202.1:0-18712 GCA_046735215.1 Pseudomonadota bacterium | reverse complement strand
CTGGTCGAGACCGAGTGGTTGGCGGAGCACCTGAATGATCCCGATGTCCTGGTGTTCGACTGCACGACTCACCTGATCCCGGATCCGAAGATCACCTATCAGGTCAAGCCGGGTCGCGAGGACTTCGAACAGGGCCACATCCCAGGCGCCCAGTTCGTGGATATGCTGCATGACGTCTCCGATACCTCGCAGAGCCTGCGCTTCATGCGCCAGTCGCCAGAAGAATTTGCCGCCGCGTTGCGTCGCTTCGGCGTGAACAGCAGAACCCGCGTCATCAGCTACAGCACCGCCAACGTCTGGTGGGCGACGCGGTTCTGGTTCCTGCTGCACGAGTTCGGCCATGACAACGCCGCTGTGCTGAATGGCGGCTGGCAGAAGTGGCAGCGCGAGGGGCGTCCGATAGAGAAGGGGGCTGCACGCGCACGCCCGGCTGGCGATTTTGCCATCAGGCAAGTGCGCAATCTTATGGTGGGCAAAGACGACGTGCTGCGCGCCATCGGCGACGGCGCAGTGTGCACGCTTAACGCGCTGCAGCCGCAGCAGCACGCCGGCGCTGGCGGCAACAGCTACGGCCGTCCGGGACGCATTGCGGGCAGCGTCAATCTGCCGGCAGCGCATCTGCTCGATCCGGACAGCAATACGTTCCTGCCGGCAGAGGAACTGCGCAAGCGCTTCGAGTCAGTGGGTGCGATGGACCGCCAGGTGATCAATTACTGCGGCGGCGGCATTGCCGCGAGCGCCGACGCGCTTGCGCTGATCATGCTGGGACATCGCGACGTGAAGCTGTACGACGCGTCGCTGTCGGAATGGGCAAAGGATCCGGCCCTGCCGATGGAAACCGGCTGAGACCAACTCGTTCGAAAATAACGGGAGGACGATCATGCTGTTGCCGCTGAAAGATCGCTCGATCGCATATGATCTGGTGGGACCGGAGAACGGCCCCGTGGTCTGTATGACGCATTCGCTGGCATCGGACGGCGGCATGTGGGCCGAGCAGATGCCGCCGCTGCTGTCGGCCGGCTTCCGCGTGCTGTCGATCGATATGCGTGGTCATGGCGGCAGCGGCCCGGTAGCAGGCGATTATGCCATGCGTGACCTCGCGGCTGACGTCGCTGTTGTGCTCGACGGACTTTCAATCGCGCGTGTGCACTTCGTCGGCCTGTCGATCGGCGGCATGCTGGGGCAGGCATTTGCGCTGGACCACGGCAACCGCCTGCTGTCGGCGATGTGGTGCGATACGCTGCCGTCCACCCCCGCGGGTGCCGACGACGTATGGCAGCAGCGCGTGGACACGGTCCGCGGCGCGAATTCGTTGGCGCCGCTGGCCGACCCTACCATCGAGCGCTGGCTGACCGAGGCGTTCAAGGCGCGCAACCCTGGCCGCTACAAGCAGATTCGCGACACGATCATCGGCACCACACCGGCCGGCTATCTCGGCTGCGTCGCAGCGATACGCAACTTCGACTTCGTCGCACGCCTGCCGTCAGTGAAGCTGCCAGTGCTCGTGGTGTGTGGCTCGGATGACGCGGGAACACCGCCGGACGCCAATCGTCGGATCGCCAGTCTGGTGCCGGGTGCTCGCTATGAAGAGATCGCCAACGCGCGGCACTTCCCCAATGTCGAGCACCCCGACACGTTCAATCGCATCATGATGGGCTGGGTGAACGCGCAACGCTGAGGGAGGCTTCATGCGTCTGGCAAACAAGATCGGTATCGTCACCGCGGCTGCGTCGGGCATGGGCCGCGCCGGGGCAGTGCGTTTTGCTCAGGAGGGGGCGGCGGTTGCCGTCGTCGATCTCGACGAGGCGGGTGCCAATGCGGTGGCCAAGCAGATAACCGATGACGGAGGCAAGGCCATCGCCATCGCCGGCGACCTGCGGCAGGACGCATTCGCACGTGAAATCGTGCGCCGCACCGCCAATACATTCGGTGGACTTGATTTCGTTTGGAACCATGTCGGCCATCCGGGGCCTGCCGCAATCGAGGGCATCGACTGGAAGGACTTCGAACTGGCGATGGACCTGAACGTGCGAACGGTCCTCGTCACGACCGAGGCGGCAATTCCAGAACTGCGGGCGCGCGGTGGGGGAGCGCTGCTTTATACAGCGTCGACCTCGGGACTTACCGGATCGCAGTTCAGTCCCGTGTACAATATCGCGAAGTTCGGCGTGGTCGGCCTGGTGCACGGCCTGGCCAAGCGATATGCACGAGAGCAGATCCGGGTGAATGCGATCTGTCCCGGTCCCACGGACACGCCGATGCTGCGCGTGTTCGTGGCGCGTCCCGACAGCCAGTTGCCGCCCGGGGAAACGCCGGAGAGCCTGGTAATGAAGCGTGGCGGCCAGGTGCCGATGGGACGTCCGGGGCGGCCCGAGGAAATTGCCAACGCCGCGCTGTTCCTGATTTCCGACGAGGCGTCCTATGTCACCGGCGTGGCTCTGCCAGTCGATGGTGGCGCAACGGCGTAGCGTCCAGAGCAAGAAGGCCGCTAAGGGCGGAGCCCTTAGAACCCCTTTGTCGTCGAACAGGATTGGATTCCAAAGCATGCACTCGGGCTTGTCCCGGGTGGCTGCGCCTTTGGCAGGGGTAGGGGACAGCGTCCCCCTGGTCTGTTCAGTCGGCTGCAGCGGACTCCGGGTCGGCTGGTCCGGTGTAAAGGTGCGGCCAACGCCGACGCACCAGCGGACTGGCACTGCCGTACGCAACGCAGGTGTTCAGGATGGCCGGCGCCCCTCCCATCTTGTCGCTGATGCGCGCGTCCAGCTTATCGGTGCCGGGAACATCGGCTTCACCGGCGGCGTCCGCTTCCCGCTTCGCGCGCGCCGGGTCGATCGTCTGATAGGCGGTGGTCGCCATTTGCTGCAGCAGTTCGCGCAGATGAGTGCAGCCATGCGTACCACCGATGCGCTTGGCGGCCTCTTTCAGGAAGCCGGGCTTGATCCGCAGACCAGCGAGCCGCGCGAAATTCGGCGTCACGGTCGGGCAAATCCCATAGGGCGTGTAATCACTTGCGGCCTCGCAGGCGATGATGTTGCGCTGCTCGTCCACCGTAAGTCGCAGCCACATGCCGTGGACCGGCTCGCCGGCCCGAACATAGCCACGATCGTGGTTGGCGAAGCCATAGCTCTTGGCATCGGTCAGCTGCGCCTCGATGTCATACAGCCCATCAGCACGCTGATAGCCGCGCAGGACGATATCGCGCGAGTGAAGCAGTTCGCGCTCCTGCGGTGGACTCAGCGGCATTCCTAGCTCCTCGTCTTTTTGTGCAATGCAACAGCTGCATATGGCGACGCAGATCGACGGTGCAACGCACTCCGATAGGATGTGGGACTAGCCTAGGAAACTGTGCCGCAACCGCTCGCGCCCGGCTTGTCCGGCTTCCAGCGTCCGCGCGTTAACGATCGCAAGCCGGAACCCCCCTGGCGGCATGGCGTGATGGTCGGGCTCCTTGTCTTCGTGGAAGGTGATCTGCACGCTCGATACACTTGGCATGCCCCGCACTTCCTCCACGAGCGAGGCAGGTGGATGGCGATAGCGCGGCCCATGCGGTCCGAACAGCACAACGCTGTAGCCGTCGACCCGATCGCTGTCGGGATAACTCCATTCGCCGGTGACATGTAGACGCACCACCGCGTCCACCCAGCCCTGGCCGTACAGGTCCGGCCATTGGTCGGCGAAACGTAGGTGCGCCTCGATGATACGGCCACCAATCGTCTCGAAGTTGGCCATGCCGGTGTAGCCGCGCAGGTGCTTGCGCGACCAGGCGCCGCACCAGTCCTCGATCTCCTGCATCGATTCGGCGTGGATCAGCCAATGGTCGAACGTGCCGCCCGCACCTGCAGCGCCGGTGGTGTGCCGCCACCAGCGTGCCTCACCGTCCACCAAGGCGACGTCCGTGCTGACATGCGGCCCAGTCAGCAATGTGCACCAGAAATGTCCCGCGGTGAGTGCCGCACGATACGCCTGCTCGGACCCGATGACCTGGCTGCCGATCCCCATCCCGCGCAGGTTCATGATCGGCTTGGAAAACACTGGGTAGGATGGCGGCATGACACCGTGCGGCGCCGCCTGCAGGCCCTGGGACAAGGCGACCGCCAGCTTGTCATAGATCCAGCGGTGCTGCGGGAACCACTCCCAGGAGTCGGCATCCTCGGTGGAGATGCGAATGTGCGGCGGACAATCGATGTGCTCGAAATACTGAAAGCGCCAGGGATCGACCTCGCAGATCGGCATGGATTTAGCTGATCGGCGCCGGTCGCAGGCGCTGCGGCAGGCTGTTCAGCGACTCTGTTGTGTCGAAGTCGCGCAGCACGGCGTCATCGGCCATTTCCACCTCCGCCACGTTCTCGAGATGCTTGCCGAGCAGAAAGCGGGCGCCGGAATCGCCGCTGATCTGCAGGATCTCGGCGAAGAACCGTCGATCCCACAGCATCGGGTTGCCCTGCTTGCCACGGAACGTCGGCAGCACGATTTGCCGCCCTTCATCCGGGTCATAGGAAGCGAGCAGCCGGTCGATCATTCGGCCGGTCACCAGCGGCATATCGCCCAGACAGACCAACGCGGCGGAGCACTCTTCCGGGACGGCAGCAATGCCGGCCTTCAGGCTAGCCGACAGGCCCTCCGCGTAGTCCGCGGCGTGCACGTATCGTACCGGCCGGCCGCCGAGTGCATGCTGGACCTGCTCCGCCTGATGTCCGGTTACCACCAGCACCGGACGGGCGTTCGACGACAACACATTGTCGACGACCCGCGCGATCATCGGTTTGCCGGTGCGATCAGCAACCAGCAGCTTGTTGTGAGGCGCCATCCTGCGTGATCGACCTGCCGAGAGCACGACTGCGGCAATGGTTGGGGCGCTGCGCGGTGCCGCGCCGCTCCTTGGCGTAGCAGGTGCCTTCTCACGCGGCAGTGGCCTTGTATCGATTTCCTTCAGCAGTCCGCCGACGCCCATGTGCATTATATCGGGCGGACCAACCGGCACGCCCGCGAACAATCGGGTCAGAACGAAGTCGATGCCATTCAGCTTCGGGCTGCGCGCGCAGCCCGGCAGAACGAGCGCCGGCCTGTCACCGATGCGTCCGAGGCAGATCAGATTTCCCGGATCGACAGGCATGCCGAAGTGCAGGATTTCGCCTCCGGCGCGTACAATACCCGAGGGGCCGACATCACGCCGGTCCACCACCGCCGACGCACCGACCACCAGCAGCAGATCGGCACCTTGCGTGATCAGCGCCTCAAGGGCGTGGCCGATCGGCTCTTCCTCGTGCGGCGTACGCAGCGGCGGCAGGAGAGAACCGGTGAGTTGGGTGATGCGCTGGTCGGTCGCAGCGATCGTCTTCTCCGTCACGCTGTCCTTCAATCCGGGCAGTTCGGTGACGACGAGACCCACTTTCAGATGATGGAATGGATGCAGGGTCAGCGGCGAACCGGTTTGCCGGATCAGTGCTTCGGCCACTGCCAGCACATTGCCAGGCACCGAGAAGGGGATGATCTTCACGGTGGCCACCAGGTCCTTCGGCGCCACGACGGCATAATCCGGTAACGTCCCGATGGTAATCGATTCATCGATTGTGTTGAGCCGGTTGACCATCTTTGCGTCGACACGCAGCAGCCCGGGCACCTCGGCCGCCAAATTCACGCGACCGGTCGCGGCACGCGTGCGCGCAAGCAGCGGCGACACAAGCGGCTGGGCCAACCGATCGGCGGCGATGTCCTCTGGCACATCGCCAGGTTCCAGGCGGGCAACAATAACCTGGACGCGGCCAGCCTCCCGCAGAGCGACCAGTGCGCCCTCGTCCAGCACCGACCCTTTGCGGATGACGCGATCACTGATCCGCTGCGAGTGCGCCATGATGGCGCCGCGCGCTTCGTCGAGTGGGACGGCCCCAAACTTCATGCGGCGAGCGACTGTTTCTGCGGCAATGGTGCGCCACGCCGCACAGCCACCAGTTCAGCGATGATGGACAGCGCGATTTCCGGCGCTGTGACGGCCTCGAGGTTGAGGCCAACCGGGCCTTGGATGCGCGCCAGCGCTGCCTCGCCGTGCCCTAGCTCGCGCAGACGCTTCAGCCGCGCTGCATGGGTGCGCCGAGAGCCAAGCGAGCCGATGTAAAAGGCCGGCGACTTCAGCGCGCGGTCCAGCGCCGGGTCATCCAGCTTCGGATCGTGCGTGAGTGTGACCACAGCGGTGCGAGAGTCAGGTTTCAGCTCATCCATCGCTTCGTCCGGCCACGCCGTGGACACGGTCACGTTGGGGAAGCGCTCATCAGAGGCAAAAGACCGGCGCGGGTCCACCACGGTCACTGCGAAACCGCACTGCGTGGCAAAGGGCACCAGCGCCTGAGCGATGTGCACGGCGCCCACTACGATCAGCCGCAGTGGCGGATTGTGGGCGTGCAGGAACCAGTCGGTGCCCTCGATCTTCACCGTGCCGCTTTGATCGGAAGCCAGCACCTGTTCGGCAGCAGAATTCAACGCGGCCGGTGCAGCGGGGTCAGGCAGCAGGCGTTGGTCGCCGTCAGGCAGCCGCGTCGCCACCACGATGGGACTCTTGTCGCGTTTTGCGGCTTCGAGTGCTGCGAGGATTTCGGGAGTCATATGCGCCCCCTCCCCCCAACCCCCTCCCGCGAGGGGAGGGGGAGTGTGGGAATTGCGGTCACGATAGCTTCTCCACGAACACCTTGACCTTGCCGCCGCATGCCAGGCCGACTTCCCAGGCCCGCTCGTGGGTCACGCCGAAGTCCAGCAGTTGAGGTGAGCCGGTATCGATCGTCTTCATTGCCGCATCGGCTACGGCACCTTCGATGCAACCACCCGACACCGAACCCGCCATCTTGCCCGACTTGGTCACCGCCATCTGGCTGCCGGCCGGACGAGGCGAACTGCCCCAGGTCTCGGTTACGGTCGCTACCGCCACCTGTTCGCCGGCGGCGCGCCAGAGGGCGGCGGTGCTCATCACGTCTTCGGTTTCTGCAATGGTCATGACGCCATCCTTTCAGGCTCGGCCCCTATCGCCAAGTGCGTGCGCGTCGGCATGGGACCGGATAGGAGATCGACCAGCGCGCGCAAGCTGGCCAAATTGTGCACGGGGCGGAAATCGTCCACGTGCGGCAGCATCGCACGTATACCCTGTGATCTTGGCTCGAACCCGGTCCAGCGCAACAGTGGATTGAGCCATATCAACCGGCGACAGGAACAGTGCAGCCGATCCATGTTCTCCGCCAACCCTCGTGCCCCGTCGCGATCCAGTCCATCGGTGATCAGCAGCACGACGGCGCCCTGAGCTAACACCCGCCTGGCCCAATGGCGATTGAATGTCTCAAGGGCCTCGCCGATCCGGGTACCGCCGGACCAGTCGGGGACGACGTGCGAGACCATCTGGAACGCCACCTCCGGGTCACGATGCCGGAGCTGCCGGGTCACGTTCGACAGGCGTGTTCCGAACAGGAAGGCAGAGACACGGTCACGATCATTGGTAACTGCATGCAGGAAATGCAGCAGGATCTGTGCATAGCGCGACATTGATCCGGAAATGTCGCAGAGCACGACGAGTGGCGGAGGTCGCTTGACCTGACGGTTGCGGGCAATCGTCATGATCTCGCCGCCCTGTCGCAGGCTCTGGCGGATGGTGCGGCGCAGATCGGTAACCGGTCCTTGCGGATCGGCGCGCAGGCGCCGTGTCCGGCGCGCATCGAGTGGCAGCACGAGGCGGCGAATCTCCCGCTTCGCCTCTGCGATTTCCTCGGCGCTCATCGCCTCGAAGTCCATCTGCTGCAGGCGTTCGCGATCGGAGACGGTCAGCACCGCATCCATCACCGGCGGCTCGTCCTGCGGGCGCTGGCGGGTCTCGCGCGGTCTGGCCATAGCCTCGGCGACACGTCGGCTGCCGGGCGGGGGCCGTTCCGGGCGCTTCTCCTTCTGCGCCTCCAGCAAGGCCATGGCGACCGCCTGCTCGGCCGCGGTGGGATCGCGCCAGAAAAGCGCAAAGGCCTGGTCGAACACGTCGCGGTGCTCGTGGCGATGGACCATCGCCGTGCGCAGCGCCGTCCGCACCTGGTGGCGGTTGCCGATATCGATCAGCGACAGAGCCTGCTGACCGGCCAGGGTCTCGGCTGGCCCGACTGGCAATCCCGTCCGGCGCAGCAGGCGCGCGAAATGCATCACGTTGGCGGCCAGGGCAGGGGAAAGCTCACTCATGCTGTCGCTTTACTGACCAGCCGCTGCAGCCGTTCGAGAGGTCGGTCGCGCAGCCCCATCGCATGCAACGTATCCAGGGTCGCCGCCAGATATTGCACGCAACTGCCCAGCGAACCGGTGGCCGCAGCAAGGTATCTGGCCACGGACACCTCATCGAGCCGACCCGCGTAGCGAAGGTGAGCCCGGTTCGCGACGAAGGTGACAGCCTGCACGAGGCCGTCGGTCGTTCGCGCAGTGACCCAGCGGGAATGATACGCGTCAGTGAACAATTCGCGCCGCCAGGCGAGCAGCAACTCGGCTCGCGCCTCGGGGGCCGCGATACGGAACAGGATCCCGCCGCAGCTTCCGCCACGCTCCAGTGCCAGCATCAATCCAGGGTTTTCCGGCGAGCCGCGCCCGCCATGTAGCCAAAGGCAATAGCGGCGGTGCCAGCCTTGCACTTGC
Source organism: Pseudomonadota bacterium (assembly GCA_046735215.1). Classification (GTDB taxonomy): domain Bacteria; phylum Pseudomonadota; class Alphaproteobacteria; order Acetobacterales; family Acetobacteraceae; genus JAMXLO01. The sequence continues at coordinate 10,072 of JBKPSV010000202.1, read as the reverse complement.
GCCGCGCGGCGTTCGGCGAAGTGGATCGCCGGGTTCCACATCAGGGAGCCGTAGCCGAACAGCCAGACGTCGGCTCCAGGCGGATGATGCGCTAGCGTCCGGTCCAGATCGGCCTCGATTTCGGCGTCCGATCGCATGATCGTGCCGGGCGGCATCGCGGCGCGCGCGAGCGCCAACAGAGTGCCATCGCGCAGGGCTTCCCGGGTGATCTGCACCCGCGGGTCAGGGGAGGCGCTTTCGCTCACTCTGCCGCCTGCTGCACCTCGTTCACCAACCGAGCCGCCTCGGCACCGCGGACTTTGGCAATATCATCCTGATATTTCAGCAAAACTCCCAGCGTCTCGTCGACCGCGGCGGGGGCCAGCTCCTTCTGGTTCAGATAGGTCAGTGCCTGGGCCCAATCGATCGTTTCCGCGACACCAGGCAGCTTGAACAGATCCTCGCCGCGCAGTCTCTGCACAAATGCCACCACCTGGGCGGACAGACGGTCCGGTACGGACGGGGCCTTCGCCGCAAGGATGGCGCGTTCCCGCACCGCGTCCGGGTAATCGACCCAGTGATACAGACAGCGCCGGCGAATGGCGTCATGCACTTCCCGGGTGCGGTTGGAGGTGATGACCACAGCGGGCAGGGTCTTCGCCCGCACCGTGCCGAGCTCGGGGACGGTGATCTGAAAGTCGGCCAGCAGTTCCAACAGGAAGGCTTCGAAGGGTTCGTCGGCACGATCCAGTTCGTCGATCAGCAGCACGGCAGGCTGCTGATCGGGGTCAATGGCTGCGAGAAGCGGACGGGCAAGTAGGTAAGTCCGGGTGTAGATGTCGTTGGCAAGCTCGCCCGGATCGGTCCGGCCGGACGCTTCCGCCAATCTGATCGCCATGAGCTGGCGGGCGTGGTCCCACTCATAGGCTGCCGCCGACAGGTCCATGCCGTCATAGCATTGCAACCGCACCAGGCGTCGGTGCAGACCTGCGGCCAGCACCTTGGCGATCTCGGTCTTTCCCGTTCCAGGTTCGCCTTCAAGGAACAGCGGACGACGCATTGCCAAGGACAGATGCACCGTCGTCGCCAACTCCTGGTCTGCGATGTATCCCTGATCGGCGAGCAAGCGCGCGGTGTCGGCGACGGCAACAGGCAGATCAGCCACTACGCCATGCTTCCGAGGATCAGAATGAGCATGACCAGATAGATCGCACCGCCGATCCAGGCGGCAAGTGGCAGCCCCATCGGTTCCGGTGGAATCAGCGAGAACACACTGACCGCCGACGGCGGCGGACGCATCGGCAGCACAGGGTGCGCCACCTCTTCGCTTGGAGCCGCAGGATATATCTGCCTGGTCTCAGGCTCCCTGACTTCTGGCTCCCTGGCCTCTGGCGGCGGGGCGGGCGCTGAGACTTGCGCGCTGAACCGATCGAAGAACGAGTCCGCCATCTGCTTGGCGGTTGCGTCGATCAATCGCGCGCCGAGTTGCGCGATCCTGCCGCCGACCTGCGCGTGCACCTCATACTGCAGCAATGTGGCCTCACCGGCCGGCTCAAGCCGTACTTTCGCGCCTCCCTTGGCAAAACCGGCAACACCGCCTTGGCCCTCGCCTCCGATGGTATAGCCGTTGGGGGGATCAATATCGGAAAGGTGGACAGCGCCATTGAATCGAGCGGCGATCGGCCCGATTTTGACGGACGCTGTCGCCTTCATGTCGGTGTCCGACAGTTTCTCCAGCGACTCGCAGCCGGGGATGCTCGCCTTGAGCACCGTCGGGTCGTTGAGTGCCTGCCAGACAGCTTCGCGCGGCGCCGCAATGCGCCGCTCGCCTGTCATATCCATGCGGACTGAATCCCGTTGTGCGCCTAGGACGTTACTTGCAGGGTCTAAGGCATGCAACCAAGCTCCCCTCCTCAGAAGGTGTTCCGGTTGAGCACCACGTGCGCCAGGAGGCTGGCCGCATAGCCCACTGCGATCGCCGGGCTCCAGCGCAGGTGCGCGGTGAAGGTGTAGACACCTCGCGCCTGGCCCATAACGGCCACGCCCGCCGCGGAGCCGATCGACAACAGGCTGCCGCCCACGCCCGCGGTCAGGGTGATCAGCAGCCACTGCCCATGCGACATCTGCGGTTCAATGCTCAGGACGGCATACATCAGCGGAATGTTGTCGAACACTGCCGACCCCACGCCGATCACTATGTTCGCCACAGTCGGCCCCATCACGCCGTAGAGCAGCTGGGATGCAATCGCCAGATAACCGAGCAGGCTCAACGCGCCCACGCACGTTACCACCCCGTAGAAGAACAGTAGTGTATCCCACTCCACGTTGGCCATCCGGTGGAATACGTGGAATGCGAACTCGCCGGGCGCGCGGCGGTCGCGCCACTCCAGGTGGTAGTCGTAGAGCATCAGAAAACCGAGGCCGGTCATCATACCCAGGGCAGCCGGAAGGTGGAGGAACGTGTGAACGCCGACGGCCATGGCGATGGTGACCAGGAATAGGAGAATCACCCAGACTGCGCCGGGCTTCATCGACACAGGCTCGCCGCTGCTGCTAGGAGCGCCGCGCGGCACCGCCGCGTGCATGAGCACGGCCGGTGCCAGGTAGTTGACCACCGAGGGCACGAACAGGGCGAAGAATTCGAAGAACGACACGAGCCCTTTCTGCCAAACCATCAGGGTGGTGATGTCGCCGAAGGGGCTGAAAGCGCCGCCGGCGTTCGCAGCCACCACGATCCCGATGCTGGACAGCACGACGAAGCGGGGCGCCGCCCTGCCGACCGAAACGGCCACCGCACACATGACCAGTGCCGTGGTCAGATTGTCGGCAAATGGAGAAATGAAGAACGCCAGCGTGCCGGTCAGCCAGAATAGCGTCCGATAACTGAACCCGGAGCGGACCAGCCAGGAGCGGAGAGCGTCGAAAATGCGGCGATCGTCCAGTGCGTTCACATAGGTCATTGCCGCGATCAGGAACAGCAGCAAGTTCACGAAGTCGCCCAGCACCTCGCGTAAGGCTGCGTCGACCTGCGCCGGCTGTCCGAGCTGACCATAGGCGAAGGCGAGCAAGATCCACAGCACGCCAGAGGCGACGATCACCGGCGTCGACTTGCGCAGATGGAGCGCTTCCTCGGCGATCACCAGTGCATAGGCCAAGAGGAAAATCGCCAGCGAAACGAGCCCGACCCAGTTCGTGGTCAGGTTCACAGCCGCGACAGTCGGTTCGCTCAGGGGCAGCCTCCACGAGAATCGAGGACCAGTTGGTTTGCTCCGGGGCTTCCGCTATTCCGGATGACGGCCCGCAGGAGTTGGATTGCCATGACCTATCTGGTAGCCGCCGATCTGCCAACAGTCTCTGCCGGGACGCGTTTTCGGGCGCTGCTCGCGCGACCTGGCATCCTGCAGGTGCCGGGGGCGCACAATGGCATGGCTGGATTGCAGGCCAAGGCGGCAGGGTTTGAAGCGCTCTACCTCTCCGGAGCGGCGATGACCGCCTCGATGGGCATTCCCGATCTCGGCATGATCACCGTCGATGAGGTCTGCTTCTTCGTCCGCCAGATCGCGCGCGCGACCGGTCTGCCGTTGCTGGTGGACGGTGACACCGGCTATGGCGAGGCGCTGAACGTCATGCACATGGTGCGCAGTTTCGAGGATGCCGGCGCCGCCGCGGTGCATATCGAGGACCAGTTGCTGCCGAAGAAGTGCGGCCATCTCAACGATAAAAAACTGGCTGACGCGCACGACATGGCCGCCAAGATCGCCGCTGCCAGGCACGCGAGGCGCCACCTCTTCATCATCGCCCGCACCGACGCCGCAGCCAGCGAGGGAATGGACGGTGCAGTGGCGCGTGCAAAGCTCTATCTGGATGCTGGTGCCGATGCGATCTTCCCGGAGGCGCTGACGACCGCCGAGATGTTCCGCACCTTCGCCTCGCGGGTCGATGCACCGCTGCTGGCCAACATGACGGAGTTCGGCCGCACGCCGTTCTTCACTGCGGCGGAGTTCCAGGACATGGGCTACAAGATGGTGATCTGGCCGGTCAGCTCGCTGCGCGTCGCCAACAAGGCGCAGGCCGATCTGTATGCGGCGATCCGACGCGATGGCGGCACGCAGACGATGTTGGAGTGCATGCAGACGCGGGCGGAACTCTATGCGGCGATCGGCTATCACGATTACGAAGCACTGGACGCAAGCATCGTGAAGACGATTATCCCCGAGGGGATGCCGCAGCGTCAGTGAGAGGGCCGCGCATGAACCGCCGGCACATGCTGGGGCTATTGGCGTTGGCACCGATTTCCGCGCGCGCTCAGAATCTTAATCCAACCGGGCCGCAGCCGGAGCTGCCGAAAGAGCGGCTGGTGATCACGACGCGTGATGGCGTCCAGCACGCGTTCATGGTGGAGATGGCGACGACGCCGGATCAGCAGACGGTCGGCCTGATGTTCCGCCCAACCGTTCCACCCGACGGTGGCATGCTGTTCGACTGGGGCACTCCGCGTCAGTCTCAGATGTGGATGCGCAACACCATCGCGCCGCTCGACATGGTCTTCATCAATGCCGACGGCACCATTCGATCGATCGCCGAAAACACGATTCCGCAAAGTCTGGCGATGATCGATAGCCGGGGTCCGGTCCGGGCAACGCTCGAGCTGGCGGCAGGGACGACGGCGCGGCTGAACATCCGGGTCGGCGACAAGGTGCAGCAAAGGCTCTTTGGGAACGCGGTGTAGGGATCACTCCTGCAGGCCGCCGCGCGCCCGCTCGAACAGCCGCAGCGCCAGCACGGCAACCAGCAGACCGATGACGAACCCGGCACCGGCACCCCAGATGGCGTCCTTTGTCCCACCGATTGCGCCGCCAATGCCGCCACCCGCCAACAGCAGAAGAAAGGGAATGAGGCAACCAACCCCGGCCATGGTGATGATCCTTTAATATGATCTGTCTGGCTGACCGGTTTACTGCGGCTGGCGCGTTATGCTAGCGGCATCTCCAATCGCGGGGCGTGGCGCAGCCTGGTCAGCGCGCCTGTTTTGGGTACAGGAGGTCGTGGGTTCGAATCCCGCCGCCCCGACCAGGAATCAATGACTTATCGGTATGCATGCTATTTCGCGCTGGACTCAGGGTAGCATCTTCTCTCTGAGACACTGGAGTGTGCCATGGAGCCACAGTTGATTGCCGGGCGGGATTGCGGACCATGCAATGTCTGCTGCGTGGCGCTGACGATTGACGATCCGGAGTTGCAGAAGCCCCAAGGGTATCGATGCCGCAACACTCAGCGGGACCATAGCTGTGCGATCTACGAGAAAAGGCCGCAAACCTGCCGGACATTCCAATGCAGCTGGCGGCAGTTGAAGTGGATCCGCGAGACGATGCGACCCGACATTTCTGGCGTATTGGTGCGCATGCACCGGGAGATCTCCCGCCAAACAGGCGAGGAACGGATGGGCGTGATCTTCATGCTGCTCACTAAGAAGGCGCTGAAGGCGGAAGGTCTTGCGGAGTCGGTGGCAGCGGCAGTCGCTGCGGAAGTGCCAGTTTATCTGCAGGTGCCGGGCCCACCCGGCTACACATCCAGCCAGGCGCGGTTGAATGATGCATTGCGGCACGCGGTCATGACGAAGGACAAGCCGGCGGTGCTGGAAGTGCTGCGCCAGGCACGCGCCCAGGGCGAAAAGGGGGAGCGGCGGCGGATCGTGCTGAAGCGTCGCAGCGCGGAGTTCAGCTCAGCAGCGACGCCTGAGCCTCCCTGCTCATTTAGTTAGGGGGGAGATGCGCGCAAAGCGCAGGAGCCCATCTTGCACCCCCATCGAAAGTGCACAGCCGGTCCAGCGTCTCCTGGTCGGCACCAGATACGGCGGATTGCGGCCATCACCGGCGACCTGATCCAATGCTTCCAAGACTATTCGCGCCGCGTCGCGGACATCCTGTTCAGGACTCTCGCCCCGAGGACCACCGCCCGTCTTTCGGTTCTGGCATCGCAGGCATTCCCATCATGCAATGCAATCCGGTGTCGGCTGCACCTCGGTGACTTATGTCACACCGTTCCGATCAGAATTTGACCATTCCCTCCTGGTGCTTAGCAGGAGTGAGACGAACCCATGCTGACCGAAGACCAGAAAGCCTGGATTTCACGAGTCCTGGGTATCGACGCCGGCGGCGCGGCGGTTGCTGCCAAGGGCCAGGGCGAGGGAAAGCGATTCGTTGGCGCTGGTCCGGCGGATGCTTCTGGGGCGCGCCAGCACCCCGGCCAGGCCAAGCAGGGAAGTAAGACGGTCACGCTCTCCACGCCCGCCGGGAAGTTCGTCTACTTCGCGTCCGTGGAAGGCATGATGCGGCCCATCCTGGAAGACCTCGGAGGCAAGTACGACAAGGTGCAAGGCCTCGAGAGGGACATGATGGTCAAGACAATGCGGCTCGAACACCTGGAAGAGACATATGCGAGTTTCGAGCTCCAGGACATCGCCCAGGAGGTTGCAGCCCACGCCGACCGGACAGCGCATGAAGCGGCAGGCGCGGCGAGGGGGGCCGAGAACACCTATGAAGGGTTCTTCAAGTTCGTGCAGAAGATTGCGCGCGACCTGCCGAAAGCGAAGAAGGAAATCGAACTCGCCGAGAACGATATCAAGGTCAGTGAGCTGGGCAAGGAGATCGAACGCCTGAAGGAGCTGAAGGAAGGTGTGGCCAAGGTCCTGGATATCGCGACGGACATCATCAAGATCGCAACGGATTGGAAAGACCCGGGCGCCTGGATTGATCTCGGCAAGGACCTGGTGAAGGACGCCGTGGACGCTGGTTTCGATGCCAAGATCGAACCTCTGGCGAAACAGGCGGAAAAGATCACTGACAGCAATCTCAAGGATCGGCTGGCACTCGCCAAGCAGACCTTGGCCGATGCGCTCGGCGACCTGCAGGATTGGAAAACCTTCCTCGACGAGACCGCGCACGACCTGGAGGTCAAGGTAGACGAGCGCGATGACGCGTATGACGAACACGCCAAGAAGGATCGTGCAGGCGTGGTGCGGATGAGTGATCTGAAAGAGGGCAGCGAATTGGGACGCGAGCTCTACCGTCTCCTCAACGACGGCGTGGGCACCGCCAGTTCGCTAAGCGTGTTGCTGCGGCAGCTTCAAGCCGGCAAGACAGAGGTCTGGATGGGCGATCCTGCTGTCTGCAACGCCACAATGGGCAAGATGCTGTCTTATGCGCGTTCGATCGATAAGGAGTACATCCATCGCATCGTCTGGAGTCGTAAGCTCGGTCAGCGCTTTGTCGGGCTTTATGCTGCGGCCGGCAAGGCCGATGGCGGACAAGCGCGTGCCGGCGAAATAGATGCCCCGGGGGCGGCGCGTTGGGTGCAACCCAGCGCCGCCACCAGCAGGCCTCTCGAAATAGCTATGCTGCCATGGTTATTCCACGGCCGGACGCCATCGCGTCCCAGCCGGTTGCGTCCCCGAGTGAAATTTGCTGCGCGTCCTCATCCGACTGCGGCGCCTGAAGGCGATCATGCATTGAACACGTAGCGAAGGACCGCGCGTGCCCCTTCTGGGTCCGCGTGGCAACATTGGATCACCCGCAGAGAACCCAATTCATTACCGCCCCGATCGTAGTACGTTATGTGCTCGCCGAGACCGTTCGCGCCTCGTTGCCGGCTCTTTCTAGCGATGTTCTTTGCAACATCCTTGAACCGCGCGTCAGCAAGAAAGTCCCTCTCGCTTTCCCACGTATTCCCGGAACATGGCTCAATCCCCAATTCGATTCTCAGATCGTCACAAGTCTTGGGTTTTGCTGGCTCGGGTTCCTTACTGTCAGGATCGTCATCTTCCCATGGGTCTTTCGGTGGTTCAACAATCGGCGCCGGCGCATTGGCGGGTCCGCGCTTCCGCTTCGAGGCCTGGTAACGATCCCACTCTTCCTGGCTGGTAAATGGCCGGCCAGTCTCTGGATTGGTCTGGCCGTCCCACACCGCGCCCGCATCGTTAGACCAAAGAAAAACTGCCGCGCCTACACCCGCGGCAACAAGCACTGCCGGAGCCACGGTCGCAACAGCTGCGACTTCCACGACCGTTTCCGCTGTCTCAAGAATTTCGGGCGCAGCTTCTGCTACGACGCGAACGCCAGATTCCGCTGCTTCCTCTATTACCTCAATAATCCCAGGCGAAGGAGCTGGTGAAGCATTCAAAGCGCTCCCGCCGGTGACAGCGGCTGCAACAGCTTGGGCAGCCTGTTCAAAGCCACCTGCTGCAGCTTCAGAGGCACTATATTGTCTCGGGTCGATCCCCAGAACTCCAGTGATCCAGTCATGATGGTCATCACTCGGCTGACCCGCGGGCTGTTCCTCTTGCTGAAATGCTTCCCATTCGTTCGCGGGGTCCGTTCCCGACATTCTCGAGCCTCCTCTCTTATGGACGCTGGCGCGCTGCAGATATCGACACTGGCGGCATGTCGGAAGATGAGCCGGCCCTTCCCAACATTTCCAGCACTCGCCGCCTACAGTTCGCTCAAGTGGAACTTCGGTACGGAGGATGCACGCCGCTAATTGTTGGCACGCTCGGCGGGATTCGCGGGAAACAGCGAAGTACTGCCCTGCTGAGCAGCGTTGAATTGATAGATCGGACTTGTCCGTTGAACCTCTTGGACCGGCGCAATCTTATCGCGATCTTGCGCCTTGGCCACCATGGCATCGAACTGAGACCAGCCACCGGGACTGTCAGCATAGGCGACATTCATCAGACCAAACAACACCAAGCCTGCAACCGATGCCACGCGTTTCATGCCTCTTGCTCCCCTGTACGTATCGGACAGGACAAGGATATCGAGAGCATCGGCCCGTCGGTGTGAAGCATCTCACAGACCGACCAGAGGCTTCCTAACCCAGCAATCGCATTCGGAAGCAGGCGGTGTCGGAGCGGACAAGGGACTCGTCTAGGCAACCTCGCGGTTCGCCGGGCAGATCGCCGCCACCGGCGGTCTCGTCATTGCCCAACCCCGCTTCCGTCCACAAACGGTGGACCAGGTCCATCAGGAGCCTGCCTGTGTCCGCGTCCGAGGTTTGCCTGGCGATCTCGTTTGCCAAATCCACAATGTCGGTGCGTTCAGTCATTCTTGTAGGATCTCCTGCTCAAACTGTTCGCGCCTATATCCGGAACTTCGCAACCAAACAGAAATGCGGCAGATCGGGGCGGGAAAGTCAAAGCAATAGGGAGAAGCTTCATGTGCAAAGTGCTGCTCAGCAGTGCCGTAGCTCTGGTGCTGGGGCCCCCGGCGTTCGCTGCCGACAACACGGCATGGACGAATCAGGCGAAAGAACACCAGTTCCCAGTCAGCTTCCTCGACAAATCGAACGAGGCCGAGCCAGGCTTCGCTACCGGCGTCGCCACATCGACCCTGGGCATCGGCGGTAGCCGTGTCGTCGTGACGGTCACCGCCCTGTGTCTGGCCGCATCCCCACAGATCTACATTAGCGGCTCACTGCGACTATTGCCGCCCTCATGCGTCCCCGGGGACGCGAGATCTTCCAAAGGCGCAAGGTCTGGCCGAGATGGCTGATGCCTGGGGCACTCGTCGATATGGCGATGGTCACCTCGCTGGTCGGGATCGGACTGTTCACGCTGGGCGTGCCGCTGGCGCTGACGCTTGCTCTGTTCGCAGGGCTGCTCAATTTCGTCCCGTACATCGGCGCACTCGCCGGCGCCGTACCTGCACTCCTTGTTGCCCTCGCCCAGTCACCATCTCTCGCGCTGTGGGTGGCGCTGTTGTTCTTTACCGTCCAATGATAGAGGGGAACGTAATCGCACCGTTCGTCCAGAAGCGTACAGGCACGCTGCCACCAGCCCTGACCATTGTATCGCAGACGATCCTCGGCACACTGTTCGGCGCCCTGGGCCTCATCCTGGCGACGCCATTCATGGCAGCACTCCTCGTAGCGGTCCGGATGATTTATGTAGAATCAGTAATGGAGACCCACGAACTTTCCCGTGATTGTGAGACCACCAGCAGTCGAGAGCATGATAACTGTGCAACTTGAGCCCACGCCGTGGCAGGAGCGCGCATCATCAAGGCATAACATTGCAGCTCTTTGCTCCTAGGGCCAATAC
>JBKPSV010000201.1:0-6701 GCA_046735215.1 Pseudomonadota bacterium | reverse complement strand
CGGAAATTGTGGGCTTCCGGTTGCGCCATGTCGGTTCCTCCCCGATGCTGCGCACGATGAACGACGCAGCGAACACTGTGCCGGTGACGATACTCACCGGGTTCCTGGGCAGCGGCAAGACCACCGTGCTGAACCATCTGCTGCGCCAGCCCTCGCTTGCCGATACCGTGGTGATCGTCAACGAGTTCGGCGCCGTCGGCCTGGATCACCTGCTGATCGAGCAGGCGATCGAGGATGCAGTGCTCCTGAAGAACGGTTGCATCTGCTGCACCGTGCGCGGCGACATTGCCGATACGCTCGACGTGCTGTGGCAACGTCGCGAGGCAGGCGAGATCCCGCCGTTCCGGCGCGTTGCGATCGAGACGACGGGGCTGGCCGATCCAGCGCCGGTCGCGCATGCGCTGCTGGCCGAGCCAGGCGCGCGCTATGCCTGCCGGCTCGACGGGATCGTCACCACGGTGGATGCGCTGCATGGCCCGATGCAGCTTACGCGCCAGCCAGAGGCGCGGCGGCAGGTGGCGATGGCCGATCGTATCCTTCTGACCAAGACAGACCTGGCGAGCCCTGAACAGATCGCCGAGGCGGAGAAAGGGATCGCGGCCCTGAACGCGACGGCGCCGCTGCTGCATGTCGTCGCCGGCGCGGTCGATGCGGCGGATGTGTTCGACCTGGGACCAGACAGCGATCGGCTGGAACAGTGGCTGCGGCCACTCGACAGCCATGGCCATCAGCACCTGCCATTCCGACATGGCGAACAGATCGGCTCAGTCGTACTCCGTCATGACGGGCCGATAGCATGGCCGCCCCTGCGGTATTGGCTGGAATCCGTGCTGTCGCTGCGCGGAGATGCGGTGCTGCGGCTGAAGGGCATCGTCTGGCTAGAGGGGCAGGAGCGGCCCATCGTGCTGCAAGGGGTGCATCATGTGCTGCACCCGCTTGCGTACTTGGACCGCGCCGTGCCGGATGAGCGCGCCACGCGGATTGTACTGATCACCCGAGGGCTATCGGCCGCGGGTCTGCGCGCCAGTTTCGCGTCAGCTCTCTCCGGTGTCCTGTCCTGAGGACCGACGACTATTGCAGCCTAAACTTAGCGATACCCAGGGCCGAAGTTGACGCAACTACCGCCCTCACACCCGCCGCTATTGTCGATGACGGGGCCAGGGTCACGTGTCATCTGGCTTCCACCGCCGTTGTAGTAGTTGCGGTACTGCTGCTGCTGATACTGCGGGGCCTGCATGCAGACGACGCGTCCATACCAATCATAGTAGCAATTCTGGGCCATCGCCGGAGCAGCCGCTGCGCCTGCGATACCTAGGGTGGCAAAGACAATCCTGAGCATGACGCTATGCCTCCTTTACTGGCTGCGGAGGTAGCACCGCTCTTTCGATTGCGATGTGATCGTGCACACAAGAAGGGCGCCGATTTTGAGAGGGCAAACCGAAAAGCCGAACTCGGGGCCAGGGTCTGGGCGTATGCCTCAGCCAGGACCGTCGGCTTCCCGCATATCCTCTGCTTCGCGCCGCAGCCGATGGAAGCTGCGCACGCTGAACGGCAGCATCCCGAGATAGATCAGGCCCGCCGCGGCGAGCGCGGCCCATGGTTCGGCGACCAGAACGGCGGCGAAGGTGACGGCGCCGAGCAGCATCGGCAGCACATACTGATGCGGCACCTTGAAGTTCTTGAAGCTCCAGACCGGAAGCGTGGAAACCAGCAGGAAGGCCGTGCCGACGAGCACCAGCGCGGAGAACAGGGGAAACTGGGCGAAACTCAGCAGCCAATCCCACCCGAGCTGGCGCGCCTCCAGCCCCAGGAACAACGGAAACAGCACCACGCCTGCGCCGGCCGGGGCGGGAACGCCGGTGAAGAAGTTGTAGGTGTAGGCAGGGGCGGGCGCACCGTCGAGCGCTGCATTGAATCGCGCCAGGCGCAGCGCCATGCATACGGCGAAGATCAGGCACGGCGTGTAGCCGATGCCACCGGCACGCTCCAGCGACCAGCTGAACAGAATGAATGCCGGCGCCACGCCGAAGCAGAGGAAATCGGCGAGGCTGTCCAACTCGGCGCCGAACCGCGAGGTTGCCTTCAGCAGCCGCGCCAGCCGACCGTCGAGCCCGTCAATGGCACCCGCGACCACGATCGCCACCGCCGCAGGCCCGAACCGACCCTCGTAGGCGAAGCGAAGGGCGGTCAGGCCGGCGCACAGCCCGATCAGCGTCAGCAGATTGGGGACGATGCGATTGAACGACTGCCCCTTGAACCGAGGTCGGGCGCGCGGCCGCAGCCGCCGGATGCGGTTGATCGGCGATACCCTCGCACCGTGCCAGTCTGGTCGGGGCGACTCGCTCATGCCGGCAGCTCCGCAATCACGGTCTCGCCGCCGATCATGGTCTGGCCCACGGCAACCAGCGGCCGGACCGTTTCGGGCAGATAGAGATCCGTCCGGCTGCCGAAGCGGATAATCCCGAAGCGCTGGCCGGCATGCACCGTGTCGCCCTCACGCAGATCGCATACGATTCTGCGCGCGACCAGCCCGGCGATCTGCACGAACGCGATCTCATGGCCGTCGGCGAGGCGCAGCGCCACCGCATTGCGCTCGTTGGCATCGCTGGCCTTGTCCAGGCTGGCATTAACGAAGCTGCCATGTCGGTAGGCGATCCGGGTGATGGTGCCGTCGGCCGGCACACGATTTACATGCACATTGATCAGCGACAGGAAGATCGACACGCGCCAGCGCGGGACAGTGCCGAGACCGAGTTCGGCCGGCGGGACCGCGGGAGTGACCGAGACCACGCGACCGTCGGCCGGCGCGACGAGGGCTCCGGCTCGGCCCGGAGCAACCCGCTCCGGGTCGCGAAAGAAGAACAGGCAAAACAGGGTGAACAGCAGCCCGAGCCAGGATAGCCAGGCGCCCAATAGCAGGCCGATCATCACCACGATCAGGCCGCCGAGAACGAACGGGCGCCCGGTGGGATGCGGCGGGGCAAGCACGTGGCCGATGTCATCTACCAGGGACATAACCGGCGCGGTTTATGGAAGGTTCACCTTAGAGGAGCAAGACTACACGCTTCCCCGGGAGCAACCGAGATGCCGTTCGACGCGCCCTTCAAGCTGGGTCCATTCTCGGTGGATGCTGAAGGAAGGCTGAGCCCGATTAACCCAACCGCCAGTCCCACCTTCCATTTTTGCTGGCATGGCCGCCCAATCGGGGTGCGCTTCGACCACGCAACGTCCGGAGAAGGACGTTTGGCTCTGCAAGCCGAGCTGGCGCGCATACAAAGCTCAGCCTGCAGCAATGCCGAGTCGCTTAGACCGCGTTGTTTCGCAATCCTTCACTGGTTGGAGCGGGCCGTCCCACCAGCGTGGCGGGTGGCGTTGCTCGCCGATCATCGCGTCTGGTTGCAAACCGAGACGACCATCGGCGTGCCGAGCACCGCCACCGAGCTGCTCACCCAGTTGACCCGCTTCGCCCTGGAACTGGCACCTTACCTTGAGCTGATGGATGAGGTCGGCTTGACCTTATCGAACGCCCGACGAAGGTGACGGGACCGCGTCATTGCGGCAAGCTGCACACCCGCGACTCCTATGAGAATATCAGCCGTGACCGAACCGATCCTGCCGATCCGCGTCTGGGACGCGGCAACACGCCTGTTCCATTGGGCGATCGTCGTCCTGCTTGGCGTGAGCTGGCTGTCGGAAAGTCAGGGCTGGATGACGATCCACTTCGTCAGTGGCTACTCCATCATTGCCCTGCTGTTGTTTCGGCTGGTGTGGGGTTTTATCGGCAGCCAGACGTCGCGCTTTTCGCAGTTCCTGAAGAGCCCGGTGGCGGCGCTGGGACACCTTGCCCGCCTGCACCGGCGCGAGCCAGATACCGAGATCGGCCACAACGCCGCTGGCGGTTGGATGGTGCTGCTGATGCTGCTACTGCTTGCGGTGCAGGCGGGCACGGGTCTGTGCGCCAACGACGATGGTGCCACCGAGGGGCCGCTGTTCAACTACGTCGGCAAGTCCCAGAGCGATTGGCTGTCGCGCATACATTCAATCAACTTTACGCTGATTCAGATTGCCGTGGTGCTACATGTCCTGGCGATCCTGGTCTACGCCCTATTGAAGCGGCATGACCTCATCCGGCCGATGGTCACGGGACAAAAGTACCTGCCTGTCGGCACACCGGCCCCGTCGCTTGCCAAGCCATGGCTGGCGCTGATCGTATTTGCGATTGCCGTCGCAGTGGTGAGTACGGCGGTAGAGGTTCTTTAGTCAGCGAGCCGAGCGACGAAGCGTTGTCGGCGCCTTTGAATCAACCACCATGCGCCTTTCGCCGATAAGTCTGACAGTCTGCCGCGCGGGGGAAGGCCGACCGCCTTGAAGATCATCCCCATCCCGCGTTCCACGTGGCGAAACCGATAGAACCCCATCGCGCGAGCCATGTAGGCTGCGGTGCATCGGCGGCGTTCAAACGCGGTGTGCGGTGATTCGTTGCCGCAATGCCAGGCGTAGGCCAACTCGTCGTCCTCGCTTTCGCCGATGCGGCCGGCGGCGATGCGCAACCGCCGCAGCAGGCCGATATTCTCTCGACGCAGGTAGCGGCGCATGTGGTCGTAGAACAGCTTGTAGTGGCGGAACTCGTCGGCCGCGATGTGCCGGCAGATCTGCTTCAGCACCGGTTCCTTGGTCGCCTCGCCCAGCGCGGTGTAATAGCTGGACGTGCCGGTCTCTACCATGCAGCGCGCGATCAGCTCGCCGGTGCGCGAACCACGGATCGAGGCCTCGGCGTCCAGCGGTAGCTTGAACCCGGCCCTGTAGCGGGCAAAGGCCGCCTCGTAGTCCCATGAAGGGTCCGCAAGCATGGCCCATTTTCCCAGCGCGTCACCGTGCTGGACTTCCTCGTCTGCCCAGTAGTTGGCGGCGTTGCGGAAATCCGGATCGTCGCCGAACACGCGGTTCAGATAGATCGCGTAGTCAGTGCCGTTCCGCTCCACCATGGCGGCGGCTTTGACCAGGGGAATCAACTCGGGGTCCGCGAGCGTGGGCGTGAAGCGATCCCAGGCCACGTCCTCGATGCGCCAGTGCTTCATCGTCGAATCCGCTATATCGAAGCCTCGCCATTAAGCTGCCATCGCTTGTGCGGATTCGGAAGAGAGACGCAGCGCATACCGCTTTCGCGTGTGCTGCAACGCACAAATCAAAGGTGTGTGGCCTGACTAGATCATTGCATAGTTTCACTCTTATGATCTGGGGCTTAGCCTGCGTCCAAGATCCTAAACCAGGGGAGGTAAACCGTTGCCGCTTGCCGCTGACAACGCACATCCGAGGCATAAGAGTGCCAGGGTCCTTGCTGCGGAAGCGCTGGGTGGGACGGGGGTTCATGCGTCGCGACCGGTGCATGCGAACCTGACGGCACCAGCCCTGGTCGCCGAGGCGGTGCGTCGGAACGAGGGCCAGTTGTCGGTCGATGGGGCGCTGGTCGTGCAGACCGGCCAGCACACCGGTCGATCGGCCCAGGACAAGTTCGTGGTCGATGAGCCATCGGTCACCGGCGAAGTCTGGTGGGGAAGGGTCAACAACCGGCTCGCGCCGGAGAAGTTCGCGATCCTGAAGGCGCGGGTTCAGGCCTATCTGCAGGGACAGGAGCTGTTCACCCAGGATCTGTATGCCGGTTCCGATCCGGCGCATCGGGTGCGGGTGCGTCTGGTAAGCACGGGGGCGTGGCAGGCGTTGTTCGCCCGGAACATCTTTATCAGGCCGCGGTCGGAGGAACTGGCGGGGTTCCAGCCGGATTACGTCATCCTGCACGCACCGCACTTCCAGACCGATCCGGCGATCGATGGGGTGCGCAGCGGCACCTCGATCGCACTGTCGTTCGAGCAGCGGACCATCATCATCGCCGGCACCGAGTATGCGGGCGAGGTGAAGAAGTCGATCTTCACCGTGATGAATTGGCTGCTGCCGGCCAAGGATGTGCTGCCGATGCACTGCAGTGCGAACGTTGGCGGCGAGGGCGATGTGGCGTTGTTCTTCGGCCTGTCGGGCACGGGGAAAACGACGCTGTCGTCGGATCCGCATCGCAAGCTGATCGGCGATGACGAGCATGGTTGGAGCGAAGGCGGCGTATTCAACTTCGAAGGCGGCTGCTATGCCAAGGTGATCAACCTGTCGGCCGAGGCCGAACCGGAAATCTGGGCGGCCAGCCATCGGTTTGGCACGGTGTTAGAGAATGTCGTCGCCGATGGATATGGGCGGCTCGACCTGACGGACCAGTCGCTGACCGAGAACACGCGTTCGGCCTACCCGGTCGAGTACATTCCGAACATCGAGATGTCGTTGCGCGGTGGGCATCCGCGCAACGTGGTCATGCTGACCTGTGACGCGTTTGGCGTGATGCCGCCGATCGCCAGGCTGACGCCGCCGCAGGCGATGTATCACTTCCTGTCGGGATACACCGCGTTGGTGGCGGGAACCGAGAAGGGGCTCGGCGCCGAACCGCAGGCGACATTCAGCACTTGTTTCGGTGCGCCATTCCTGCCGCGGCGGCCAGAGGTGTACGGGCGGATGCTCGCGGAACTGATCGCCCGGCACGAGGCCGATTGCTGGCTGGTCAACACCGGCTGGAGCGGTGGGCAGTACGGCGTCGGCCAGCGCATGAGCATTCGCCACACCCGCGCGTTGTTGCGCGCGGCGCTGGACGGGTCGCTGGCGCG
>JBKPSV010000200.1:0-6383 GCA_046735215.1 Pseudomonadota bacterium | reverse complement strand
CGCACCGCCCGCGTCCAGTCGGTGCCCCACATGCAGCGATCGAAGCCGAACGAATCGAAGATGCGACGCAGAGGATCCCAGATGTCTGCATAGGGGAACGGCTCATGCGACAACGTGCAGGCTCCACTGATTTTGACCGCGACATTATCGTACTGTGCCAGCGCGAGCAGCTTCGTCAGATCGGCAAACGGCTTCGCAGGCGCCGGCGGCTCGTGCGGCTGCGACAGGCCCAGATGGTCAATGACCATCCGCGTATTGGGATTGCGCGCCGCCAATTGTCCCGCCTGCTCCAGCCGTCCCGTACATGCCACGTTGACCGGCAACGAATGCCTTGCGGCAGTGGCAAGCACGCGATTGATCGCCGGGTCTGCGGGGTCGGTCGAAGCATTGTCCCTGAGAAAGATCCGAATTCCAACCGTGCCCGTGGTCGCAACCCACGCAGCAATTGTATCGACTACGGCAGCGTCGGTCGGATCGACCGGCTTGACCAACCTGAAGCGGCTCGGATGAGCCGCAAAGACGGCAAGCGCATAACTCGCATCGTAGCGGTACATGCTGAACGGCGAAACCAGGATCGCGCCGTCAACACCGACAGCATCCATGGCGGCTACCATTTGGTCGCCGGTGACTTCCTCCGGCCCGGTCAGCGTGCCTATCCAAGGGCGGCCAGGGTGGTTACGTTCGTAAGCATGAACCTGGGAATCCAACGTTGGCATCACGTCCTCCGCAAAACGATGGTGTTCAGTGCCGAATGTTCGTTCGGCAACTCTTGGTTCCAGGCAGCGATCGACAGCAGCCCGCGTCAGTTCAGCTTATGGATCCTACACGGATAGCAGCGGTGCGAGGCAGCGCCGCTGATGGGATCGGCCGTGTCAACGCCGATCGTCAGGTTGATATTGGCGCCGTCTGCATCGAGCGCGTCGTATCCAGGTAGGCCCAGTTCCGCACATGGCTGCCACCAGCCATGTCGAGCTGCGACGACGCCGTCAGCCAGAGTTTCATTGAACCGTGCTCGCGCACGGGCCCCACCGTGTGGCGTCGCAATCGCCAGCCAATCGCCGTCGCCAATGGCATAGGATGCCGCCGTCGCGGGGCTGATTTCCGCAACCGGGTCGGGTTCCACCCGTCGCAGCTTTGCCAGGTTGCGATGCTGACTGTGGCAGTAGAGCGGTGTCTTCACCGTGGTCAGCGTCAGCGGAAACCCCTCTTTCTTCGCGAACGGAGCACGGAATTCGGGCACCGGCACTTCACCGCCGGCACGCAACACCGTGGAAAAGATCTCGATCTTTCCGGAAGGCGTGGCGAAGGCGCCGTTGCGATACTTCTCATAGGTAGTTTGCAGCGGCACCCGGATCCCGCGTGGGGTGGCCCGCAATACCTCCATGCTGAGCCCGCTGGGTGTCAGATGATGATCGAGCGCTGCCTCGACATCTCCATGCCAGAAGTGCTCACCAAGGCCGAGGCGAACCGCCAGGTCGAAGACGATGTCGATATCGGCGCGCGCCTCGCCTCGCGGTGCAACGACAGCAGGACGAAATTGCACCAGCTCACAGGCAGCCTGATCCAATCCGAAGCCGACGCGTAGCCCTTCGCGTTCCCAGCCACTGGCAACCGGCAGGACGATGTCGGCAAAGGCGGCGGTCGGGGTCAGATACAGATCGCTCTGGACGTGAAACTCCATCCGACGCAGCGCCTCAGCGCCCCGTGCGGCATCAGCGTGCGACAACAGCAGATTGAGACCGAAGCCCACCAGCGCACGAACACGATAAGGCTCTTCCTCGATAACGGCGCGATACAGATCGTCGGACAGAACCCAGCCCGACCTGCCCAAGCCGAGAGGTCGCTCGGTCATCCCCAGTGCCTTCCGCCACTGCGTTGGATCGCGTAGCTCGTTCCCAGAGACGTCGTTGACCGGCACCTGCGCGAAGTGAACGTTCCCGCCAGGCACATCGATACTGCCCGTCAGAGCATGCAGGATGGCAATTGCGCGATCGGTCTGCGTTGCATTGCTCTGCTGCTCCAGCCCGGTCCAGGTGTAATGCGCCACCGGGCGATGCTCCCACAGCAGTCGCGCCGCAGCACGGAGCGCATCGCCATCGACGCCAGATAACCGTGCCGCGGTTTCCGGTGACATGTCTCGACACTGTGACGCGTAGAGATCGAAAACCGGCCGACAGACAATCGGCCCCTCGCGGCCAGCAATGGCATACGAACCGGAGAGCGCAAGCCGGACCGGGGGCTTGTCATACGAGCGAGTTGCGGGATCGTAGTGCAGCACTGTCCCGCGCCCTTCATCCCAAGCGACAAAGTCGTCGCAACCGCCGTCGGCAAGCGCATCAGCGCGCAGCAGCGTGCCGTCGCTCTCGCGCACCAGGAATGGACCGTTGGTCCATTGCCGCATGAATGCAATGTCGAACCAGCCCTCGTCGATCATGATACCGGCGATCGCCAGCGCAACAGCGGCGTCCCTACCCGGACGGACCTGCAGCCAGCAGTCGGCCTTCACTGCGAAGCCGACATGCCGTGGATCAACAACAATCAGCTTGGCGCCGCGCTCCCGCGCCTTCGCAATCCTGGTCGCCGCGGCGAGCAGTGATGTGCTGGGGTTATGACCCCACAGCAAGATGCAGCCCGCTTGGCCGTAGTCGGGCATACCGATGTTTGTGCCGGTGGTGAACGCGCGGGCAAACTGGCGATGCCACGAGCAGATTTCCATCGAGTTGCAGTTGTTCGGCGAGCCGAAGGCATTGATCAGCCGATCGACCCAGGGCTGGGCATCGGAAAGAGCCGTCCCAGAGGTCGTGGTGACACCGAACGCAACTGCCTCGGGCCCACTCTCGGCGGCGATGCGACGCAGCGCTGCTGCTGTCGTGTCGACCGCCTCATTCCAAGAGATCCGCTGCCAACCAGGGTCGGGATCGCCCTTCGGCCTGGTGCGGCGGACGGGATACAGCAGCCGGTCTGATGCTTCTACCAGGGCGGGGGATGCCCGCCCCTTCGCGCACAGCGCTTCGCCGGTCGGGTGCGATGGGTCCGGCTCGATTGCCAGAAGCCGGCCATCCTCAACCACCGCCTCGCAGCCACATCGCGATACACAGAGCGGGCAGAATGCTGGAATGCGTTGACGCGCGCTTTCAGCCATTGGCACCTCGGTTCAGACAGAGCAGGCCTTACCCGAGATACTTTCCCTGGATTTTCGGCGAGGCAAGACCGACGGGCTAGTCGGGGCACTCGAGACAACCGAGGTTGCTGATCCGGACGTTGCGTATGCGCGGCCAAATCGCAATCTTGGTGGATGGGTGGCTCGGACGTCTGGCCGCAACAGGCTGCGCTGGCCTTGCGCTCCCCCCGCATCCACGCTTACAAGGCGCCGCCAAGGTAGCGGAAAGGCCCGCCCCATGGCATTCGACACCCCCCAGCCACACAGCACGCCGTCCCGCATCGACGAAGCGCTCGCCTTCGACGACGTGCTGCTGGTCCCGGGCTATTCCCAGGTCCTGCCGTCCGCCACCGACACCCGCACCCGGCTCACCCGGACGATCTCGCTCAATGTCCCTATCATCTCCGCCGCCATGGACACCGTCACGGAGTCCGCCATGGCCATCGCCATGGCCCAGCAAGGCGGCATGGGCGTCATCCACAAGAACCTTGAACCCGCCGAACAGGCGGCACAGGTGCGGCGCGTTAAGAAATACGAATCAGGCATGGTGGTGAACCCGCTGACCATTCACCCGGACCAGACCCTCGCCGACGTCACTGCGCTGATGAACACCCACAGGATCAGCGGAATTCCCGTGGTCGAGCGCGACTCCAACCGGCTGGTCGGTGTCATCACGCACCGCGACGTCCGCTTTGCCACTGATCCGGCGCAAAAAGTCTACGAACTGATGACGCGGGAGAATTTGGTCACCGTCACCGCCGGCGTCAGCCCGGAGGAAGCACGGCGCCTGCTGCACCGCCATCGGATAGAAAAGTTGCTGGTGGTGGACGATGCGTATCGCTGCGTCGGACTGATCACCGTGAAGGACATGGACAAGGCCGAGACCCACCCACTTGCCAATAAGGACGAGCTCGGCCGACTCCGCGTGGCCGCGGCAACCGGCGTTGGCACCCAGGGCCAGGAACGCTCACGCGCGTTGATCGAGGCAGAGGTGGATGTGATCGTGGTTGATACCGCACACGGCCACTCGCGCGGGGTGCTGGATGCGGTGGGCACCATCAAGAAATACTCCAACGCGGTGCAGGTGATCGCTGGCAACGTCGCCACCCCCGAGGGCGCGTTGGCTCTGATCGAGGCCGGAGCCGACGGGGTGAAAATCGGCATCGGCCCTGGCTCGATCTGTACCACGCGTGTCGTCGCCGGCGTGGGTGTGCCGCAATTCACTGCAGTGCTGGAGACCGCCGCAGCGTGCCGCGAGCACGGAGTACCCGCGATCGCCGATGGTGGCATGCGCACCTCGGGCGATATCGTAAAGGCGATCGCTGCGGGTGCGGACGCGGTGATGATCGGCGCATTGCTGGCCGGCACCGACGAGGCGCCAGGCGAGGTGTTCCTGTATCAGGGCCGGTCCTACAAGTCGTATCGCGGCATGGGCAGCATCGGTGCAATGGCGCGCGGATCAGCCGACCGCTATTTCCAGCAGGACATCAAGGACCAGCTCAAGCTCGTACCTGAGGGTATCGAGGGAATGGTCGCCTACAAGGGCCCCGTCGCCCAAGCCATCCACCAACTCGTGGGCGGACTGAGAGCCGGCATGGGCTACACCGGCAGTGCAGGTATTGCCGAACTTCAACGCTTTGCCCGCTTCCGCCGCGTCACCGGCGCTGGGCTGCGCGAAAGCCATGTCCATGACGTGGCGATCAGCCGTGAAGCGCCAAACTACAGGGAGAACTAAGGGCGCAGCCAGGCTCGCGCTGCACCGCAAAAGCCTTACGGCCTTCGTAGAAAGATGTAGTCAGCTGAATAGGCCACAGCGCGCAGTGCACCGGCGCTCTGGCATCTGCCTTCCAGGTTCCCGCCCCTGGTGTTTATCCGCTGAACAGCCGTTACGTCCTGCAACTTCCCATCGCCACGGTGCTCGATAACGTCGAGCCTGAGCCACGGAATATCCTTTGCCGTGGCGCCGCGAGAGCGCGCGACAGCCTTGCCAACCACCACGCTGTTCTCGATTTGCCAGCTCGGCCCGGCGGAGTGCGTACCGATCGTTGCATCGTTGTTGAACAGCGCGGCGATCGGCTCGCGGAACTGCCAGATCAGATGTCCCGCATTATCCGACTTGCACTGATAGATCTGCGCACCTTCTGCATGGGCGCGCATCACGCTCACATCTCCGGAAACGGCGATCGCATCAGGAATCTCGGCTGCCGTCGCGGCAATCGCGCCTGAAGCCAGCAATGTCAGTCCAGCTATCGCAGCAACGCGCAAGCTGCCCATGGCGGTGATCCCGCAGCTAAACATTGAAGCGGAACAGCAGCACGTCGCCGTCCTTCACGATGTACTCTTTGCCCTCGACGCGCATCCTGCCCGCTTCCTTCGCCCCAACCTCGCCTTTACATGCCACATAGTCGTCATAGCTGATGGTCTCGCAGGCAATGAAGCCGCGCTCGAAGTCACCATGGATCGCACCTGCGGCCTGCGGCGCCTTGGTGCCATGCACAACGGTCCAGGCATGCGCCTCCTTCGGTCCGACGGTGAAGAAGGTGATCAGCCCCAGCAGGTCGTAGCCAGCGCGGATCACGCGATGGAGCCCACTGTCAGAGAGACCTAGCCCCGCAAGAAACTCGCCGCGGTCAACCTCCGGCAGTTGTGCTACCTCCGCCTCGATCGCCGCCGACACCACCACGACACGCGCCCCCTCGGACTTCGCGCGCTTCTCAACCTGCGCTGAAAACTCGTTTCCGCCTGCGGCCGCGCCCTCTTCGACATTGCAGACGTACAGCACCGGCTTCGAGGTCAGCAGCTGCAAGCGTCGCACAGCTTCGGCCTGGTCCGGTGCCACGACCGAGCGAGCTGGACGCCCCGCGCGCAGCGCATCGCCCAGCGGTGCCATCAATGCCACCGATGCGTTCGCCTCCTTGTCACCGCCACGCGCCCGCTTCTGCGCTGCCACAAGCCGCTTCTCCAAACTGTCGAGATCAGCCAGCATCAACTCCGTCTCAACCACCTCGGCATCGCGGATCGGATTGATCGGGCCCTCGACGTGTGCGATGTCGGCATCCTCGAAGCAGCGCAGCACGTGGATGATCGCATCGACTTCGCGGATATTGGCGAGGAACTGGTTGCCGAGGCCCTCGCCCTCGCTCGCGCCACGCACCAGTCCGGCGATGTCGACGAACTCCAGAGACGTCGGCACGATCTTCGCCGACTTGCCGATCGCTCCCAG
>JBKPSV010000199.1:0-10055 GCA_046735215.1 Pseudomonadota bacterium | reverse complement strand
AGCTACCGATCAGTATGCTCGCCCTTTGCAAACGTCAATCGAGCCCGGCATGGAACTGAAACGAACCTCGGTCTATCAGCACGCTGACCTCACGCGCCTGTTGCATCCGGCCAGCATCGCTGTTGTCGGTGCCTCGACCCGTGCGGGCTCGTTCGGCGAACGCGTGGTGGTCAACCTGCAGCACTACGGCGGACGCGTGTATCCGGTGAACGCCCGCTACGAGCGGATCGGTGAACTGCGCTGTTATCCGAGCGTTGCGCAGCTACCGGAGGTGCCGGACTGCGTCGTTGTCGCCGCGCCACGTGAGGCGGTCGAGGAAATCGTCGTCGAGTGCGCGACCGCCCGCGTAGGCGGCGTCATCGTCTTCGCCTCGGGTTACGCAGAGACCGGCAAGGAAGATCGCGCCGCACAACAGCAGCGGCTCGCGGCAATTGCGCGCGACAGCAGTATGCGGATCGTCGGACCGAACACCATCGGTTTGGTCAACGCGACGCTCGATATGCGCGTGACGTTCATGGACATCACGCCCATTCCGCCACCGCGCCGGCATGCGATCGGCATGGTAAGCCAATCGGGAGCGCTGGGCATGGCGCTGGCGCAGGCGGTCGTGCGTGGTGTGTCATTCAGCCACGTGCTGACGTCAGGCAATTCCTGCGATGTCGACATGGCTGACTACATCTCCTACCTGGCCGACGATCCATCCTGTGCGGCGATCGCCTGCGTGTTCGAAGGCATGGCGGAACCCGAGCGCATGCTGGTTGCGGCGGAGCGCGCGTGGCAGCGCGACAAGCCACTGATCGTGTTCAAGATGGCGGTTGGCGAACAGGGGGCGGCGGCCGCGATGTCGCACACTGGTTCACTCGCCGGCTCGCAGGCAGCGTATCGCGCCGTGTTCCGCCGCGCCGGCGCCATCCTGGTCGATGACTACGAGGCACTGTGTGAGACGGCAGCCTTCTTCGCCAAGGCGCGGCCACCGAAAGCGCGTGGTGTCGCGGTGGTCGCTGCATCCGGCGGCGCCGCAATCATGGCCGCCGATCGCGCCGAACAGTTCGATGTGCCGCTGCCGCAGCCTTCGGATCCGGTACGCGATGTGCTGCTGTCGCACATCCCCGAGTTCGGCTCAGCGCGCAATCCGTGCGACGTAACGGCGCAGATCCTGGCCAATCCGGAATCGCTGAACGCCTGCGCCGATGCACTGCTCGGCGACCAGGCCTATGCCGCACTGGTGGTGCCGCAGACCTACGGTTATGCACCGTCTGCGCGACGCATCCCGGTCTACGATTCTCTCGCCGCCAAGCACGGCAAGATTGCCTGCCTGGCGTGGCAGAGCGAATGGCTGGAAGGGCCTGGCGTCAAAGAAGCGGAAGAAGCCGAACACGTCGCTTTGTTCCGCTCGATGCCGTCATGCTTTGCGGCGTTGGCAGCATGGCATTGGCGAGCGGCGAAACGTGCCGCAGCTACGCCGAGGACCGCGCCCACGCCAGCCACCACAATCCAACAGGCCCGAACCCTGATCGGCGCGGCCGGTGGTCGCACACTGACCGAACGCGAAGCGAAGGAAGTGTTGGCACTGTACGGCGTGCCTGTGGTCGGCGAGCGCGTGGCACAAAGCGTGGACGATACGGTGAGCGCTGCTGGCTCTCTCGGCTACCCAGTTGTGTTGAAGGTCGAGTCGCCGGACCTGCCACACAAAACCGAGGCAGGTGTTGTGCGCCTCAACCTCCGTGACGCAGACGAGGTGCGCGCCGCCTATCAGACGATCACCGCAAGGGCGAATGCCGTAACACCGCCACCGCGGATAGCCGGCGTCCTGGTGCAAAGGATGGTGCCGCAAGGCGTCGAGATGGTGGTAGGTGCGCGTGTTGACCCGCTGTTCGGTCCTTTGGTGGTCGTTGGACTGGGAGGGATTTTGGTCGAGCTGTTGAAAGATACTGTACTTGCGCCCGCCCCATTGACCCATGAAGCAGCGCTCGCATTGCTGGCAGAGCTGAAAGGCGCACGTCTGTTGGATGGTTTCCGCGGCATGCCGGCAGTCGATCGCAACGGGCTCGCTGCAGTGATCTGCTCCGTGGCAGCGTTTGCGATGGATCATCGCGATGTGGTGGCGGAACTCGATGTCAACCCGCTGATTTGCACGGGTAACAGCATCACCGCGGTCGATGCTCTGATCGTGCCGAAGCCTCAACGAGGCGCGTAACGAGCAGAGCGTGCCGCCACTGGCGCCGTGATGACCTCGCAGTTTGGTAGTTGCAGACCTGTCACTTCGGCACCGCGAAGGACCAGCCAGCGCAGATTGGCAAGCTGTGTCAGAGGAGAAAGATCCGAGACGCTGGTGCTGCTGAGGTCCAGATACTGCAGCGCCGTCAGCCTGGCGAGCGGTGCGACGTCGGCAACCCGTGTTCCGGACAAGTCCAGGCTGTACAATCGATGCAATCCGGCAAGCGGCGTCACATCGCTGACCTGCGTGTCGCCCAGATCCAACCTCTCTAGCCGTGCAAGCTTCGCCAATGGGGTGATATCCTCGACCAGCGAACCGCTGAGGAAACAGCCCTGCAACTCGGACATATCGGCGAGCGGTGTCAGGTCATGCACCGCCGTGAACGACAGGTGCAGGTGTTGCAGGCGCCGCAGCGCGACCAGCGGCGCAATGTCGTTAATGCGCGAGCGCGTCAGCACCAGGCGACGCAGTTCCGTCAGCACCGCCAGCGGCCGAAGGTCGCTTATGTAACTCCGTTCCAGTCGCGCTTCGACGATGTACGGAACCCATTCCGCCGGCAGGTCAATGGGCACGATAGAACGGCTTGTCGCCCTTCACCGTAACGCGATACCCCGAACGCACCTGCGGGTAGTAGTCCCACATCGCAATGTGCTGGACGCAGCGATTGTCCCAGAAAGCCACTGAATCCGGCTGCCAGCGGAACCGCACCTGCCAATGCGCGCGGCCACAGTGCTCATACAGGAAGTCCAGGATCGCTTTGCTCTCCGCCTCCGGCACGCCTTTGATGGAATGCGTGAATACCGGATTGACGAAGATCGCCTGCCTGCCCGTCACCGGATGCGTGCGGATCAGCGGATGCTCGGCGCGCGGAAACGTCTTCGGTCCCTCGACCCCGATCAGCTGGTTGGTGCGAGAATAGTTCATCGACCCGTCATGAATCGCCGTAAGGCCCGAGAGAAACTTCTTCATCGGCTCTGATAGCGCATCATACGCCGCGTACATGCTGGCAAAGATCGTATCCCCGCCCACCGGCGGAACAGTCTTCAGGTTGAGGATCGACCCCATCGGCGGTTCCGGATCGCATGACACGTCGGAATGCCACCGTTCGCCGGCGATGCGCTTCGAGTTCGCATCGGCGTGCACCGGCAGTATCTCCGGGTGACCTTCCGGCCCCGGCGTATTCGGATGAATGTGCAGCTCGCCGAACAGACGGCCGAACGCCTTGTGCTGCTCCAAGCTAAGCTTCTGGTCGCGGAAGAAGATCACCTGATGCGCCATCAGCGCATCGTGCACTTCCTTGAACTGCTGGTTGCCGAGTGGTCTGCCCAAGTCGATGCCGAATATTTCCGCGCCGATCGTCGCGGTGACCGGCTTCACCTCGATGGTCTCATAGCCCATTGCAGAGCGCTCCTTGCCGTTCTCGGCCGACTATCCCAGCAGCGCTGCACGCTTGTCCAGCAACGGTCCTCTTGTGCCGTGCACATCCTCGCCCAGGTTCGCGGGCGTGATACAAGCACCGCGTGACCCCTGCCGCGCGCACCGCCGCTTCGATCGAACTGCTGTCGGCCATCTTCGATTTGCCAGCGCGTCCGGCGGATGCTGTCGCCAACGACTACTTCCGCACGCGCCGCTTCATCGGCTCGGGGGATCGGCGGGCGGTATCTGACCTGGTCTGGCGCGTGCTGCGCTGCTACCGGCGGCTGCGTTGGTGGCTGGCCGATCATGCCACGCCACGACTGCTGGTGGGGGCGTCGCTGTTGCTGACCGGCAGCCGCTATGCCGCCGTCGCCGATGCGTTCTCTGGTGGCCGCTTCGCACCTGCCACGTTGACACCGTCGGAGCAGACGGTGCTGCGCCGGATCGAAGGGCGCGAACTGGATCATCCGTCCATGCCGGATGCTGTCCGGTTCGAAGTGCCGGATTGGCTGCTCCCGCGTGTCGATGCAGCCGAGTTGCGTGCACTGATGGAACCGGCGCCGTTGGACCTGCGCGTCAATCTACTGAAAGCCACCCGCGAGGAAGCGTCCGCCGCGCTCGCATCCGAGGGCCTGGAGGTAACGCCAACGCCGCACTCGCCCTGGGGACTGCGCATTGCCGGCCGCCGCCAGGTCACGAGCGGACCGGCATTCCGCAGCGGGCTGGTCGAGATACAGGATGAGGGCAGTCAGGTCGTCGCTGCATTGGTCGACGCCCGACCGGGCATGCGTGTGGTTGATCTGTGTGCGGGCGCCGGTGGTAAGACGTTGGCACTGGCGATGACGATGCAGAACCGCGGCCAACTCGTTGCCTGCGACGTTTCGCTGGCGCGGCTGGAGGGAGCGGTGCAGCGGCTCCGTCGCGCTGGCGTCCACAACGTGGAACGGCACCTGCTGACCGTCGGCGACAAGTGGATGAAGCGGCGCGCGGCAACATTCGATCGGGTGCTGGTGGACGCCCCCTGCACCGGTACCGGTACCTGGCGGCGCAACCCCGATGCGCGGTTGCGCCTGACCGAAGCAGACCTTGCAGAGCTGCTGCCAAAGCAGGCTGCGATCCTGGATCAGGCGGCGGCGTTGGTCCGTGCGGGCGGGCGGCTGATCTATGCCACCTGCTCGCTGCTGCGCGAGGAGAACGAAGACCAAATTACCGGATTCCGCGCGCGCCATCCGGAATTCATCGTGGGGGAAGGCCTCGTTCTGACCCCTGCGCGGCATAGCACCGACGGCTTCTTCGCCGCGGTTCTGCAGCGGCGCTGACATTGCCACGCGGCACCGCCAGCCCTACC
Source organism: Pseudomonadota bacterium (assembly GCA_046735215.1). Lineage (GTDB taxonomy): Bacteria > Pseudomonadota > Alphaproteobacteria > Acetobacterales > Acetobacteraceae > JAMXLO01. The sequence goes on along the minus strand of JBKPSV010000199.1, from coordinate 5,073 downwards.
GTGCCGCCCATCACCCCATGACAGAGGGAACGAGGGAAATGAAGGTTGGCGAAGCTGTTGCCGAGATCATGAAACGCGAAGGTATTGAGATACTTTGCGGCTATCCCGTCAACCATCTGCTCGAATACGCCGCATCCGCGGACATCCGACCGATCATCGTGCGCCAGGAGCGCATCGGTTTGCACATGGCCGACGCGATCTCGCGCGTGACCTCGGGCAAGAAGATCGGCGCGTTTTGCATGCAGCACGGCCCAGGTACGGAGAACGCCTACGGCGGCATCGCCCAGGCGTACAGCGAGTCGGTGCCGGTCCTGGTGATCCCGCAGGGCTATCCGCAGCGGATCGCGCATATCGACCCGAACTATAGTGCGGTGCGCGAAATGCGCGGTGTGGCGAAGTCAGCCGAGCCACTGGTCGTCGCAAACGAACTGTCGAACGTGATGCGTCGCGCCTTCTCGCGGCTGCGCAATGGCCGCGGCGGTCCGTGCATCGTCGAGATCCCCACCGACCTTTGGGGAGCGGACATCGGCCAATTGGATTACACGCCGGTAACTCATGTGCGCACCGCACCCGATCCGGTCGATGTACGCAAGGCGGCGGAAGCCATCCTGGCGGCGAAGCGACCGCTGATTTACGCCGGCACTGGCGTTCAGTGGTCCGAGGCCTGGCCGCAGCTTCGCGCCTTCGCCGAGCTTCTGGGCGCGCCGGTCACCACCAGCCTGGGCGGCAAGAGCGCTTTCCCCGAGAACCATCCGTTGTCGCTTGGCTCGGGTGGCAACGCGCTGCCGAAACCCGTGCACCATTTCGTCGCCAATGCCGACCTGATCATCGGCATCGGCTGCTCGTTCACCGAGACGAACTTCGGCATCAAGTTCCCGCAGGGAAAGAAGTTCATCCATGCTACGCTCGACCCGGATCATCTGAACAAGGACGTCATCGCCGCGGTCGGGCTGATCGGCGACGCATCGCTGGTGCTGGAGGCACTGACCGGTGAACTGAAGCAGACCATCAAATCCAATCGCGATCCGAAAGAGGTGGTCGCCGAGATCACCAAGGTGCGCGAAGAGTGGATGGCGCAATGGAAGCCGCTGCTGAACTCGAACGAGGCACCGATCAGCCCGTATCGCGTGATCTGGGAACTGATGGCTGGCACCGACCCGAAGAACACCATCATCACGCATGATGCCGGCAGCCCGCGCGATCAGATCTCGCCCTTCTGGGTATCGACCGAGCCGCTATCCTATATCGGCTGGGGCAAGACGACTCAGCTCGGGATGGGCCTCGGGTTGGCGATGGGTGCCAAGCTCGCGAAACCCGACAAACTTTGCATCAACTTCTGGGGCGACGCGGCGATCGGTTTCACCGGCATGGACTTCGAGACCGCGGTGCGCGAGCGGATTCCCATTCTCTCGTGCCTGATGAACAACTTCTCCATGGCCATCGAGCTGAAGGTAATGCCTGTGTCCACCGAAAAGTATCGGTCCACCGATATCTCCGGAAACTATGCGGACATGGCGAAGGCATTCGGCGGTTATGGCGAGCGGGTGACGGACCCGGCGCAGATCAAGGCGGCGATCCAGCGCGGCATCGAGCAGACGCAGGCCGGCAAGCCGGCGTTGCTGGAGTTCATCACTGCAAAGGAGACGCGGGTCTCTAAGTTCTAGATACTTGTGGCGGCCAACGGCCGCCACTCGTCGCCGTCATGGCCGGCGAAGGCCGGCCATCCACGTCTCTGACGAGCGATCGGAAAGGTTGATGTGGATGGCCGGGTCAAGTCCCGGCAATAACGATGAGGAGGATACTTCAAGAACGCCATGGCTACCGTTTCTATTCGGAACGTCCGCAAGGCGTTCGGCTCCACTGAAGTCCTGCACGGCGTCAGCGTCGAGATCGAGGACGGCGAATTCGTCATCCTGGTCGGCCCTTCGGGCTGCGGCAAATCGACGCTGCTGCGCATGATCGCCGGGCTGGAGAATATCACCGCCGGCGAGATCGCCATCGGCGGACGCGTGGTGAACAACGTTGCGCCGAAGGAGCGCGACATTGCCATGGTGTTCCAGAACTATGCGCTCTACCCGCACATGACCGTGCGCGACAATATGGCGTTCTCGCTGTTGCTGGCGAAGGTGCCGAAGGCGACGATTGACCAGCAAGTGCAGCGGGCGGCCCAGATCCTGGGCCTGACGCAGTATCTCAATCGCTTTCCGCGTCAGCTGTCCGGCGGACAACGGCAGCGCGTCGCCATGGGTCGGGCAATTGTCCGCAACCCGCAGGTGTTCCTGTTCGACGAGCCACTGTCCAACCTGGACGCGAAGCTGCGCGTGGCCATGCGAGCCGAGATCAAGGAGCTGCACCAGCGGCTGGAAACCACGACGGTCTATGTCACCCACGACCAGATCGAGGCCATGACGATGGCCGATAAGATCGTCGTCATGAATTCGGGTAATGTCGAGCAGATTGGCGCTCCCCTCGACCTTTATGATCGCCCCGCCAACCTGTTCGTCGCTGGCTTCATTGGCTCGCCTGCAATGAACTTCCTAAACGGCACAGTCGAGAACGGTGCATTCAAGGCCGATGGCGGGACCTCGCTGCCGTTGCCTCAGACATCCAATGGATCCGCCGGAAAGCCCGCGGTGTATGGTGTACGCCCCGAGCACTTCCAGTTGAATCCGTCGGGATTGCCCGCCATCGTCCACGTGGTGGAACCGACCGGATCGGAGACACAGGTCGTAGCGGATTTCGCCGGCGCCTCGGTGATATGTGCCTTTCGCGAGCGCATCTCCGCGAAGCCGGGCGAGACGATACGCATCGCACCCGACCCCGCACTGGTGCACCTGTTCGATGCCGCAACCGGGCAGCGAGCCGCCTAGACAGCACTTTACGGCACGGCAGCGCAGGCAGATTATGCAACGGACCTTCGATTGTCCGGTCTCGAAGGCCACGCACACGACCGACCGGCAATGGAGGAAACCCTGAATGGCAATCACGCGGCGTGACTCATTGGCTCTTGGCGCGGCCGCGCTCGGAGTATCGTCGATCCCGATCATCGGCGCGCACGCGGCAGTCGATGATGTACCGACCGCCGACGTGAAGCCCCCGGAATACAAGATCGAGCAGGGCGCATCGCTGCACATGATCCGTCCGGCGAAGTTTGTCGATCCGGACGAGGTCTACTGGAAGAAGAACACGGAAGAGTTCAGCAAGAAGACCGGCGTCGAAGTAAAAGTTGACTTCCTGAGCTGGGAGGACCTGCGACCACAGCTTGCCGTGGTTGCCAACACCGGCGCCGGCGCCGACCTGTTCGTCAGCTTTGGGGCTGACCCGCACATCTACGCCGACAAATTGGTGGAGATGACCGACCTCGCTGAATATCTCGGCGCCAAGTATGGCGGCTGGTACGACTTGGCCATGCTGTACGGCCGCAAGTGGAATACCAAGAACTGGTTGGCGCTGCCGCTGGGCGGCGGCACGGGTCCGGTTATGTATCGCAAGTCCTGGGTCAACGAAGTGGGCTACAACGAGATCCCCAACGACCTCGATAAGTTCCTTGATCTTTGCCAGAAACTGCAGAAGTCTGGTCACCCATTCGGCATGTCTCTTGGCCACGCGCTGGGCGACGCCAACGGCTTCTCGGAATGGCTGCTGTGGACCCACAACGCCTTCGTGGTCGACCAGAACGGGAAGGTCGCACTCGACTCAAAGGAGACGTTAGCTGCCCTGAAATATGCCACCGAGCTGCAAAAGACGATGATCCCGGGCACGCTGACCTGGAACGACGTGGGCAACAACCAGGCCTACCAGTCAGGCGCGATCGGCATGACCTTCAACGGCGTGTCACTCTACTACTCGATGCTGAAGTCGCCGGACGCGAAGGTGAACGCGATGGCGGCCGACACGCAGGTCCAGGACACACCGTACGGCCACTCGGCGCGGAAGCCGATGACGGCGGCACCGATCAGCGCAATGCTGTTCAAGCACAGCAAGTACCCTAACGCCGCCAAGGAGTACATCCGCTTCATGATGGAGAAGGACCAGTACGGGATGTGGCTGTCGAGCTGCCTCGGCTACTGGTGCCAGCCGCTGAAGGCCTACAGCAAGATGAACTTCTGGAACTCTGATCCGAAGCTGAAGCCGTTCTCGGCAGCGTTGGATTCGCCGTTCTACGATGGCTACAAGGGTCCGATCAGCGCGGCATCCGCGGCGGTCATCGCCAACTACACCGTCGTGGACATGTTCGCCTCCGTGGTCACCGGCGCCAGTACGCCGGAAGCGGCGGCGAAACAGGCGGCCCGCGCCGCGGAGCGATACTACAAGAAGGCCTGATGCCTAACGCGTGGGGCGCTGCCGACTGGCGGCGGCGCCCCAGTTCAGGAACGGAAGCACGATGAGCACCACGACGTCCGATGTAGGCCTGCAACGATTGATCTTCGTCCGTAAACCGGACGGGGTGGTGACGCGGCTCTTCGACTACAAGCCGTTCCTGGTATTTCTCTGTATGCTGCCAACCATCGGCCTGCTGGTCGTATTTCTGACCTATCCATTGGGCCTTGGCCTCTGGCTGTCGATGACCGACGCAACAATTGGCCAGCCGGGCGAGTTCATCGGCCTCGACAACTTCCTGTACCTGTTGGAAGACCCGATCTTTTGGATGTCGGTGACCAACACGATCTTCTACACCACGGTCGCGACGGTCGGAAAATTCATGCTGGGCCTGTGGCTGGCGATGCTGCTGAACCACCACATCCCGTTCAAGGCTTTTCTCCGCGCCATCGTGCTGCTGCCATGGATCGTGCCGACCGTCTTGTCGTCGATCGCCTGGTGGTGGATCTATTCGCCACAGTTCTCGATCATCTCCTACATCGTCGTCGACGTGCTGCACCTGAAGGACCACTATATCAATTTCCTGGGCACGCCCTGGCCGGCGCGCTGGTCGCTGATCGTCGCCAACATCTGGCGCGGCATCCCGTTTGTGGCAATTACGCTGTTGGCCGGACTACAAACGATTTCACCGTCGCTGTACGAGGCGGCGCTACTGGACGGCGCCAGCGGCTGGCAGAAGTTCCGGCGCATCAC